>JAAXOU010000220.1 GCA_012396115.1 Streptomyces somaliensis DSM 40738 | reverse complement strand
CGGCCGCCCATGGCGGCCGCGGTGTGAGCGACCCCGTGGACCCCCGTGGACGGGGCCCGGCACGGGTGCCGGGCCCCGTCCGTGCGCTGTACGCCGTCCGCCCCCGCCGGTCGTGTTCCGACCGCCCCCGCGGACGGGCCCGGCCCGACCGGCCGCCCTCGACCGTCCCGCCGGTGTGTACGGCGCGCCCGGGTGGGGCCGACGGCAGCGGGCCCCCTCCCGAACGCTTCGGGAGGGGGCCCGGTGTCGGACGGTCGGGCCGCGTCTACCAGCGGTACCAGCGGCCCCGCGTGCCACCGGCTCCCGTGGAGCGCATGACGAAGCCCAGCAGCCACACCACCAGCACGACGACCGCGACCCACCACAGCGCTTCGAGCGCGAAGCCCGCACCGAACAGGAGCAGGATCAGCAGAAGGACGAGGAGCAAAGGAACCATGGTTATCAGCCTCCGCTCCTCGTGTGCCCCGCCCCGGCGCGGGCACACGTCCGCCTCGGGCCCGAGTCTCCCCGGCGTACCGGCCCGCCCGGACCCTGCGGGGGCGCCTGCGGAGCCGCCGGCCACCGAGCGGTTTGCCGGAGGGGGCCGCGGGTTCCTCCTCCGGAGGGGGCCGCGGGTTCCTCCTTCGGGGTGCGGTCACCCGGTGACCGCGGGTCGCCCGTCGACCGCCGTGCCGGACGCGGCCGTGTGACGCGCCGGGCCCGGTCGGGCGCGCCTGCGTCCAGTGCCACCGCCGGGCCCCGCTCCCACCCGGCGTCGCTCCGCGAGGCACGTCGTGTTCGGGAGCGTGGGCGTGCTCGCCATCGGGCTCGTGTCCGTGTCCGCGGTCGGACTCCTGTCCGTGGCGGCGGTTTCACTCGCCTTCGGACTCGTGCCCATGTCCGTGGACGCAACGTCGACGTGTCCGCCGTCCACCCGGGCCTGGCTCCGGGTCCACTTCCTCCGGCAGCGTTCTTGATGAACCCGAGCAACACCGTCGGTCCGGGCGTGCGGGTTTTGTCCATTCGACGGCTCCCGGCCTTCGGGTCAGCCAGGGGCCTTCCTCGTCCGGTGACGGCCCGCGGCGAGGGGGCGCTGCTCTCAGATGTGGAGGTCTGGTGGGAAGCCGGTCCACCGGAGGTCGGCGGGGAGGTGGCCGGTGTCGTTGAAGAGGAGGACGGAGGGGGGCCGACCGGGCGCGTAGCGGATGACGGTAAGCGCGGCGTTGGCGTGGTTGATGCCCGTCCAGCGCCACTTCGGGGCGTCCAGGGCGGCCCGGACGAGCCAGCCGATGAGGAAGTTGTGGGTGACGACGAGTTCGTGGCGCGGCTGACCGCCCACGACGGGTCCCGTGAACAGCGCGAGAGCCTCCCGGGCCAGGCCGGGGCCCTGCTCGCGTTCCTCGGCCGGGAATCGGGCCAGGTGGCCGAGCGTGGCGTCGGCCGATTCCGACGGCAGCTCCTCGCGCCGCGGCATGTGGGGGATGTAGTCGCCGGCCGGTCCCGAACATCGCAGGGCGACGCCGTCGAACTGCTCGCAGACCAGCTGTGCCGTCTGCTGCGCACGCGCAAGCGGGCCGTGGTGGATCGCCGTGAGCGGGGCCCCGCGGAGTCGCTTCCCGAGCAGGACGGCCTGCCGGCGGCCGTTGTCCGTCAGCGCGTCCCCCTCCGGTGAGGCCTCACCGTGCCGCGTGAGGTACAGGTAGCGGGCGGCTGTCGCCGACATGGAAGGGTCCTCCGCCAGATTTGATGATCTCGCTGACGTCTGGACGGACGTTGACACGCGCCGCGTGGTTCCGCAGCTGACGGACGCACCGCCCTCCGACCCGGGTGCCGGCGAGGCGACGGTCCCCGATCCCGATGACCGCGTCGCCGGAGGTGGGGACGGCATGATCAGGGCCTTCCGGCAGGAGCAGCCCGCTGCCGCCCGGGGCGTACGGCACCGTGTCGACGACCGGCCGGCAAGGAGACTCCGATGGCCGCCCGCCACGCCGCGGATCCCGCTTCGGCGACGACGACTGATCACCGCCCACCGGCCATCCGCCGACGACCTGCCACGGGCGGACCCACACGCACGGACACACGCACCAGTGATCTCCGTGAACCCCCAAGCCGCGAACACCACCGGGGCGGAGGGGCGCGGTGGGAGGATCGACTCCGTGACGACTGTGTAGGGTGACTTCGAGTTGACCATGGACGAGCTGCGGGTCGTGGCGCGCTATGTGGCGGAGAGCGCCACGGAAGTCCTCCCCGTCTTCGAGGAGACCGCGCCCGGTGACCTCCGTCCCCGCGCGGCCCTCGACGCCGCCTGGGAGTTCGTCAACGGCGCGAGGAGGACCAGGGTGCAGCGCGTCACCTCACTGGACGCGCACCGCGCCGCGAGGGAGGCGGACACCGAGGCGGCACGGCTCGCCGCACGGTCCGCCGGCGATGCCGCGTCCGCCGCGTACCTCCACCCGATCGCGCGAGCGACCCAGGTGGGGCACATCCTGCGCGCCGCCGCGAGCGCCGCGCGCATCGCCGAGCTGAGCGCGGGCGACGACCCCGAGGCCGGCAGGGCGCTGATCGAACGGGCTCGGCGACGCGCCACACCGGAACTGGTCGCCGTCCTCTCCCGCTACCCTCCCGCGCCGACCGCCGGGAAGAACCGCGTCGCGCGGCTCATGAGCGCCCTGGACGCCTCACTGCGCGCCCCTCGCTGAGAGGCCGCTCCCGCGGACGCGCGGCGTACGGAACCCGGCCCGTTCGGGAAGAGCCAGCGGCGCGGACGCTCCCGGGAGAGCCGGACACCGGCGCCGCGATCACCCGGCAGCAGGTCGCGCTGCCCGACCGCGGCCTGCCGGCCCGGATCCACCGGCCGGTCCCGGCGGAAGACGACGGCACCGCGGCCCGAACCGATCCGCCGCTCGTGGTCCATCTCTACGGGGGCGGTTTCGCGGGCACGGCGGTGCAGTGCGACTGGACCCACAGCCGTCTTGCCGCACGGCTGCCGGCCCTCGTCTTCTCCGTCGAGCACCGCCTCCTCGCTCCCGGCAGCCTCCTGTCGAACGCCGCTGACGACGGCTGGGACGTGCCCTGGTACGTGCCCCGGCGCGCCGCCCAGTGGGGCGTGGACACGGCGAGCACGGCCGTCTTCGGCGAGAGCCGCGGTGTGCTGGTCAGCGCACCGACGGCCGTCCGGGCCCGGAGGGCCGGCCCGGGACTCACGGCGCAGGTGCTGGTCGGTCCCGTGGTCGGCGTGGCCGAGGCGATGTCCGACCGTCCCTCGGTCACCGAGTACGGACACGGTCCGGCCCTGACCCTGCCGCGACTGCGGCTCTTCCGGCGGCCCGCCGTCCCGCCGGAAGCCGACGCCCGCGCGGTCTCGCCGCCGTACGCGGGCGACCCGGGCGGGCCAGCCCCGGCGCTCGTGGTGGTGCCCGCCCGGGACGCGGCCGCCGCCACGCCGAACGGCCGCGCACGGCGGGGACCCCCGCGCGGCTTTCCGAGTACCGGGAGGTGAAGCACGCGTTCGGCACCCTGCCGAGCGTGGGACCACAGGCTGGGACCGCCCGGTCGGGGATCCCCGCCTTCCTCCGCGCGGCTCTGGCGGAGTGACGGCGAACGGCGCTCCCGGACCCGACGGTCCGGCGGTCTCCCCCGTGGTCCGGCCCACCCCCACTCATACGTGTCCGATGAACGGATCCCGCCCTCCTGATAACGGTCTGGTTTCGTTCGCTGGAGTTTTCGAACATCACTGATGGTGATGTGATTTACATCACTAAAGAATACGTAAAGGTCGTGGTAGAACTGCGCAACTCCGCAGGTGGCAACACCCCTAGCTGCCCTCGGAGGCGTCGGCGCACAGGCCGGCCGCACGACCAGGGTGATCACTGTTCGCGTCCACGGACACCACCCGGGGTCGCCGATCGGACAACGGCGTTCACCCAAAGACCGCACATCTTCCCGGCGCGACCTGCCGTGCGCCGTTACCGCGCCATCGAGGTAGTCACAGTGTCACTCGACTCCATCACCACGTCCGTCGACGAAGCCGTCAGCGGATTCTTCGAGCCCATAGCCACCCGGCTCGGGGAAGTCGTCTTCTACTCCGTACCCGTCGCCGGTACGGAGCTGCCGCTCATCGTCGCCTGGCTCGTCGTCGCCGGCCTGGTCTTCTCGGCCTGGTTCGGACTCGTCCAAGTCCGCAAGTTCAAGCTCGCCGTCGACGTGGTGCGTGGAAAGTACGACGAGAAGGGGTCGGCCGGCGAGGTCAACCACTTCCAGGCCCTGACCGCCGCCGTCTCGGGCACGGTCGGCCTCGGCAACATCGCCGGTGTGGCCGTCGCCGTCTCCATCGGTGGCCCCGGCGCCACCTTCTGGATGATCCTGTGCGGTCTCCTCGGCATGGCCACCAAGTTCGTCGAGGTCACCCTCGGCGTGAAGTACCGCGAGGTGCACGCCGACGGCACCGTCTCCGGTGGTCCGATGCACTACCTGCCCAAGGGTCTGGCCGACCGCTTCGGCAAGAACGGAAAGACCCTCGGCAAGGTCCTCGCGATCCTGGCCTCCTTCTTCGTCCTGTTCTTCGGCCTCTTCGGCGGCAACCTCTTCCAGGTCAACCAGTCCTACGCGCAGCTTGTCTCCGTCACCGGCGGCGAGGACGGTCTGATGGGCTCCTCGGCCGGCGCGCTGTTCTTCGGCATCCTCATCGCCGCGCTCGTCGGCATCGTGCTGCTCGGCGGTATCCGCTCCATCGCCAATGTCACCAGCAAGCTCGTCCCGGCCATGGCCGGCATCTACATCGTCGCCTGCCTGGTCGTGATCCTGGTCCACGTCTCCGCCGTGCCGGCCGCGATCGGCACCATCATCGAGGGCGCGTTCAACCCCCAGGGCGTCGCGGGCGGCGTGCTGGGCGCGCTGATCATCGGCTTCAAGCGGGCCGCGTTCTCCAACGAGGCCGGTCTCGGCTCCGCCCCGATCGCGCACTCCGCGGTCAAGACCAGGCATCCCGCGAGCGAGGGCCTGGTCGCCCTGCTGGAGCCCTTCATCGACACGGTCGTCATCTGCACGATGACCGCGCTGACCATCGTCATCGCCAACCCGGCCAGTTACGTCGAGGTCCGTGAGGGCGGCGAGTCCATCGGCGGCGTCACGATCACCTCGGACGCCTTCGCGACGGTGCTGCCCTGGTTCCCCTACATCCTCACCCTCGCGGTGATGCTGTTCGCCATCTCCACCGTGCTGACCTGGGGTTACTACTGCATGAAGGCGTGGACGCACCTCTTCGGCCGCAGCACGGCCAGCGAGATGACCTTCAAGATCTGCTACACGCTGTTCGCGGTCGCGGGCTCCCTGCTGACGCTTCAGACGCTGATCGACATGGCCGACGCCATGCTGTTCATGCTCGCGGTCATCAACATCATCGGCCTCTACCTCCTCGCCCCGGTCGTCAAGCGCGAACTCAACTCCTTCCTCGAGTTCGTCCGCGCCCGCAACGCCGGTGAGGTCACCGAGGACGACGAAGACCAGGAGTCGGTGAAGACCACCGTCTGACCGCCCCCCGGCGGCCCGGCTCCCGAGCGGGCCCGTACACACCTCGCGCCTTGGTGTGAACGGGCCCGCTCACCATGTCCGCTGGTCCCGTTCCAGCAGGTGAAACGTGGTCTGGCGGCATTCACCCGAGGCGGCTGGGGTGCGAGGAACGCGTCAACGCCCCGCCCTGCGAGCGGCTGCACCCGACGCGCGGTGTGCCGGGAAGTCCGGTCGGCGTCCCGGGGCTCATACGCCCTGAAGCCGAAGACCCCGGAGGTACCCCCTCATGGCTGCCGCGCCCCGCGAGCGTTCCCCCTTCCTCGGCGTCCTGCCGTTGCCGGAGCGCAACGCGGTGGTCCAGGCGCTGAGGACGGAAACCGTCGGTGGGCTGGTCCTGCTCGCGGCCGCCGTCATCGCGCTGATCTGGGCCAACAGCCCCTGGGGCGGCGCCTACGAGCAGATACGCGACTTCCACTTCGGCATACCGGCCCTCGGCCCGGACCTCTCCGTCGGACACTGGACCGCCGACGGACTGCTCACCCTCCTCTTCCTCGTCGCCGGCGTCGAGCTGAAGCGTGAGCTGGTGGTCGGCGAGCTGCGCACCCCCCGCCACCGCCGCCCTGCCGGTCATCGCCGCGGTCTGCGGCATGGCGGTACCGGCGGCCCTCTACGCCCTCACCACCACGGCGGGCGGCGGCAGCCTGGACGGCTGGGCGGTGCCCATGGCCACCGACATCGCCTTCGCCCTCGCCGTCCTCGCGGGCCGGCCCCGCGTCCGGCCGGAACGCGTTCTGGGCGACGAGGACTACGACTCGAAGGCGATCCGTACCCCGCTCCGCCGCCGGGGCATCGCCCACACGGTTCCCGAACGGCTCGACCGGGTCCACGACCGGCCGCGGGGTGTGCGAGCACCGCAATGTCGTGGAACGGCGTTCCAACCGCCTCAAGCAGTGGCGCGGCATCGCCACCCGCTACGACAGGACCGCCAGATCCTACGAAGCAGCCGTCGTCCTCCCCCGGTTTCCGATGCAGGCCTGGCATTTGACGGCAGAGCCTAAGGGAGGGGTTCCGCGGCGGGGTTCTGTTCGATCCGGCGGCGCAGGACGTGCAGGCCCCTGCGGGCGTGGCTCTTGACCGTGCCCAGCGGCACGCCGGTCCGCGTCGCTATCTGGCTCTGGGTCAGGTCCTCGTAGTAGGCCATGCATAGCACCTGGCGTTGACGGTGCGGCAGCCGTGCGAGCTCGCCGGCGAGGAGGACGCGGTCCAGCACCGCGTCCGGTGCCGTGTCCCCGTCCGGGGGGACCGCCCCGTCCGGGACGCGGGCCGCCGCCTCGGCGAGCCGCAGGCGCCGGGTCCTCGCTTCGAGCGCGTCCGCGATCTTGCGGCGGGTGATGCCGACCAGCCAGGCGCCGAGCGGGCCGCGCTCCGGGCGGAACCCCGCCCGGCCGCGCCAGGCGGCGACGAAGACCTGCTGGGTGACGTCCTCCGCCTCGCGGGCGTCGCCGAGGGAGCGGGCGGCCATCGCGTGGACGAGGGGGCTCCACCGCCGGTAGGCGGCCTCGAAGGCGCCCTCGTCGGAGCCGTCGGAGCCTCCGAATTCGAAGGGGCGGTGCTCCGGCTCCGCCTCGTACGGCGGCTCCTCGGCGGGAGGCGCCGTACGCTCCGCGGAGCCGGGGGGCGTTCTCATGGTCTCGTTCCTCCTGCGTCGACCGCGTGCGCGGGGTCGGAGGCCATGCGCCGGTGAGCGCCTTACGGCCCGCGTGCCGGAACCCCGGTGCCCCGTTCCGGGGTGCGCTAACGGGGCGGCCGTCACGTGTCGTCCGTACGACGCCGTCCGGCCGGGTGGACGGCGCGGGGCGCGGGCCCGCCGGCGGGGGCGGG
>JAAXOU010000022.1 GCA_012396115.1 Streptomyces somaliensis DSM 40738 | reverse complement strand
GTCCATGTGCACCTCCTGGCCGCCGCGCCACGGGCCGGCCCCGTCGGCCGCGCCCTCCCGCCCACCGGGACCACCCCGGCGCGCCCCGCGGCCCGGCCCCGGAAGGGGACGGCGGACCGCGGGGGGCTCGGGCGGCGGGAGGGACTGCTCCTGTGCTGCTCCACGGTGACAAAGTAGGCGGGGGGCGGCCCGGAAACCGGTGCGAGACACACCTTTGCGGCGACCTTGGCGCGAAGTCCCCCGCCCGGACCCGGACGGCCGACCGCTCGGCCGCCTGCTTGCTCGTCCGCCCGCTCGCTCGTCCGCCCGCTCGTCCGGCCGCCTGCTCGCCTGCCCGCTCGTCCGGCCGCCTGCTCGCCCGGCCGTCACCGCCGGGGTCGGCCCGACCGTAAACTGGGGGGTCGGCCCACCATCCACACTTCTAGGGAAGTCGCCAACGTGTCGCTCACGATCGGAATCGTCGGCCTGCCGAATGTCGGCAAGTCGACCCTGTTCAACGCCCTGACCAAGAACGACGTGCTGGCGGCCAACTACCCGTTCGCCACGATCGAGCCCAACGTCGGCGTCGTCGGCGTCCCCGACCCGCGCCTCGGCAGGCTGGCCGAGATCTTCGGTTCGCAGCGCGTCCTCCCGGCGACGGTCGACTTCGTCGACATCGCGGGCATCGTCCGCGGCGCGAGCGAGGGCGAGGGCCTGGGCAACAAGTTCCTGGCGAACATCCGCGAGTCGGACGCGATCTGCCAGGTCATCCGCGCCTTCAAGGACGAGAACGTCGTCCACGTCGACGGCAAGGTCTCGCCGAAGGACGACATCGAGACGATCAACACCGAGCTGATCCTCGCCGACCTCCAGACCATCGAGAAGGTCCTGCCGCGTCTCCAGAAGGAGTCCCGGATCAAGAAGGACGTGGCGCCGAAGGTCGCCGCGGTCGAGGCCGCGAAGGAGATCCTGGAGCGCGGCGACACCCTCTTCTCGCAGGGCGTCGTCCAGGGCGGCGAGAAGGCCGAACTCCTCCACGACCTGCACCTGCTCACCACCAAGCCGTTCCTCTACGTCTTCAACGTCGACGAGGACGAGCTGACGGACGAGGCGTTCAAGGACGAGCAGCGCGCCCTGGTCGCCCCGGCCGAGGCGATCTTCCTCAACGCCAAGCTGGAGGCGGACCTCGCCGAGCTCGACGAGGAGGACGCCATGGAGCTCCTCCAGTCCGTCGGCGCGGAGGAGCCGGGCCTCGCCACGCTCGCCCGCGTCGGCTTCGACACCCTGGGTCTCCAGACGTACCTGACGGCCGGCCCGAAGGAGGCCCGCGCCTGGACGATCAAGAAGGGCGCGACGGCCCCCGAGGCGGCCGGCGTCATCCACACCGACTTCCAGAAGGGCTTCATCAAGGCGGAGGTCATCTCCTACGAGGACCTGATCGCCACCGGTTCGGTGGCCGAGGCCCGCGCCGCGGGCAAGGCCCGCATGGAGGGCAAGGACTACGTGATGCAGGACGGTGACGTGGTGGAGTTCCGCTTCAACGTGTGACGTTATGTCGATGTCTGTGCCCGACCCGCTTGTCGGCGGGTCGGGCACAGGTGTTCGTCCGGGGTGAGTCCTCGATCCCGCGATGCGGTGACAGCGTTTGCCGGGCGGCGTGGCGGCGACACGGTCTCAGACCTTGACGACCTCCACGGAAGGGCCGCACAGAAGTGTCAGGTCCTCGGGGTCGGAGGTGAGGACAGTGACCGGCTGGGATGCGTTGCGGGCGATGGCGGCGAGAGCGGCATCGATGGCGTACTTGTGGCCGTGAAGGTGGTGGGTGCGAAGGAGGACGGCAGCCTGGTCGGTGATCTCCTTGGTGACGTCGCGAACGTCGACGCGGGAGAGAACCCACTTGATGCGGGCCTGGTGGATGCGCTCGTGGTCGGCCTCAAGCGTGGTCATGGCGCTGGTGGCGACGCGGATGCCCTCTTCCGACGCCGCCTGGACCAGAGTCACGACGGTGCGGTCCTTGCGGTAGAGCTTCGAGAGCCCTTCGCTGTCGAGCAGGAGGGTGCCGGGCATCAGGCGGCGGCCCCGCCGGCCTGCCGGTGGTCGTGGCGCAGCAGCGTCCGGGCGGCCTCGACCTCCTCGCGAGTGAGAGCTTCGTTGTCGGTCTCGAAGTCGGCGACGATCTCCCGCAGCTTGTCCATGGCGACCCGCTGTTCCAGAGCCTCGGCGACGTAGGCGGAGAAACCGCCGGGCCCGACATGGGCGCGTACGGCCTCGGCGAGATCCTCGGGCAGGCTGACCGAATACTTCCTGCTACCACTCATGGCACCGATCCTACCGGCGGTCGTAAGCCTGGAGGTGTGAACGACTGCTCCGGGGCCCGGTGGATCCGCACGGGGCGGCGGATGCCGGTCGAGGCCCGGTGTGGGCGGTGGGAAGACGCCGGGGAGGGGCGGAGAAGGGCGGGGAGCGCGGGGCGGGAGGAGCGGGACACAGTCGCGAGGGGGGCGCGACTGTACGAGGCGGCGCAGGCAGTGGTCGGTGACCACGGAAGGGCGGTGGAGGCGGTACGGGCGGCACTGAAGCCAATCCATGGCGTGGCGGTGAAGCGGGAGCTCGACGCCATTCCCGTCGCCCGGTTGCAGGACGTCACCGAAGGGCGGCTGCGGTTGGGGAGCGTTGAGAAGAGCGGACTGCCCACCTTGGGCAGTGTCCTCGAAGCGAGGCCCCTACCGGTTGCGGCAGATCCCCGGTGTCGGGCAGCGCACCGTCGACCAGGTGCCCGCCGCCGCCCGCAGGCTTGCCGAGGCCGTGCACGAGACCGTGGCCGTCCGCATCGACGTGGACCGGCCGGAACCGCGCACCACCGCGCTCGCCATGGCCCTGCACGTTCTGGTGGAGGCCGGCCCGGACGCCCGGCGTGCGGTCGACAAGGCCGCCGCCCTGGCGGAACGTCTCGGTCCGTTGCTGGCTGACGCGAGGCCCGCCGCTGGAAGGGTCCGGATGCTCCTGGCCGGCCGGGAGAAGAGGGCTCGCGCATGGGCGGCGGTCGCCGAGACCCGGTCGCTGGTGGACGAGGCGGAGCGTGCCGCCCTGCCCGAGCTGCTCGCCCAGGCGTCGGTGGACCTGCTCCGGGGGCTCTCGTCCGATGTTGCGGCCTGGGTGGACTTCGAACTCCGCTCCGCCGAGTACTACAGCCTGCTCGCCGAGATCTCCGGGCGGCTGCCGGACGCGGCTGCCGCAGAGGGCTTTCTGCCCGACGAGATTGCGGAGCGGGTACGGACCCAACACCTCGACGACACGCACCGGCGGGTCTCCCTGCGCGGTTACCAGGCGTTCGGCGCACGGTTCGCGCTCGCGCAGCGCAAGGTGATACTCGGTGACGAGATGGGTCTCGGGAAGACGATCCAGGCGATCGCCGTCCTCGCCCACCTGGCAGCCGAGGGACAGAGTCACTTCATGGTCGTCTGCCCGGCGAGCGTCCTCGTGAACTGGACACGGGAGATCGAGGCCCGCAGCCAGGAATTATTACAGCGGCGAGGTGCTGTGGGGCTTGCGCTCCTGGTGCGTGGTCCTGGCGTTCTGGACCTTCTCGTACCTTGTCGAGAATCCCGTGCCGGGATGGTGCTGGGACCCGGGTGGACTGCCGGTGCCGGATGCCGCTCTCGTGAGCCGTCGTGATCAAGAACCGCTCGTCGCGGGGGCGCCTGAACCGCCCCGGCGGCGGTGGGGCGCGCGGTCGTGGCGACGGGCCGCGGGCGGGGCCGGCCGCGGTTCCGAGGTGCGCGTCAGACGGCCTTGGTGACGCGGAGGACCTGCCAGACGGCGGGGAGGCTGGCGCGGCCGTGGAAGGCGAGGTACTCGGGGAGTACCAGCTCGGGACCCCACTTCTCCTTGTAGGCCAGCTGGCTGGCCGAGGGGTAGACCTTGTCGCCGCGTTCGGCCATGAGACGCATGAAGCGGGTGGTCAGACGACTCGCCCCGGTGACCTCGTGGTCGGGGGACAGGCCGACGAACGGGGTGAAGCCGAAGTGCAGCCACTCGGCTCCCTCGTCCCGGAAGGTCTCCATCGCGTGCAGGTTGATGGCCTCCATCACCCCCGGCGGCGCGGTCGCGCGGCGGCGGCTGAGGTCGTGCAGCCAGCCGGGGTGCGAACCGTAGGCCGGGGAGTAGGAGATGTAGCCGATGGAGGTGCCGTCCAGCCTGCCGAGCAGCAGCCGCCGATGGTGCTGGACCGGGCCGCCGCACTCCCCGACCAGGAACTCGATCTCCTTGACGTGACGCCCCTTCGAGCGCAGCCATTCGCGGTCGATGGAGGCGAGTTCGCCGGCGGCCTCGGCGTAGGGGACCTCGGTCACCTCGAGACCGCTCCGCCTGGCCTTGGAGATCTTGTTGCGCAGCTTCATGAACCTGGTGCCGCGCAGCGTGTGCCCCGGCAGCCTGACCGCGTACGAGGAGCCGACCTGGTTCACGGTGAAACCGCACCTGGCGTACGACTCGGCGTCACCGCGCTGGAGCTGGACGGCGACCACCTTGCGGCGGGCCGTACGGGCGAAGTCGAGGAAGGCGCGGAGCAGGCGCTCCCGGTCGTCCTCCGGCGCGAAGGCGCCGCCGAACTGGATCAGGTAGCGGCCGGCCTCGCGATAGGCGATCAGCCCGCTGGACGACGGATCGGTGAAGAAGGCGTTGCCGGCGTTGAGGGCGAGGAAGGCGCTGGGGTTGTCCGCGCTCTCCCGCAGGGCCGCGACCACCGCCTCCCGGTCGGACTCCTGGTTGACGCTGACCATCCGCTTCTCCCTGTGTCGTCATCTGGGCAGCCGGCGAACACACCCGGCCCATGGTCGCGGAAGGCCCTCTGATCGGCCTGACAAACCGGTCTCAGGCCCGTCTCCGCCGATTGTCAGGCGTGGCTGTGACAGTCGGTTGCGAGGGCCATGACGTTGGACATTTCTTCCCGTCCCCGTGGTGGAGGCGGGAGAGCGGAGGATCTGCGTGGGCAGCGCCCGTACGACGCCCCGGGCGTCGCATCCCGAGGACACCGCCGGCACCGGGGAGAACGGCACCGGCCTGCTGAGCTACGCCTCGCTCGTCGACGGCAAGAACGTGCCGAGCGACCGATGGGTCTACGTGGTCGACTCGGACGCCCTGTTGGAGGACGCCTTCACCAGCCTGACGCTGAAGAGGAAGCTGGAGAGCGGCCGGCTGGCCCCCGAGGACCTGCCCGGCGGCAGCATCGTCGGGCGAGTGGCGCGGGCGGACCAGGAGACCGTGCTGCAGGCCGTCGAGGCCGCCTCCCGCGCGACCGCCGAGTGGAACGCGTTCCCGCTCGAGGAGCGGCTGGACCGGTTCGGCGCCCTGCTGCACCGCCGATTGGCGGAGAAGGCCGACCGCACCATCGAGATCCTGCTGCGGGAGGGCCACCCGCTGGCGCTGGCCCGCTGGCAGGTGTCCGGGGCGCTGGAGTGCTTCGGGCCCGAGTCCCTCGCGTTCTACCGCAGCCAGATGCTGCACGAGTCCCGGCACGGCGAGCGGCGGATATCGGTGCGGCGCAGGCCGGACGGCGTGGTCTGCCTCAACCCGCCGCAGAACGCCCCGCTGTCGAGCGCGCTGCTCGGCGTGACGGCGATGATGGCCGGCAACTCCCTGGTCGTACGGGCTCCGCGCAGCGCCCCGCTGGGCGTGATGTACGTCCTGCACGAGGTGGTCGCGCCGGTGCTCCAGGAACTCGGCGCACCCGGTGGCACGTTGAACGTGGTCTGCGGCGACCCGGCCCCGGTGCTCTCCACCTGGCTGGACAGCCCGCTCGTCGACGACGTCATGTACTTCGGCAGCAGCGAGGCCGGTATGCGTTTCCAGGAGCGCTGCGTGGCGTCCGGCAAGAAGCCGATCCTGGAACTCGCCGGCAACGACGCGGTCGTGGTGTGGAAGGACGCGGACCTGGAGTACGCCGCCGAGGCGTTGACCGAGAGCTTCTACGGCTCCGGCCAGCTGTGCATGATCCCCAACCAGGTGCTCGCGCACCCGGACGTCACGGACCGGCTGGTGGCCCTGCTGGCCGAGAAGGCCCGCGAGGTCCGGGGCGGTTCCGTCCGGGACGAGGAGGTGCTGCTCACCCCGGTACTGCGCAACGAGAAGTTCTTCGCCTGCCTGGACGACGCCCTCGCCCGCGGTGCCGAACTGGTCTGCGGCGGGCACGCGATGCAGGCCGACGGCACCCGGGACACCGCGGGCATCTTCCTGGAGCCGACGGTGGTCCTGGTGCGGGGAATGGCCGAGGCCCGGGAGATCCAGGCGGTGCGCCACGAGACCTTCTTCCCGCTGCTGCCGGTGGTCGCCGCCGAGCCGGCCCCGGACACCGTACTGCTCGACCGGTTCGTGGACTTCGTCAACAGCAACCCCTACGGGCTGCGGAACTCGGTGTGGGCCCGGGACCCGGAGGTGGTGGACCACTTCGTCACCCGGATCACCAAGGGCGGCCTGCTCAAGGTGAACGACTCGCACATCGGCTTCCTGCCCGGGCTGCCCACGCACGGCGGCACCGGCCTGACCGGCGGGGTGTACGGCGAGGCCAACTACCCGATCCTGCGCACCTCGCACATCCAGGGCGTGAGCGTCTCCGACGGCGGGATCCGCCCGAGGGACGCCGTGTTCGGCGCCTGGCGGGCGATGCGCCACGACGGGGCGGAGACGGACGCGGCGGCCGGGTGACGGTGCCGCGAGCCGCGGACGGCGACCGGCTGTCCGCGGCCGGCGGTCCCGGTTCGACCGGGCGCCGGGACCACCGGTGAGACCTGCAAAGACCGAGAGAGCAGAGAGAATCCGCATGCGCCCACTCGAAGCAGCACGCGAGACCTGTGAATCCTTCCTGCCCGGCCTGCTCGACCGCCTCGCCGACGTTCCGCTGGCGGAGCTCGAGGCACCGGGGAGCCCGGCCATCAGCCACTTCCGGCAGTGCGGCGGGCCCGCGCTGGTGATCCCCAAGGAGCACGGGGGGTTCGGCGCGGACCCGCTCCAGGCGATGGCCGTGACCCGGGCCCTGGCCTCCCGCGCCCCGTCCCTGGCGGTGGCGACCACCATGCACCACTTCTCCGTGGCCACCCTGTTCAGCCTCGCGGCCAGCGTGCAGAGCAGCGGCATGGAGTGGGCGCTGCTCGAAGGGGTGGCGGAGCAGGGGCTGCTGGTCGCCTCCGGGTTCGCGGAGGGGCGGCCCGGCCAGGGCATCCTCTCGCCGACCATGACCGCCCGGAAGACCGAGGGCGGCTATCTGATAAACGGCTCCAAGAAGCCGTGCAGCCTCTCCCGCTCCATGGACCTGCTCACCGCCAGTGTGGCGCTGCCCGCCACCGACGGCACCACGCAGATGGCGGTGCTGCTGATCCCCCGGCAGACGGAGGGGCTCGACGTGCACCCGTTCTGGGCGAGCCAGGCGCTCGCGGGCGCCGAGAGCGACGAGGTCCGGCTGACCGACGTCTTCGTGGACGAGCAGCTGATGATGCCCAACACGGCGGGTCCGGGCGAGCTGGACGAGCTCCAGACCGTCGGCCTCATCTGGTTCGAACTGCTCATCTCCAGCTGCTACCTGGGCATGGTCAGCGGCCTGGTCGAGCGGGCCGTGGACCGGTGCAGGGGCAGCGAGCCGGACCGGGCCCGGGCGTTGATCCGCCTGGAGGCGGCCGCCCAGCTCCTGGAGGGCGTGGCCCGGCGGGTGCGGGACGGCGAGGTCGGCAACGAGGGCCTCGCCCAGGCGCTGGTCGCCCGGTACGCGGCGCAGGACGCGCTCGGGGACGCCCGCGACCAGGCGGTGGAACTGCTGGGCGGGACGGCGTTCATGACCACGTCCGACGTCGCCGTCCTGGCCGCCGCCTCGCACGGGATCGGCTTCCACCCGCCGTCCCGGAGCAGCTTCACCCGTCCGTACCTGGCGCACGCGGCGGGCGAACCGCTGCGTCTGGCCTGAGGAGACCACCGTGACCATCGCACCCGGCACCTCACCGACACCCGTCCCGAGCCGGTCGGCTCCTCCGGGCGCCCGCCGCGCACCCGGCCGCGAGGAGGTCGGCCGGCTGTACCGCGACCACCTGAACCGGGGCCGGGCCACCCTCGGCGAGATGTTCGGCGGCCACGTCGAAGTGGAGTCGCGGGGCGCCTGGGTCACCACGGCCGAGGGACGGCGCTTCCTCAACTGCGGTGGCTACGGCGTCTTCCTGACCGGTGCCCGGCACCCCACGGTGATCCGGCACGTCGTCGAGCAGCTGGAGAGGCATCCGATCGCCACCCGCCTCTTCCTGGAGCCGCAGGCGGCGCTGGCGGCCGAGGCGCTGATCTCCGTCGTCCCGGACGGACTGTCCCGCGTCCACTTCGCCGGCTCGGGGGCCGAAGCCGCCGAGACCGCGCTGAAGCTGGCCCGGACCAAGGGCCGGCACCGACTGGTCGCCACGGTGAACGGCTACCACGGCAAGACGGCGGGCGCGCTCAGCCTCACCGGCAACGAGGTCTTCCGCACCCCGTTCCAGCCGCTGCTGCCGGGCACCGCGCACGTTCCGTTCGGTGACGCCGCGGCACTGGAGGCGGTGCTCGCCGAGGCGCCCGGCGAGTGCTGCGTGTTCGTGGAACCGGTGCAGGGCGAGGCCGGAGTCGTCATCCCACCGGCCGGCTACCTGCGCTCCGTGCGGGAGGCCTGCGACCGGAACGGCGCGCTGCTGGTGCTCGACGAGGTCCAGACCGGCCTGGGACGGCTCGGCACCTGGTGGGGCGCGGACGCGGAGGGCGTCACCCCCGACATCATGCTCGTCGGCAAGGGACTCAGCGGCGGGGTCGTGCCGGTGTCGGCGGTGGTGGCGACCCGGGAGGCGTTCTCCGTCTTCGACCGCGACCCGTACCTGCACACCTCCACCTTCTCCGGCGCTCCGCTCGCGATGGCCGCCGCCCGCGGGGCCATCGCTGCGATGAAGGAGGAGGACCTCGTCACCAGGGCCCGCGACCTGGGCGACGAGCTGCTGCCGGAACTCCGCGGGATCGCCGTGCGCCACTACGGGGACGCCGTGCGCGAGGTGCGCGGCCGGGGACTGCTGCTGGGCATCGAGTTCGCCGGGCCGGGACCGGCCGGCGACCTGCTCATCGAGCTGATCGACAACGGGGTGATCGCCAACCACTCCCTGAACTCGCACCTGGTGCTCCGCCTGACCCCGCCCGCCGTCCTGGACCGCAGCGACGTGGACTTCCTCTACGAGGCGTTCGACCGGGCGTGCCGCGCGCAGGCGGCCCGCTACTCACCCACCGCAGGAAGCAGCCGAGACCATGCGTAACGCATCCGTAGTCCTCCGTATCCACGGCGTCGACCCCCACGCCGTGTTCGAGCGGGTCCACGACTTCGCCCGCTACCCGGACTTCACCGACGTGGTCCGGAGCGTGACCGTCCACGAGATCTCCCGGGAAGAGGAGACGAGCGACTGGGAGGTCTACTTCCGCAACGGCATCCTGCGGTGGACCGAGGCCGACCGTTTCGACCGGGAGGCCCTGGTCATCTCCTTCGAGCAGGTCGACGGCGACTTCGAGGAGTTCTCCGGCAGCTGGCGGATCACCGCCGACGGGTCGGACAGCCTCGTCTCCTTCTCCGCCGACTTCGACTTCGGCATCCCCAGCCTGGCCGGCATCCTGGACCCGGTGGCGCAGCGGGTGTTCAAGGAGACCATCGCCCGGGTCGTCTTCGGCCTCTTCGCCGGAGCGGCGAGCGTGGTGGACGACGAGGCGGTGGCGAGGGCCGTGGCGGAGTCGGCCATTCCTTCCGCGAGCGTCGCCGGGCCCCGCTGATGGACGGCAGGAACCTCTTCGAGACGCCCACCACCTACCGGCTGCTCCGTCTGGAGTACGGGCTCGGACTGGTGGTGGCGACCGTCCTCCTCCTCACCCACCTCGACGAGGTCCGGTGGCTCCCGGCGATCGGGCTGTTCGTCTACATCGACCTGATCGGCTACCTGCCCGGGGCCCTGGCCTACCGCCGCAGCCCCGACAAGCGGATATCCAAGGTCTACTTCGTCCTCTACAACGTGATGCACAGCCTGGTGACCCAGGGGCTCGTCGTGCTCGCCTGGATCTGGCTCTTCGGAGCCGAGTGGGCGCTGCTGGCCGTTCCGATCCACCTCTTCGGGGACCGCGCCCTCTTCGGCAACTTCCTGAAGCCGTTCGCGCTGCGCTTCGAGCCCGAGCCCCACCCGGCGTACACCGCCTTCCGGGAGCGCTACGAGGCGGCGGCCGCGGAGCCGTCCCCCGCCGGGGCGGCCGGCGTGCCGGCCCACCGCTGACCGGGCGGCCCCCCCTTCGGAAATCCCCATCGGTCCGCGCGGAGCGGCCACCGACGTCAAGGAGCCTGTCATGAGCAACGTCTACGACCGTCTCGTCAAACTGCTGACCGAGGGCTTCGGTCTGGAGGCCGACGAAGTGAGCCCGGAGGACACGTTCGGGCACCTGGAGATGGACTCGCTCGCCCTGGTCGAGCTCACCGTCGCCGCCGAGGAGGAGTTCGGCGTCGCACTGACCAACGAGGAGGTCGGCCCCGACTCCACGCTGGCCCAGGCGGCCCGGGTCATCGAGCAGAAGTCGGCAGCCGCCTGATGGGCGGCAGCCGGAGCGGCGAGCACGGGCGGTTCGACGCGGCCGTCACCGGACTCGGCATGATGACCCCGGCCGGGACCGGTACCGCCGCGTCCTGGGAGCGCATCCGGGAGGGCGCCGGCACGGAGGCCGTCCGGATGCCGGAACTCGCGGGCATCACGACCGACTTCGCCTGCCGGGTGCCCGGCTTCGACCCGGTGGCGGTGCTCGGCCGGCGCCGTGCCGGGCAGTTCGACCGCTCCAGTCAGCTGGTGCTGGCCGCCGCCGTGGAAGCGGTGGCGGACTCGGGCCTGGATCCGCAGACCTGGGACGGCGCCCGTGTCGGTGTGGTGCTGGGCAACGGCATCGGCGGCGCCGCGACCTGGGAGACGCAGCACCGCAGGCTCCTCGACTCGGGGCCGCGCCGGGTCTCCCCCCGGCTCATTCCGATGCTGTCGGCCAACATGGCCGCCGGGTACGTGTCGATGGAGTTCGGCGCCCGCGGCCCGTCGCTGGTGACGGCGACGGCGTGCGCCTCGGGCACGACCGCCATCGGCACCGCCCGTGAGCTGCTGCGCTCGGGGACCTGCGACGTGGTGATCACCGGGGGTACGGAGGCGCCTCTGACCCCCTCGCTGGTCACCGGCTTCAGCCAGATGGGCGCGCTGTCCCGGCGGAACGACGACGTCCGCGGCGCGTCCCGTCCCTTCGACGCGGACCGGGACGGCTTCGTCGTCGCCGAGGGTGCCGCCGTGCTGGTGCTGGAGCGGGCCGGGGACGCCCGGGCACGGGGGGCCCGGATCCGCGCGATGATCAGCGGCTACGGCGCCTCCGCCGACGCCCACCACCCGACGGCGCCGGACCCGGAGTGCGCGGGCGCCGCGCTCGCGCTGCGCGCGGCGCTCCGGGACGCCGGCGTCGGCCCGGACGAGGTGGACCACGTCAACGCGCACGGCACCTCGACCCTGATCAACGATGCGACCGAGGCCCGTCTGATCCGCAGCGTCCTCGGTGATCGGCCGCCGGTCACCTCGGTCAAGGGCGTGACGGGGCACTCGCTCGCCGCCGCCGGAGCGATCGAGGCGGCGGTGGCCGCGCTGACGCTGGCGGATTCGTTCGTCCCGCCGACCGCCAACCTGGAGAGCCCGGACCCGGAGATCGAGCTGGACGTGGTGGCCAAGGAGGGCCGTGCGGTGCCGGTCGAGGTGGTCGTCAGCAACTCCTTCGGCTTCGGGGGCCAGAACGCGGTACTGTTGCTCACCCGGGCCTGATGAGTACATGACCTATCTGACGCGCGGTCCTGGAGGAAGCCGATGATTCCGGTGGAACGCCGCTGGGAGATCGAGGAGAGCGTCTTCATCAGGGCCGCGCCCGAGCGGGTGTACGCCGCCGTGGCGGACGTGCGGTCGATGGGGCGCTGGAGCCCGGAGTGCGTGGCGGTGCGCGGAGTGCCGCACGGCCCCGCCCCGGTCGGTGCCCGGTTCATCGGGTTCAACCGCAAGGGGCCGTTCGTGTGGTTCACCGGCTGCCGGGTCACCAGCGCGGAGCCGGGTGCCGCCTTCGCCTTCCGGGTCAGCACCTTCGGACTCCCGGTCGCCCTGTGGGGCTACCGGTTCGCGCCGGAGGAGGACGGGACCCGGGTGACCGAGTACTGGCGGGACCTGCGCACCGGCCGGCGCGGCGGGTTCACCGGACTGCTCGGCCGGGTCTTCACCGGCACCCGTCCCGATCGGCGCCACCTCGCCAACCTGGTCGGGATGCGCGCCACCCTGGGGCGACTCAAGCAGGCGCTGGAGAGCTGAACGGCGTCGCGGAACGCCGTGATCACGCGGCCGGACCCGGGTCGCCGGTGCGTCCGGCCACCGCGTCGTGAGGCCGGCCGGGCCCCCGCCCCCTCCCTCAGCGCCCTGCCGTCCCGCCGGCCGCCGGAGGGTCCGGGACGGGGCCCGGGGGACGGAGGCGCCGGCCGAGTCCCCGCACCACCGCCGCGGCCGTCACGGCGTGGCCACGGCTGTTCAGCGCCGTCCCGGTGCCGTCCCACACCCCGGCGCCACCCACCGGGCCGCTGGACGACAGGTCCACGTGGAGCGCCCCGTGCCGCAGCGTCAGGGTCCGGGAGTGCTTGACCTGGGCGCGCTGCCGGGCCCGCACCACCTCGTGGTCCAGCTGCCGTGCCCCGGGCGATCGCGTCAGGTCGAAGGGGTCCACCAGCAGCACGTCGTAACCGCGTTCGCGCAGCGGGGCGATGATCCGGACGAGTTCCGTCCGGAAGGTGCCGGCGTCGAAGCCCGGGCGCAGCAGTTCGCGGCCCATCAGCTGGACCACCGCCAGGTCCCCGTCGAAGGCCAGCGCTTCGGGGAGCTGCCGGGAACGGATGTCGGCGGCCTGCCGCACCCGCCCGCTCAGCAGGTTCAGGCAGGCCACCGCCGGTTCCCCCGCGCGCAGGGCGTCCGCGACCCGTTCGGGCCAGCACGTGCTGCCGTACCCCTCGACCGGTTCCGCGCGCCGGTCCGCCCTGCCCTCGCCGATCGCCACCATCCGGCGCCAGCGCGCTCCGGCCAGGACCCGCCGCGCCTCGCCGTCGCGCAGACAGCACGGGTCGTTCTTCTCGTTCACGGTGTGAACGGGTGATTCGGGCACAAGGTCTCTCCGCTCGCCGGGGCCTCCGGGCGGCATGCCCCGGAGGCCGTCCCCCACGGGAAATCCTTTCAGAGACGGCCCGCTCGAATGCCGGTGAACCCCGCGTCTCAGGACCGTCTCAGTGGAATGTCAGCAGGGGGCGGCAGAATCGTGGACACCGGCGAACGGGGCGCGCGTCCTTCGGCCCTGCCGCGAGGAGAGGTACCCGAAGCGGCCCAACGGGGTTCCGGGCGATCCGGATCGGGTGCAAGCCCCCGCAGGTTCGAATCCTGCCCTCTCCGCATCGGCCCTCCGGGGAGGCGGACCACGCGGTCCGCCGCCCCGGAGGGCCGCAACGCACCACGGCCCGACCCACGGCCCCCGAGCCGGCGGCCCCCGGCCGCCACCGTGGCCGGGACCCGGCCGGGAATCCGGCGGCCCTCCCGCGCCGCCGGCCGGGAACGTCTCCCCACCCGCAAGCCCGCGAAGGGAAAGCCGGATGATCGGCACGCTGCTCAAGAAACCCCTGGAAGTGGTCGAGACGAACTTCCGGAAGCCCAACGGCACGGCCGGGCAACTCGTCGGTCACCTGATGACGCTCCAGCACCGCTCGTTGACGGTGTGGACGGTCGAGCACATGGAGGTGCGCCGCTCCCAGCGCGTCCTGGACGTGGGCTGCGGCGGCGGGATGGCGGTCAGGCTGCTCTCCGAGCGGGCGCCGCAGGGCTTCGTCGCGGGCGTCGACTACTCGATCGACATGGTGAGCCAGGCCGTCCGCCGCAACGCCGACGCCATCGCCCGCGGACGGGTGGAGGTCCGGCACGGCGACTCGGCCGCACTGCCCTACGACGACGCCTGCTTCGACCACGTGAGCGCGATCGAGACCTTCTACTTCTGGCCGGATCCGATGCGCGGCCTCGCCGAGGCGCACCGGGTGCTCCGGCCGGGCGGGCAGGTGGCGATCACCCTGGAGATGAGCAGGGAGGCGGCGGCGGACGACCCCTCGCTGGTACAGCGCTTCTTCGGCCGGCAGTTCACCGAGCGCTCGGAGCGGGACGGGCTGCACATCCTGTCCGGTGCCGAACTGACCGGGATGCTGGCCGAGGCCGGCTTCCGGGACGTCCGGTTCGTCTCCGAGCCGCGCCGTTCGCTCGGCTGGGTGTGCGCCCTGGGCCGGAAGTGACGGCCGTGGAGAGGACGACGAAGACAGCGGCGGGGCAGCGGCACGGCGGACCCGCGCCGGAGGTCGGCGGCCTGCCGCTGCTGGGCAGCGTCGTGGACTTCCGTAAGGACATCCTCGACGCGATGCACCTGGGGTGGCAGGCCCACGGCGACCTCGTCCGCTACCGGCTGGGCCCGGTCGTGGTGCACGGCGTCTCCAGCCCCGAGCTGGCCGGCGAGGTGCTCGCCGACAGCGCCACGTACGGGAAACTGGGCCCGGACAACCCGCTCCGGCTCATCCTCGGGGAGGGGCTGCTCACCAGCGACGACCACGAGAGCTGGATGCGCAACCGGCGCATGATGCAGCCGATCTACTCCAAGCAGGCGCTCTCGGGGATGTTCCGCGCCATGGTGGACTCCACGGCCGACCAGCTCGCCCACATGGAGCGCGCCTACGCCTCCGGCGCCGAGGTGGACGTGCATGGCGAGATGATGCGGGTCACCCTGGACATCGTCAGCCGCTGCATGTTCAGTACCGATGTCACCCGCACCCGGGACAAGCTCAGCCCCGAAGCCGTGGACGTGGCGGTGAACTACGCCTTCGACCGGCTGCAGAACCCGTTCAGCCCGCCCACCACCTGGCCGACCCCCCGCAACCGCCGTTTCCACCAGGTGATGGAGGGCCTGGACGAGATGATGTACGGCCTCATCGAGGAGCGCCGGGCCGCGGGGACGCCCGAGGACGGCGCCAGGGACCTGCTCGACATGCTGCTCGCCGCCCGGGACGAGGAGACCGGGGAGGGCATGAACGACCGGGAGCTGCGCGACGAGATCATCACCACCTTCGCGGCCGGCCACGAGACCACCGCCGTCACCCTCAGCTGGGCCTTCTACCTGCTCTCCCAGCACCGGGAGGTGCTGCGCCGCGCGCAGGAGGAGGTGGACCGGGAGCTGGGGGACCGGATGCCCACCGTGGAGGACCTGCGCCGGATGCCGTACCTGCTGCAGATCTTCGAGGAGGCGCTGCGGCTGTACCCGTCGGCGCCGATCGTGCCCCGGCTGACGCTCAGGGACACCGTGCTCGGCGGCCACCACGTGCCGAAGGGCTCCCGGGTCCTGGTCAACCTGTTCAACATCCACCGGCACCCGCGCCACTGGACCGACCCCGAGCGTTTCGAGCCGGACCACTTCGCCGAGGCGAGGAAGAAGGGCCGCCACCGTTTCGCGCACATGCCCTTCGGCGCCGGTCCCCACCTCTGCATCGGCAAGCACTTCGCGCTGATGGAGGCGCACCTGCTACTGGCCACACTCATCCGGCGGTACGACTTCCGGCATGTCCCGTCCCATCGGGTGGTGAATCACGCGACCATCACCCTGCGGCCCAAGTACGGGATGGTCATGACGCTGCACGAACGCCGCCACGCCGTCCCCGGCACGGGCGCCCCCACGGCCGCGGGCGCCCCGGCGGACTGACAGGCGGATCGACGGCACGTCCGCCGTGCGCACACGCGGCGCACGGCGGACCGGAGGAGACACGGATTCCGATGCACACCGACTACACCACCGCCGACGCGCTGACCCTCAACCGGACGTACTACCGGCCGGGGCAGCGCGAAGGGCACTACGAGAGCTTCTACCAGCGCGGCAACCACCCCACGGAGCCGCGGGCCTTCTGGATCCGCTACACCATCTTCAGCCCGACCGGCATGCCCGAAGCGGCCATCGGCGAACTGTGGGCGATCTACTTCGACGGCGTCACCGGGGAGCACGTCGTCGCCAAGGAGGAGTACCCGATCGCCGAGTGCGCCTTCGACCGGGACGCCTTCGGCGCCCGTGTGGGCGACCGGGTGCTCGAACCGGGCGCCCTGCGCGGCGAGGCGGTGGGCACCAACGGCCGGATCGCCTGGGACCTGACGTACAAGGGCGACGAGCCGCCGCTCCTGCTGCTGCCCCCGAAGATGTACACGGGCGGCTTCCCCAAGGCGAAGAACCTGGTCGGTGTGCCGCTCGCGGTGTACGACGGCACCCTCACCGTGGACGGCCGGACCGTCGACATCGACGGCTGGACCGGCAGCCAGTGCCACAACTGGGGCAGCAGGCACACCGACTACTACGCCTTCGGCCAGGTCGCCGGCTTCGACGAGGAACCCGACGGCTTCCTGGAGATCGTCACCGGACGCACCCGCATCGCCGGCCCGGTCACCACGCCCATGGTGACCTTCCTGGTCCTGCGCCACCGGGAACGGGAGTACTCCCTGGTGTCCCTGCGCCAGGCGCTCACCGCCAAGGCCGACTTCGGCTACTTCTACTGGAACTTCGCCAGCGGTGACGACACCGTCGACATCCGCGGCCGGTTCACCGCCCGTCCGGAACAGTTCGTCGGACTGAACTACTACAACCCGCCGGGTGGCATCAAACACTGCCTCAACACCAAGATCGCCGCTTGCGAGGTGCAGATCACCAACAAGATCACCGGTCGCACCGACCGGCTGCGCGCGGGCAACCGGGCCCTGATGGAGATCCTCACCGACGACCGCACCCACGGAATCGCGATCCGCGCATGACGGAACAGACGACCCGGACCGCGGCCCCGCCCTCCGGAGGCGGTCCGCGCAGCGGGCCGGACGACCGCGGGTACGCGGCCAGACTTGCCCAGGGCACCGCCCGGCTGACCCGGCGCCGCCGCAGGCCGCTGGCCACGCTCTGGATCGTGCTGCTCCTGGTGGCGGGGTACGGGGCCACCCAGCTCGCCGACGCGCTGAGCGGCGGCGGCTGGTACGTCACGGGCTCGGACTCCGCGGCGGCCGCCCAGCGGGTCACCCGCGGGTTCGAGGGGCGCGGCGCCACCTCCCTCACCCTCGTCGTCAGGGACACCCGGCACGACCGGGCCGACCCCGCGTTCGACGAGCGGGTCCGGGACGTCGTCGACCGGGTCACCCGCGACCCCGGACTGAAGGTCACCGGCTCCTACGGCTACACCACGCTCACCGACGACCGGGCCCGCGCCGCCTTCACCGGCAAGGACGGGAACACGGCACTCGTGCGGCTCGGCTCCGGGCTCGACGACGGCACCGCCCGCCGCGTACTGCCGGACATCCAGGAGGGACTGAGCGACGCCTACGAACGCCAGGGGCTGCGGGTCTCGCTGGTCAGCCAGGCGGCGCTCTGGGGCGAGGTCAACCACCTCAGCGAACGCGGCCTGGTCCGGGCCGAGCTGATCACCCTGCCGCTGATCGCCCTGGTGCTCCTGCTGCTCTTCCGCAGCGTCGCCGCCGCCCTCGCCTCGCTGCTCGTCGGCATCACCTCGGTCGCCTTCACCCTCGGACTGCTCGCGGTCCTGGCCCGCCACACCGAGATCTCCGTCTTCGTCCAGAACGCCGCCACCATGCTGGGCCTCGGCGTGGGCGTCGACTACTCCCTCTTCGTCATCATGCGGTTCAAGGACGAACTCCGGGCCGAGGGGCCGGACCCGTCCGCCGACGCCGTGGAGCGCGCCGTCGCCCGCACCCTGCGGACCTCCGGGGAGACGGTGGTGGCCTCCGGCGTCACCATCGTCGCCGCCATGTCGACCCTCTTCCTGGTCGACCTCAACGTCATCTGGTCCATGGCGCTCGGCGCCGTCGTCGTGGTGGCGTTCTCCATCCTCACCAGCGTGCTGCTGCTGCCCGTCCTGCTCCACCTGCTCGGCCCCCGGATCGAGTGGGGCGCGGTGGGCCGCCGCGCCGCCGCGGGGAAGCCCGCCCGCGAGAGCCGGTGGGTGACCGTCAGCCGGGCGGTGATGCGCCGCCCCGTCGCCTTCCTGCTGATCAGCCTCGTCGCCATGGGTGCGCTCGCGGTGCCGTCGCTGAGGCTGGAGACCTTCACCCCGGACGCCCGGGTGGTGCCCACCGGGGCCGCCGTGCGCGAGGGGTACGACACCGCCAAGGAGCAGTTCGGCGAGGGCAGCGCCGCACCGATCCAGGTCGTCGTGGAGTCCGACGCCCCCCTGTGGCGGCGCTCGGCGGCCGACTCCGCCCGGCTGCTCCGCCTCCACGACGACCTGGCCGGGCTGCCCGGCGCGGTGCGGGTCGACTCCGTCGTCGACCCGCTGCGCCGGGTGGACGCCACCCGCCCGTTCGCCGTCCTGGCCCCCCGGGCGGCAGCCGCCCTGCCGGCCGATCTGCGCGGTGCCGTACGCCACTTCGTCTCGGCCGACGGACGCACCCTGGTCGTCGAGGTGGTCGGCGACGACACCGCCTCCTCCCCGTCCGTGCGCGACCTGCTGGAGTCGGTGCGCACCGCCTCCGCCCCACTGGCGGCGGCGGACGGCTGGCGCGTGTACGCCGGTGGCGAGACCGCCGAGGGCGTCGACGCCAACGAGGTGATCTCGGACAGCATGCTGCCGGTCGTCGGCACCATGCTCGCCGTCATCTACCTGCTGCTGCTCCTCACCTTCCGGTCGGTGTTCCTGCCCCTGTCGGCGATCCTCATGAACCTGGTCTCGATGGCCGCCACCTACGGCGTGCTGGTGCTGGTCTTCCAGGACGGCTGGGGCAGCGGACTGCTCGGCTTCGAACGGAGCGACAACCTCACCAACTTCGTCCCGGTGCTGCTGGTGACCCTGCTGTTCAGCCTGAGCACCGACTACGAGGTGTTCCTGCTCAGCCGGGTCCGGGAGGACTACCTTGCCACCGGGGACGAAACCGACAGCGTGGCCCGCGGCATGGCCGCCACCGCGCCGCTGATCTCGGGCGCCGCCGTGCTGATGGTGGCGGTCTTCACGGCGTTCGCGTTCGCGGGCATCCTGCCCATCCAGCAGATCGGGATCGGCATGGCGGTGGCGATCGCCCTCGACGCGACCGTGATCCGGTTGCTCGTGGTGCCGGCCTCCATGCGGCTGATGAACCGCTGGAACTGGTGGATGCCCGGCCGGAAGCCCCCGGTCGCGGCCCGTCGGTGAGTGTCCGTGACTTGGGAGGCGACACGGTGAACGACCTGACGACCGCACCGGAAGTGGTCGAGGAAGTGACGGTCAGGACATCGCCCCGGGCGGCCTGGGCCGCCGTCAGCGACGTGCGGCGCATGGGCGAGTGGAGCCCGGAGTGCCGGGGCGCGTGGCTCCTGGGAGGCGGCGGCCGGCTGCGGCGGGGGACCCGCTTCCTCGGCCGCAACCGCGCCTCCTGGCTGCCCTGGATAACCCTGTGCCGGGTGGTGGAGACCGTTCCCGGCGAGGTGTTCACCTTCGACGTCAGCTTCTTCGGCGTCCCGCTCTCCCGCTGGACCTACCGCTTCGCGGCGGTGCCGGGCGGCTGCCGGGTGACGGAGGAGTGGTACGACCGGCGACGGGGGCTGCACGGCCGGCTGCTCACGGGCGTCGCCCCGCTGCTTACCGGGGTGGTACGGCGGTCCGCGCGCAACCGGACCACGGTCCGCGCCACCCTCGTCACCCTGCGCGACGTGCTCGAGGCGGGGCGGTGAGCCCACCGGCCGGGAAGGTCCCGGCCGGGGCCGGGGCGTCCTGAACGGTCCGGCCCGCCCGGGAACCGGCAGCTTCTCCAACGCACTTCGGAAAGGAACCCGCTGATGCGCCAGGTCACCACCGGAGCACCCCGCGGGGGCCGGGACGGACCCGCCCCGATCACCGCGCCGCAGGCCGGGAAGGAGTCCTGCCTGGACTTCTACGCCAGGCTGGCGTCCGGCGTGACGGTGGTGACCGTGCAGGGCCCGGACGGCCCGGCGGGCAGCACCGTTTCGGCGGTCACCTCGCTCTCCGCCGACCCGCCCCTCCTCCTCGTCTGCATGGGCACCGGCTCGCGGACCCTCTCCGTGATCGAGGAGCGGGGCCGGTTCGCCGTCAACCTGCTGCCGCAGTCCCAGCGGGCGCGCGCGAAGCTCTTCGCCGACCCCCGGATCGGCTCCGCCGAGCGGTTCGCGGAGGTGGACCACCGCCGGGTGCTCGCGGTGCCCGTACTGGAGGACGTCCTCGGCTGGTCCGTCTGCCTGACGGAGGACATACGCCGCTACGGCGACCACTGCCTGGTGGTGGGCCGGATCGCGGCGGTGCGCACGGCGGTCGGCCGCCCCCTGCTCTGGCACGGCAGGTCCTTCCACACCCTCGCCGACGAAGGCGTCCCGCTCTCCGCCGCGACCGACGACCGACCGCCCCTGGAGGAAGCGTGACGAGACCCCCGGCCGGCCGACCCTGCTGGAAGGGCCCCGGCCCCGCCCCGGCGGGGCCCTCCGGCGGCGAACCGGCACCGCCGTCCCGGGTGCTCGGGGTGCTGGAGGCGGACGTGACGGTGGTGGGCGCCGGTCTCGCCGGACTCTCCACCGCCTACCACCTCGCCGAGCGCGACCCGTCCCTGGACGTCCTGGTGGTCGACGCCGAGGGCCCGGCCGCGGGCGCCAGTGGACGCGGTACCGGACTGCTCGGCCCCCGCGTCGGCCCGCCCGTCGACCAGGCCGTGCGCCGCTTCGGCCCGGACACCGCCCGCCGCATGCACACGGCCAGCGTCGCGGCGGTGGAGCAGGTCCTCGAGCTGTGTGCCCGGCTCGGCGTGGCGGCGTCCTGCCGAACCGGCGAGCAGGTGGTGGCCACCCGCACCGCCGACGGGCTGAGGGCACTCTCCCGGCAGGCGGCGGCGTACCGGGAGCTCGGCCTGGACGTACCGGTCCTCTCCGCGGCTGACCTCCGTGACCGGGTGGACGTGCCGTACCACGCCGGCCTGCTGTACCGCGCGGCCACCCTCGACCCGGCGGCCCTCACCGGCGCCCTGGCCCGCGCCTGCGCCGCCGAGGGCGTCCGCTTCCTCGGCAACAGCCCGCTGCTGGCGATCAGGCCCGGAGCGTCCGCCGACGAGACCCGCCTCGTCTTCGCCGGGGGGACGGTACGCACCCGCAAGGCGGTACTGGCCGTCAACGCGGCGGCGGGCGCACTGGGGCTGCCGGTGGGCACGGTGCTGCCGCTGCTGGCGCACGCCATCGCGACCGCGCCGCTGCCCGCCGAGGCGCAGGAGGCGCTGGGCGGCCGGACCGGCTGCGCGCTGATCGACGCCCACCCCATGGCGCCGTACTTCCGGCTCGCCCACGACGGGCGGCTGGTGCTGGGCGGGGGCAGGCCGCTGCTCGTGCCGGTGGCCGACGACTCGGGCTCGGCGGCGGTGTGGCGGAGGTTGGAGGAGCGGCTGCGCGGACTGCACCCGGTCCTCGCCGAGGTCGAGGTGACCCACCGCTGGGCCGGGCAGATCGGGATGACCACCGATGGTCTGCCGGTCGTCGGTCCGCTCGCCGACCGTCCGGACGTCTGGTACGTGGGGGGCTGCTGCGGTCACGGCCTCGCCATGTCCGTGGCGCACGGTGCCCATGTGGCCGGGGCGCTGACCGGTGACCTCCGCGACCGGCTGCCCTGGCACCGGTCCCGGGCCCCCCGGTTGCCGCTGCCCGGTCCCGCCCGGCCGCTGCTGAGCGCCGCGCTGGGCCTGATGGAACGGGGCGCCCGGCGCGCGGCATGACCGGTCCCGCGCCGCCGCCCGCCCGGGAGGGCGTGGGCGGCCGGGGAGGGCCGGGAGGGCCGGAAGGGCCGCGAAGCACCCGGCCTCCTCGGGCCTCCTCGACCTCGTCGGCCGTTCAGGTGTTCCTGCGCCACACCAGCGTGGCCGCCACGGCGAGCAGTGCGATCGCCGCGATGTCGATGCGGGCCACCCGCATGGTGGCGCTGTTGAGCGCCGGGGCGGCGTAGGCGAAGAGCAGGAACGTGCCCATGCTGACCGCCCCCGCGATCATGGCGGGCACTCGCAGCGAGGGGATGAACGCCGCGCACAGCAGAGCGATCCCGACCAGCCCCAGCAGCACCGCCCGGTGCCGCAGCAGCACGGTCAGGTCGGCGGAGTGGGCGCCGTCGATCGAGATCCCGTACGCCGTGGAGATCCGGGACGGTGCCACCGCGACCACGGCGGGCAGCAGGTTCACCGCGCCGACGATGAAGAGCAGGGCGGTGATGAGGCGGTCGATCCACATGATGTCGTCTTGTCCGTTCGCGGAGGGAGGAGGCAACCGGCTTGGCCGGGGCGGTCGTTGCCGAACGGCTCCGGTGACGTGCGTGGGAACGGCGCCCGGCGAAGTCGGCGGAACAGGGCTAGCATGCCCGCATGCGGCCGGCGCGGCTTTCAGAAACATGCTCTGATCAGGCTGTGTTGTGGCTGTGGCCGGGCCAGGCCCTGTACGTCGGGCCCTCGTTGGAGCTGGACTTCCACTCCAGTGCGGTGAGTTGCCTGGCGGTCGGCGTCGACGCGGAGTTCACACTCGAACTGGAGCACGGCTCCCGGCGCGCGGTCCGTACGGCCCTGGTGCCCGCACGGGTACGGCACCGGGTCGTCGCCGACGGGACGCGGATGGCCTTCTGCTACCTCGACCCGGCATCGACGCGGGAGCGGGCCTGCCGCCGGATGATGACCGGCGACGCCGGGCTGGCCAGGGACCACGAGCACGAAGCCGAACTGGTGCGACTGGCCGCGTCGTTGGCCGACGGCGCACCGCCCGCGCAGGTCCGGTACTGGCTGGACCTGGTAGGTCCGGACGGCACCGGCGGAAGCCGGGATCCGCGGGTGAGGCGGGCGGCCGCCCGGCTGGACGGTCCCCGGGGGCAGCGGTTGTCGGCCAAGGAGCTGGCGTTGGAGGCCGGTCTCTCGGTCTCCGCCTTCCTCCGGCTGTTCCGCGCCGAGACGGGCACCACCTTCCGCAGGTACCGGCTGTGGGCCCGGACCCTGCGGGTGGCCGCTCTGCTGGAGACCTGGCCGGACCTGAGCACCGCGGCCGTGGAAGCGGGCTTCGCCAGCCCGTCCCACTTCAGCAGCGCCTTCCACGCGATGTTCGGCCTGCGGCCCAGCACCCTGTTCTCCCAGCCCGTGCTGATCAGCACCGTCGGCCGGTCAGCCGAGCCCCTTCCCGCTCCGGCCCGAGGCGCGGCCGGCGCCCGTCCCCGATCGCGCTGACCTGCGCCACGGGGGCGTTCGGGGCCGCCCGGCACCGACCGGACGCCGTTACCCCCGAAGTCATTACCAAGAAGTAAGCAATCCGGTGGGACGGGACAACAAGCCGACGACAAGAAACGTGGTCCATGATGCGGAAGGGGGGCTCACGGGGGGCTTCTGAGGGGCAGGTCGATGGACTGAGGGCTCGCGCGCGTTGGACGAGGAACAAAAACCAGAACACTGTCGGGTGTCGCCGTTTCATCCGCAGGCTTGGCCGGTAGTTCTCTTGGAAGTGGATGTTCGATGGAAATAAGGATTCTCGGACCCTTGGACGTGTCTGACGGCGATGTGCACATCAGAATTCCAGGAGAGAAGCTGAGGGCAATCGTCGCCGTCCTGGCTCTCTCCGCCGGGCGCACGGTGTCCCGGAACGACCTGATCGACGAACTGTGGGGCGAGGAGCCGCCCCGCAACGCGGAGAACTCGCTGCACGGCCACATCGCCCGACTTCGCCGGGTGCTCGCCGCGCACAGCGGAAAGCCCAGTCTGCGGGCGGTCATAGAGACCTCCCCCTCCGGCTACGCGCTGATCAGCCCCGAGGTCGAGGTCGACGCCGCCCGCTTCGAACGGCTGGTCCGGCAGGCCGAATCACTGGGGGACGCGGAATTGGAGAAATCCGCCGGACTCCTCACGGCCGCCACCGAGTTGTGGCGTGGTCCGGCGCTCGTGGACACGGGGCAGGGGGCCATCTGCCGCATGGCCTACAGCCGGCTCCAGCAGACCCGGATCACCGCTTCCGAAAAATTGTTCGACATTCGGCTGAAGTTGAACCAGCACCACTCGCTCATTCGCGACCTGGAGCAGATGCACGCCATGTATCCGTTCCACGAGCGCTTCTGCGCCCAACTGATCACCGCCCTCTACCGCTCGGGTCGCCAGGCGGACGCTCTGGACGCCTACAGCCAGATGGTCGAGCGCCTCTCGCGCAGCCTGGGGCTCGATCCGGGACGCGACCTGCAGAGCAAGTTCTACGGGATCCTTCGCCAGGACCCGGCGCTGCTGTGACCCGGGGGTCCGTCCGGAAGGCCTTCCGGACGGACCCCTGTCCGACGGCCTCGCGGGCCGGCCCCCGTTCAGCTGCCGGGCATGCACCGTGAGGGTGCGGAGAAGTGCGTGGCGGTGAGCTGATCGTCGTCCTGCCGCAGGATCGCGGCCTGTAGCCGCTGCAGCCGGGGGCCGGGGGCCATCCCGAGTTCCTCCGAGAGCAGCCTGCGGAGCGTGGCGTACCGCTGCAGGGCCTCGACGGGCCGGCCCGACATGTACAGGGCCCGCAGCAGCAGCTCCCAGCTGACCTCCCGCAAGGGGGTGCGCGACGTCAGCTCTTCGGCCGACAGGACGGCTTCCTCCGGATTCCCCTCGTGCATCAGGATGGTCACCCGCAACTCCCGGGCCAGCAGGCAGGCTTCCTCGAGCCTGGCGATCTCCTGGGCGGCGAAGGGGTGGTCCACGGCGTCGGCGAGTGCCGCTCCCCGCCACAGCGCCAGCGCCGTGTCGATCTCCACCCGGGCCGCCGTGACGCGTCCCTCGCCCAGGAGGCGCCGGGCCCGTCCCAACTTGCGTTCGAAACGAAACGTGTCCTGCGCTTCCGGGGGGATCCGCAGGGCGTACCCCATCGACTCCCGCACCAGCACGCTCGCCGCGCCGCCCCGCGCCCGGTCGGGCTCCAGTGCGTCACGCAGCCTGCTGATGTGCGAGTGGATCGAGGAGATGGCGCTCCGCGGCGGCCGGTTGAACCACAGGTCGTCGCAGAGCGACTCCAGCGGCACGGCATGCCCTCGTTCCAGTAGCAGCCGGATCAGCAGTACGCGCCGTTTCGGTGGTCCGACGTCGAGCACCCCGTTCCCGGAGCGTGCGACCAGCGGGCCCAGCAACCCGAACTCCAGTTGACGCCGTGAGGCTGCCTGACTGCTCCGTACGGATAATGAGACGTCCATGTCCACCATTTTACTTTCATATTCAATCGTCTCGCTACATTCACTCTCGTGCCGTTTCATCGTTCCTGCCGCCGTACCGGGAGATGTCGGTACCGTCGGCACGGTTCGTGCGGGAGCGGGGCGAGAGGGCTGGGTGCGGACTGATCGTCTCCGCTTCGGGGCGCATGCAGAAAAGGACCGGTTGCCTCCGTAACCGGCTGCTCGAGGTGGTTGCTGCGGATATACGACGCGTGCCACAAGGGCAGGGTTCCCGGCTCGGGCCCCGCCTCACGCCGTCGCCGGGCATCGTCCCGCGACGGTGCGGCGGGCCTTCGCCCGCCGGGGTTGTCCGTCGTCCCGCCGGCGGTCCGCGGGGTCATGTGGTTCCCGGGCGCTTCGGAGGGGGATCGCGGGCCGGCGGCCGTCCGGCGGCACGAGCAGAGCGGAGCCGGTGTCGCGCCGACACGGTGCCGGGAGGCGCCTCCCGTGCCGGAACCGCGCCGGGGCGGGTCCGTCCGCGGCGGGCGACTTCGCGACCACCGCCCGGGTGCGGCGTGCGCCACCCGAGTGCGGCGTGCCCCGGCCGGGCTGGCGTGTGTCGCCCGGGTACGGCGTGCAGCGTCCGGGCGTGGCGTGCACCGGCCAAGGGGTGGTCGCTCCGAGTGCCGCGATCCTAACTTGGGGTCACGGGTCGTCGGATCCCCGACCGCCCCGGGGCGTCGCCTCTTCCGCTGCGCCGACGTCGAACGCCAACAACTGCGCAAGGAGTGCGGGCATGTCCACCCGACGCCGCTTCACCTGCTTCTCCCTCGTCCTGGCGCTCGCGGTCGGCGGCGCGACGGTCGGCAACGCGAACGCCGGCCCGGTGGGCGAACCCCGGTCCGCCGCCGGCTCCCTTCCGTGGGACGCCGCCACCGTCTTCCGGGGGGTCTTCTTCGGGCAGGGCCCCGTCGCCGCGAGGATCCCCGCGCACTACTTCCCGGGGGTGAAGCCCGCCTCGTCGGAGCAGAGGCGGGCCATCGACAGGCTCATGGCCGAGGTCGAGCGCAGGCACCCCGGCACGGTGGGAGCCGTCGCGGCCGCGATCGACTCGGGCTCTCCCCAGCGCACCAAGGAGGCGATCGGGGCCGCGGCCGCGCACCTCAACGAGGTGGTGAGATCCAGCGGCGCCGCGGAGGCGCTGGTGAGCCCGAACTGCGCGGCGATGATCGCGGGGGCCTTCTACTTCGTGGTCGTGTACTTCGCCATGTTCAGGTACTACGACGTCGACTGGGGAAGCGTCGGCGCCTCCGGCGACCGAACCCTGGAGAACGAGCGCTTCGTGGTCGACGTGCTGAACGGCCTGGGGAAGTGACGGCGGAGAGCGGGGGGAGGGAACGGGGTGGACTCGTCCCGGATCGAGGAGGGGCCGGGGTGGACCCGTCCCGGTTCCTGGTGCGCAGGGCGCGCACCGCCCTGGTCCTGGCGTCGGCGCTGGTGCTGGGCCTCCTCCAGGTGGCGTTCAGCGTCGTTCCCGAGACGGCCGCCGGAAGTCCCGCCGCGGCACCGGTCGTGCGCTCCTTCCTGCCGGAAGGATGGGCGTTCTTCACCCGGAGCCCTCGCGAGCCGCGGCAGTCGGTGTGGGTGGAGGAGGAACCGGGGGCGTGGAGCGAGGTGGAGCGGACCGGGGGAGCCTCCCCGTCGAACCTCTTCGGTGTCAGCAGGGCTCTGCGGGCCCGGAACGTGGAACTGGGGCATCTGTACCAGCAGGCGGGCGACAAGAAGGCGACCTGGGTGGAGTGCGAGGACAGGGCCCCGGCCGCCTGCCTCGCCGGCACCGCGGTCTCCGCGAGGCTCCGGAACGACTCACCGTCGCCGGTGTTCTGCGGAACCCTGGGCATCTCCGAGCGTGAACCGCTGCCCTGGGCATGGGCGAAGAAGTACTCCCCGGACACCATGACCACGCGCGTGCTGCACCTGGAGGTCGCATGCTCCTGAGAATCGGAGCAGGGCTCACGGCGATCACGGCGCGGGACCCGTTCGGCAACGTACTGGGGGTGTCCCGGAGCCTGCTCGCGTCGGCGACCTTCCTGACGCTCGCCGTCAACGGCCCCGACACGCTCTTCGTCCCACCCGCGCCCGGTACGGCCGGCAGGGCGCAGCAGTGCGGGGGAGCGCCGGCGATCGGACTGTTCTGCGTCGCCCCCTCGCTCGAGGCGGGCAGGCTGGCGGCCCTGGCGGTGCTGCTCGTGGTGATCGCCGGCTGGCGGCCGCGGTGGACCTGCGTCCCCCACTGGTACGTGGCGTTCAGCGTCCAGAACAACGCGACCGTCCTGGACGGCGGGGACCAGGTGTGCGCGGTCGTCACCCTGCTGCTCGTCCCGGTCGGCCTCTGCGACGGCCGCCGCTGGCACTGGACCTCGCCGGTGCGCGGCGACACGGACGATCCCGTCCTCGGGCTGTCGTACGCGCGGAGGCTCACCGCCCTGGCGTTCCTGCTCCTGATCCAGGTCCAGGTCTTCGTCATCTACTTCCAGGCCGGTGTCGCGAAACTCGGGGTCCAGGAGTGGGCGGACGGGACGGCGATGTACTACTGGCTCTCCGACCCCGTCTTCGGTGCCACCGCGTGGCAGCAGTGGGTCCTGCGCCCGATCCTGGTGAACGGGTTCTCCGTGACCCTCTTCACCTGGTCCGTGTTGGTCGGGGAGATCGCTCTCGCCGTCGGTCTGCTGGTTCCCTGGCGACTGCGCCGCCCCTTCCTGCTGGCTTCGCTCGCCTTCCACGCGGGGATCGCGTTCTTCATGGGCATCACGACCTTCTCCCTCACGATGGCGGCCGTCGACCTCCTCGCGTACCGGAGCGTCTACGACCCCCTCCCGGTTCCCACGGGAGCGCTGCGCGCGGTGCGGCGGAAGGACGGAACGGAAGCGACCGGAAAGGCCGGAGATCTGCCCGGGGCCCCGACCGGGGCCGTGTGCACGGGGAAATGACGCAGGAGATTCTCGGAGGTCCCGTTGAAGAAGGTCCGGTTGCTCGTCTGGTTGGTCGCCACTGCGGTTCTGGCGGTCGGCGTGTCCGTTGCCGACGCCGCGCAGCCGCCTCCCGTCCCCGCAGGGGCCGGCGCGGCCGGGGCCAAGCCACTCGAAACCGATGCGCGTACCGTCTTCAGGGGCGTCTTCTTCGCCCAGGGGCCGGTGGGGGAGATGCTGCGGACGGGCTCGGTGGACCCCGCGGGCAGGGACCGGGTGGCCGCGGAGGAGCTGATGGACCTGCTCGACGACCGCTATCCCGGCACCGTCCGATCGGTCGGTGACGCGATCGCCACGCGCCACCCCCAGAAAGCGGACGCGGCGCTGACGGTCGCGGCCCACCGCCTCAGGCGCGTCACCGGGGGCGGCGGGAGCAGCTCCCTGACGAGTCCCCGTTGCCTGGCGCTGGCCGTGGCGGTGTGGTACGCGGGGGCCTTCTGGACGTTGTTCTGGCTGCCCGCGGCCGCGACGCCGGAGAACCGGCTGAAGCGGGAACGGGCGGTGGCGAAGATGATCACCGCGATCCGCTGACGGCACGGGTGCCGGAGGTCACCCGCGGCCGGCCGGAGCACGGGCCGGGCACCTCCCGCCCCGGCATCGGTGGCGGGTCCCGCCGGCGGCCGCCCCGGCGGGTCCCGCCCCGCCCCCCGGTCGCCGTCCCGGCACCGGTGGGGAGTCCCGTCCTGCCGCCCTTCCCTCAACCCCCGGCGGCGAGGCCCGTCTTGGCGCCCGCCCCGCACAGCGGCACCACCGCCTCGCCCCGCGGCGGGTCCGCCGTGACCGCCGCCCAGCACGCCGCGCCGGTCGGCTCGACGAACAGGCCGCGCCGCGCCAGGTCGAGTTGGGCGTCCCTGAGCTGGGCGTCGGTCACCGTGCGGAAGCCGCCGCCCGACTCCCGCACCGCCCGCAGGACCTGCCGGGCGCGGCGCGGGTGCGGGACGGCGATGCCCTCCGCCAGGGTCGGCGCGGACGGTACGGGCTCCGCGTCCGCCGCGCCCGCCGCGAACGCCCGCGCCAGGGGGGCCACCGGCGCCGCCTGGACCGCCACCAGCGGCGGGCGCCGGTCGACCAGGCCCGCCGCCAGCAGTTCGGCGGTCGCCAGGGCGGCGCCCAGCAGCAGCGTGCCGTTGCCGACCGGGACGACGAGCGTGTCGGGGAGGCGGCCGCCCAGGTCCTCCCAGAGCTCGTACACGTACGTCTTCGTGCCGTGCAGGAAGTACGGGTTGTCCACGTGCGACGCGTAGAAGACGCCCGGCGCGTCCGCCGCGGCCCGGGCCGCCCGCGCCGCCGCCTCCCGGTCGCCCGGGACGACCTCCGGCCGGGCCCCGTGCGCCCGCATCTGCTCCAGCTTCTTCGGCGACACGGCCTCGGGGACGTACACGGTGCACTCCAGCCCCGCCCGCGCGCAGTACGCGGCGACCGCCGTGCCCGCGTTGCCGCTGCTGTCGGCGACGACCCGGTCCGGGCCGAGCCGTCGGGCCAGTTCGACGAGGAGTGCGGCGCCCCGGTCCTTGAAGGAGAGCGTCGGCATCAGGTAGTCGAGCTTGGCCGACACGGTGTCCGTCAGCCGGACCAGCGGGGTGCGGCCTTCGCCGAGGGTGGCGTACGGGTCGGAGAGCGGCAGCGCCTCCGCGTAGCGCCACAGCGAGCCCACCCGGCCGGGCAGTTCGCCGAGCGGGACCGGCGAGGCGGTGAAGTCCAGGTCCCAAGGACCGTGGCAGTCAGGGCAGTTCCAGGTCAGAGCCGAAACGGGTGATCGTGTTCCGCATTCTCGGCAGATGTAGCGAGTGGTCTCCAGCATGGCTCCCAGCATGGCGGTCGTGTGGTGAATCCGTGGTCGATCGTTCCGAACCCTTGTGGGAATCGCGTGGATCGGCGAACCTTTCGCGTGACAGACCAAGGCAGTCGGCGCCGTCTACCCAGCGGTGCGTCCTGTCGTGCATGCACGCGTCAGGGGTTGTCATGCACCTGTCCCACTCATCCCCCACAGCAGCGCACCACCTATGAGGAGGACCCCTCACATGTCAGTGATGCGTACATCACGACGCACGGTCGCCGCCGCCGCCGCGGTCGCCGCCGCCGTCGGACTGGGCACCCTCTCCGCGCACCCGGCTGCCGCCGAGCCGGTGCAGGAGGGCGTGATCCAGTACGCCGGTGCCCCCAACGCCGTCCAGGGCAGCTACATCGTCACCCTGAAGGAGACCGCCGACTCGGACGCCGCGTCCGGCAAGGCGGTCGCGGCCAGGTACGGCGCGAAGATCAAGAAGACGTACACCAGCGCGCTCAACGGCTACGCCGTGACGCTCTCCGAGGAGAAGGCGAGACAGCTCGCCGCGGACCCGGCCGTCAAGTCGGTCGTCCAGGACCGGGTGTTCACCATCACCGGCACCCAGCCGAGCCCGACCTGGGGCCTCGACCGCCTCGACCAGCGGGCCCTGCCGCTCAACCAGAGCTACACCTACCCCGACCCGGGCGGCCAGGGCGTCACCGCGTACATCATCGACACCGGTGTGCGCGTCTCCCACAGCGACTTCGGCGGCCGTGCCTTCAACGGCTACGACGCGGTGGACAACGACAACGTCGCCCAGGACGGCAACGGCCACGGCACCCACGTCGCCGGCACCGTCGGCGGCGGCAAGTACGGCGTCGCCAAGAACGTCAAGATCGTCGGCGTCCGCGTCCTCAACAACGAGGGCTCCGGCACCACCTCCGGCGTCGTCGCCGGCATCGACTGGGTGACCCGCAACGCGGTCAAGCCGGCCGTCGCCAACATGAGCCTCGGCGGCGGCGTGGACTCCACGCTGGACCAGGCCGTGCGCAACTCCGTCGCGGCCGGCATCACCTACGCCGTCGCGGCCGGCAACGACAACAAGGACGCGTCGACCAGCTCGCCGGCCCGCGTGCCCGAGGCGATCACCGTCGGCTCGACCACCAACACCGACGCCCGCTCCAGCTTCTCCAACTACGGCAGCGTGCTGGACATCTTCGCGCCCGGCTCCAACATCACGTCCGCCTGGCACACCGGCGACACGGCGACCAACACGATCTCCGGAACGTCGATGGCCGCCCCGCACGTGGCCGGCGCCGCCGCCCTGTACCTGGCCAACAACCCCTCCGCCACCCCGTCCCAGGTCGCCTCGGCGATGACCTCCTCCGCCACCACCGGCGTGGTCACCAGCCCCGGCGCCGGTTCCCCGAACCGCCTGCTGTACGTCGGTGGCGGCGGCACCACGCCCCCGCCGCCCGGGTCCCGCTTCGAGAACACCGCCGACTACACGATCCGGGACTCCGCCACGGTCGAGTCCCCGGTCACCGTCACGAACGTCGCGGGCAACGCCCCGAGCACGCTCAAGGTCGAGGTGAACATCCAGCACACCTACATCGGTGACCTGCGCGTCCAGCTGGTGGCGCCCGACGGCTCCGCCTACCTGCTGAAGGACTACAGCACGGGCGGCAGCGCCGACAACATCAACACCACCTACACCGTGAACGCCTCCTCCGAGGTCGCCAACGGCACCTGGAAGCTGCGGGTGACGGACAACGCCCAGTACGACACGGGCAAGATCGACTCGTGGGCGCTGCAGTTCTGACGCGTCCCGGAGCCTGATCCGACAGGGGCGGTCGCCGGTCTCGGCGGCCGCCCCCACGCGTGCCCGCTTCCCGGTCCGCCGGTCGTCCCGGGCGCCCCGTCCCACACCGCGTACGATGCGCTCCGCCCACACGTTCGTCCGCCACCGCCCCGACAGGAGCGCCGCACCCGTGTCACCGCCCCCGCCGGGCCGGCCCGCACCGCAGTGGCCCCGCCCGCCGGTGCCCCCGCCGCCCGGGGCGCCCCACCCCCCGGCCACCACCGACGGCCTGGCCGTCGCCTCCCTCGTCACCGGTGTCGTCTGCCTGGTGCCGCCGCTCGGCCTGGTCCTCGGCGCGGTCGCGCTGGGCCGGATCCGGCGCGGCGGCCGCGGCGGCAGGGGCCTCGCCGTGGCCGGCATGGTCCTGTCGCTGGTCAGCACGCTGCTCGTCGCGGCCGGTTTCGCCACGGGGGCCTTCGGGAAGCTCGTGGACGGCGCCCGCGGGGTGCAGGAGGACGCCGCCGGTGCCGACTCGGCGTTCGGCCTGCGCACCGGCGACTGCTTCGACCAGCCCGGCGGCACGGCCGACCAGCAGGAGGTCGACACGGTCCGGAGCGTCGACTGCGCCGAACCGCACGACGCCGAGGTGACCGGCGCCTTCGAGCTGACCGGCGACGCGTACCCGGGCGTCCCGGCCATCGAGAAGCAGGCCGAGGAGCGCTGCGCGGAGGTGGGGGAGCGGTACTCGCTCGACTCCTGGGCGGTGCCGGAGAACGTGATGACGTTCTACCACCACCCCACCGAGGAGAGCTGGCGGCGGATCGGGGACCGCACGGTGACGTGCGCGTTCGCCGCCCAGAAGGGCAAGCTGACCGGTTCGCTGCGCGCGGACGCCACCACGCTGGACAGCCACCAGCTGGCGTACCTCAAGGCGGTGAACCCCCTCGACGCCGTACTGGTCGCGGAGCCCGAGGACGACCCGGAGACCGCCCTGGGGGCCAACGTCGCCTGGGCCGGCGCGGTCGAGAGGGCCCTCGGCGGTTCGATCGCCCGGCTGGAGGGCCACGCCTTCCCCGGCGCCTCCGCCCGGCCCGTCGCGGACGTCGTGAAGGAGCTGGAGAAGGCGCGCGGGCACTGGGCGAGGGCTGCGAAGGCCCCCGACGCCGACACCTTCTGGACGCACTACGAGCCGGGTCACGGAGCCCTGCCGCTCGACATCGGCAAGGAGGCGCGCGCCGCGCTGGGGCTCTCCACCGAGGCTCCGGCCGAGCCGGCCGGCTGACGCCGCCGCACCGGAGGGGCCCGGGGGACGAGGGCCGCCACCGCGCGCCTGTCGCCGTACGACGTCCCTCACGCGGAGTGAGGCGTTGGCCCGTGCTTGCGGGGTCGAACACCGGGTTGCCAGGCTGTCGCCGTCCGTCGACCTGATGGGAGTGGCCCGTGACCTTCGGCGAGCAGCCCGCCTACCTGCGTGTCGCGGGTGATCTCCGGAAGAAGATCGTCAACGGATCGTTGCCCCCGCACACCCGGCTGCCCTCCCAGGCCCGCATCCGCGAGGAGTACGGGGTCTCGGACACCGTCGCCCTGGAGGCGCGCAAGGTCCTGATGGCCGAGGGCCTGGTCGAAGGCCGTTCCGGATCCGGCACGTACGTCCGGGAGCGTCCCGTGCCGCGCCGGATCGCCCGCTCCGGGTACCGCCCGGCGCACGGGCCGTCGACCCCGTTCAGCCAGGAGCAGGCCGCCGAGGACGCGCGGGGCACCTGGGAGTCCGGCAGCGAGCGGGAGCGGGCGCCGGCGCAGATCGCCGCCCGGCTGGGCATCGAGCCCGGCGACCCCGTGATGCGCACGCGGTACGTCTTCCGGGACGGCGGCGAGCCGATGATGCTCTCCACGTCCTGGGAACCCCTCGCCGTCACCGGGCGCACGCCCGTCATGCTCCCCGAGGAGGGCCCGCTCGGCGGCTGCGGGGTCGTCGAGCGGATGGCCGCCATCGACGTCGTCGTCGACAACGTGGTGGAGGAGGTCGGCGCGCGCCCCGGCCTCGCGGAGGAGCTGCTGACGCTCGGGGGGGTGCCGGGCCACGTGGTGATCGTCGTGGAGCGCACGTACTTCGCTTCCGGGCGGGCGGTGGAGACGGCCGACGTCGTCGTCCCCGCCGACCGCTACCGCGTCACGTACCACCTGCCGGTGCGCTGAGGACCGGGCCCGGGGCCCGCCGGCACGGGTCCGCCGGGGCCGCCCGGGAACGAGTGCGGCACCCGTCGGCGCGGTTCCTGGCCGGATCCGTATCTCTTCGTGCAAACGCGTATCCGGTCCGTGAAGGTCAGGCGTAAGCTCGGGCATATGCGGATTGCGGTTTCGACGGAATCCTTCGACGCGGACGACCGGGCGGGGGGATCGGTGTAATGCCCGACAGCGGTACGACTCTTCTCTGGCAGGTCATCCGCCAGGACGGCAACGGCAACAACTACCGGGTGGGCCGGTACGCGACGCGCGACGAGGCGCAGAAGGTCGTCGACAGCCTCGACTCGCGCGGCCACCGGCAGCTCTACTGGGTGGAGCGCATCGGCGAGCCCGCGCACTGACCCCCGCCGGGGGTACGCTCCGGCGCATGACGGATCGTGTGGTGGTCGCCGGGGCCGTGTACGACCGGGGGCGGCTGCTCGCCGCGCGCCGCAGCGCGCCGCCCGAGCTGGCCGGCCGCTGGGAACTGCCCGGCGGCAAGGTGGAGCCGGGCGAGAGCCCGCGCGAGGCCCTCGTGCGCGAACTCCGCGAGGAGCTGGGCGTCGAGGTGGAACCGGGGGAACGCGTTCCGGGCGCCTGGCCGCTCGGGCGCGGCCGCGTGCTGCACGTGTGGACGGTCCGCGTGCTCTCCGGCGAGCCGCGCCCCCTTGAGGACCATGACGAACTGCGCTGGTTGACCCGTACGGAATGGGACACCGTCGACTGGCTGGAACAGGACCTCCCCGCGGTCGTCGAGGCCCTCCGCCACCTCCCCCCTGACGCCGGGCCCCCGGACGCCGGGCCCCCGCCCCCCTGACCCCGGTCGGCCCCGAGCCCCGACGCCGACCCCGGCGCGCGGCCCGCCCGGCCGCCTGCCCGCGCCCCCTGCCCTCGTGCCGCACGCCCCCGCGCCCCCGCGCC
>JAAXOU010000219.1 GCA_012396115.1 Streptomyces somaliensis DSM 40738 | reverse complement strand
CCGCGCACCCCGCCCCGCCCCACCGGGAACGGCCCGCCCGCCACCACCCGGACGGACCGCGGGCACCCCACCGCGATACTGGACCCATGACCCGCCTGATCCTCGCCACCCGCAACACCGGGAAGATCACCGAACTCCGCGCCATCCTCACCGACGCCGGACTCACCCACGAACTCGTCGGCGCCGACGCCCACCCCGAGGTCCCCGACGTCAAGGAGACCGGCGTCACCTTCGCGGAGAACGCCCTGCTCAAAGCACGCGCCCTCGCCCGCGCCACCGGCCACCCGGCCGTCGCTGACGACTCCGGGCTCTGCGTCGACGTACTCGGCGGCGCCCCCGGCATCTTCTCCGCCCGCTGGGCCGGCCGCCACGGCGACGACAAGGCCAACCTGGACCTGCTCCTCGCCCAGCTCTCCGACATCGACACCCAGCACCGCACCGCCCACTTCGCGTGCGCCGCCGCACTCGCCCTGCCCGACGGCACGGAACGGGTGGCCGAGGGCCGCCTCCACGGCACGCTGCGCCGCGCCCCCGCCGGCAGCGGCGGCTTCGGGTACGACCCGATCCTGCAGCCGGAGGGGGAGACGCGGACCTGCGCCGAGCTGACCCCCGAGGAGAAGAACGCCATCAGCCACCGCGGCAAGGCGTTCCGCGCCCTGGTCCCGGTCGTCCGGGAACTGCTGGGCTGACCCACCGAAAGACCCCGCCCCTTGGATTCCAAGGGGCGGGGCCCTTCGGTCCTGTGCGCCCGGTCGGATTCGAACCGACAAACACGACCACCTAAAGATCGCCGCTCAGCCCTTGGCGTACGGGCGCCCGGCCGCGCTCTACTTTACTGGCCCCGCCCCCCGGCCGGGAGGGAGACGTCGGCCACCCCCCCCGCGGGCGGCCTCCACGACACCAGGTGCCGGTGACGGCATGGCAGTTGGGGCACAACAGCCGCAGGTTCTCGCGTCGGTCGTCGCTCCAGTCACCGCTGATGTGGTCGACCTCCAGCGTCATGGGCCTCCCCAGCCACTCGGGCCCGATCCCGCATTCGGCGCACACCTCGGGCACACCGACCTCACGGAGCGCGCGACGCAGGAGGAAGGTCCTGGTCCGGCGCTCGCCACCGTGCTTGACCAGGATCTCCTCGGCGCGCCTGACCGGTGTCGCGCCCGGCTTGCCGCGCTGGTGCGCCTGACCCAGGAAGTGCGCGGTCGAGAGGCCGTCCTCGGTCACCCAGCGGCGGAACTTCCTCCGCTGGGTCCCGCTGTCAGGCCGACCCAGCCGGCGCAGTGCCTCGGCGAGGGAGATCGACTTCGCGACCGCCTCGCGCAGTTCGCCGGGCGCCGGCCGGGCCGGGTCCCCGCGGGGGGCGAAGTGCGAGATGTCGATGCCGAACCGCGCGAACCGTCCGACGAGGTACGCGTGGAGCCCGCCGTACGGCCGCGTGCCGAGGAAGGCGATCACCTCGTCCAGGTCCGAGCACTGCTCGGCCGCCTGCGCCAGCCGCTCACGGGTGTACCTCACGCCGCCGCTCACGTGGTGCGCCTCTTGGCACGGCCCCGGTAGCCGTCCGTCGTCGCGTGGCAGTTGGGACAGAGGTAACGCAGGTTCTCGATCCGGTTGTCACGCCAGTCGCCGTCGATGTGGTCGACCTCCAGGGGCAGGGGGCTGCCTCGCCAGATCGGCCCCGTGCCGCACAGGGCGCACCGCTCCGGCACCCCCAGCACCGCCATGGCGGACTTGAGCCGGTCGCTCGGAACGCGCCTGGCCCGATCGGCAGGCTGCCGGACGAGCACGTGCTCCGGCGCCCCGGAACGCCGGGGCACTCCGCGGCGCTCCGGGGCGCGGAAGTGCGAGGTGTCGATGCCGTACGCCCTGATGCGACGGCTGATGTGAGTGTGGTGCCCGCCGACGACCCCGAGGCCGAGGTGACGCAGGACGTCGCACATGTTCGTGGACGCCGCGACCGCGGACTGGAGGACGTCCCTGGTCCACTTCGTCTCCCGTTCGAAGTGCGAGGTGTCCACCCCCAGCCTCCTCATCCGCTCGCGAACGTAGCGCCGTGTCGGGCTTGCCGGGTCCACTCCGAGCCGCTCCAGCGCCTCCGACAGCGACCGCGCCCCTCTGGCGGCATCCTCCAGGCGCTCTTTCGTGTACGGGCTGACCGGCACCGATTCCCTCCCCTCCGGCCGTCTGTTCGCGGCCTCGTACGGAGTAACGAGACGGCTGCCGGGTGGTCACCCCCGACGAGCGGGACGGCCCGTACCGCCGCGGGGCGGTGCGGGCCGTCGGGGTGCCGGGGGAGGGGGGTCAGATGCCCAGGTCCTTGATGATCTTCGCGACGTGGCCGGTGGCCTTGACGTTGTACAGGGCGCGCTCGACCCTGCCCTCCTCGTCGACGACCACCGTCGAGCGGATGACGCCCGTCACCGTCTTGCCGTACAGCTTCTTCTCGCCGTACGCGCCGTACGCCTCCAGCACCTTCTTCTCCGGGTCGCCGACCAGGGTGACCTTCAGGTCCTCGGCCTCCCGGAACTTCGCCAGCTTCTCCGGCCGGTCCGGCGACACGCCGATCACGTCGTAGCCGGCGTCCGCGAGGAGCTGGAGGTTGTCCGTGAAGTCGCAGGCCTGCTTGGTGCAGCCGGGGGTGAGCGCCGCCGGGTAGAAGTAGACGATGACCTTGCGGCCCCGGTGGTCCGCGAGCGAGACCTCGCCGCCGTCCGCGTCGGGCAGGGTGAAGTCGGGGGCGGGGTCGCCGGGCTGCAGTCGCTCGCTCATGGCTGTGGCTCTCCTCAACGGGGTGCGGGCGGGTACCCGGCCGAGCCTAACGGGGGTCCGGGACGGCTCCCGGCCGGTCGGACTGACAGACTGTCCGTGACGAAGCGACCGGATCACGACCACCAACGGAGGCAGCTCGGTGTCGGACGCCAGGACCCCCGCGCAGATCGAGGCGGACATCGTCCGCCGGCGTGAGCGGCTCGCCGTCACGCTCGACGAGATCGGCGTACGGATGCACCCGAAGACGATCGTCGCGGACGCGAAGGCGAAGGTGGCGTCGACGGTCGACGAGACGGCCGGCCGGGCCTTCGTCGCCGTCAACCGGATGCTGACCGGTGCCAGGGCGCGCTTCGTGGACGAGACGGGGGCGCCGCGCCTGGAGCGGGTGGTGCCGGCGGCGCTCCTCGCCGTGGGCGTGGTCGGGCTGGTCGTCGCGGTCTCCTCCCGCCGGCGCGGGCGCTGAGGGGCCCTCGCGGCGGGGCGGGGTGCCCGGGCGGGTAAGTTCGTGGGGTGAGCGAGAACACCCACGACAAGTTGCCCATCCGGATGCTGCACGACCGGGTGCTGGTCCGGTCCGACGTCCCCGAGGGCGAGCGGCGCTCGGGAGGCGGCATCCTCATTCCGGCGACCGCCGCGGTGGGCCGCAGGCTGGCCTGGGCCGAGGTGGTCGCGGTCGGCCAGAACGTCCGCACGGTGGAGCCCGGTGACCGGGTCCTGTACGACCCGGAGGACCGCGCGGAGGTGGAGGTGCGCGGTGTGGCGTACGTGCTGATGCGCGAGCGGGACCTGCACGCGGTGGCCGCCGACCGCTTCGAGGGTTCCGAGGACTCCACGGGCCTCTACCTCTGACACCGCCGGCCGCCGCGGTGGTCGGCGGTACCCGACGAGACGCGCCGTACCGGGTCACGAGGCGAAGACGACGCGCATCGAGAACTCCGTCCCGAAGGGTGTGGTGTCATGGCCTGGGTCCTGCTCGTCGTCGCCGGTCTGCTGGAGGTCGGCTGGTCGGTGGGGATGAAGTACACCGACGGGTTCACCCGCTTGTGGCCGACGGTCCTGACCTGTCTCGGCATCGTCGCCAGCATGGTCCTGCTGGCCCAGGCCGCCAGGACGCTGCCGATCGGCACGGCGTACGGCGTGTGGGTCGGGATCGGCGCGGCCGGTGCGGCGGTGTTCGGGATGGCCGTCCTCGGCGAGCCTGTCACCGCCGCCCGGGTCTTCTTCGTCTGCCTGCTGCTGGTCGCCGTGGTGGGGCTCAAGGTCACGTCGGGCCGGTGAGGTCCCGGGGTGCGCGGGGCCCCGCCGGCGTGCGGCGGGGCCCCGCGGCGCGGTGTCAGCCCGTGGCGGGGGTGCCGTCCGGGACGGTCGCCGGGGCGGGGAGCGAGGGGTCCCGGGGAGGTTGCGGGGGCCGGTCGTCGGTCACCCGGCCGGTGGCGTACTCGGTGTCCGCCTCCTCGGTGGGCTCCTCCGGCCGCCGGTCCTCCTCGATCCGCGAGCCCTCCGGGAGCGCCAGGTCGAAGTCGCGGGGCGGGGTGCCCTCCAGGGCCGTGCCCGTGTAGTGGGCCCAGACCTCCGCGGGGGCGCCGCCGCCGTTGACGCGGGCCAGGCCCATCGCGCCGTACAGCGGTTTCTGCGCGCCGGTCTTCGGGTCCTGGCCCATCAGCGCGACCACGGTGGCCAGGTCCGGGGTGTACCCGGCGAACCAGGCGGCCTTGTCGTCCTCGGCGGTGCCGGTCTTCCCGGCGGCCGGGCGGCCCGCCGCCCGTGCCGCGGTGCCCGTGCCGCCTTCGACGACGCCGCGCAGGACGGCCGTCGTCGTGTCGGCGGCCTCGCGGCTGACGGCCTGGCGGGCGTCGGATCCGGCGGCCGGCAGCGGCAGGGGGCGGTCGCCGTCGGGGTCGATCCGTTCGACCTTCTCGACGAGCGTGTACAGGCCCCGTCTGCCGTGGTTGGCGAGGGTGGCGTACGCCTCCGCCATGTCCAGGACGCTGGCCGTGGCGGGGCCGAGGGCGATGGAGGGGGAGGCGGTCAGGTCCGGGGTGTCGGCCGGCAGGCCGAGCGAGATCGCCGTCCGCCTCACCTTCTTCGGGCCGACGTCCACGGCGAGCTGCGCGTAGACGGCGTTCACCGACCGGTCGGTGGCGGTGTGGAGGGGGATGCCGCCGTAGGACACGTCGTCCTCGTTGGCGGGGGCGTACGCCTTGCCGGTCCAGCCCTCGACGGGGCGCTTGTTGGTGCCGTCGTAGACGGTGTTCGGGGTGATCGGCTCGCCGTACTGGGTGGTGGCGCCGTACGCGACGGCGGAGGCGAGGACGAACGGTTTGAAGGTGGAGCCGACCTGGTAGTCGCGGCGGGTCGCGTTGTTGACGTACTGGCGGGTGTAGTCGACGCCGCCGTACAGGGCGACGACCTTGCCGGTGGCGGGTTCGATGGACGCGCCGCCGACCCGGACGTACCGGTCGGCGGGGTTGGCCTCCGGGTCGAGCCGGTCGAGCACCTGCTGTCGCACCGCCTCGTCGAAGGCGTCCATCCGGTCCTTGCGGAGCGTGGTCGTGATGCGGTAGCCGCCGGCCGCGAGCTCCTTCTCGGAGAGGATGCCGTGGCGGGCGAGGAAGGCGTTGACGGCCTGTACGGCGTAGCCGCGCTGGCCGGCGAGTCCGGCGGTGGGGTGGGAGGGGAGGACTTCGGGGAACCGCAGGACGGACCGCCGGGCCGCGGTCAGCCACCCCTCCTGGACCATGGCGTCCAGTACGTAGTTCCACCGGGCCAGGGCTCGGGCGCGGTTGGAGGGGCGGGTGCCCACGTCGTAGGCGCTGGGGGCGTTGAGGAGCGAGGCCAGGTAGGCGCTCTCGGCGGTGTCGAGTTCCTGGACGTCCTTGCCGTAGTAGGCCTGGGCGGCGGCCTGCGCGCCGTAGGCGTTGCGGCCGTAGTAGCTGGTGTTGAGGTAGCCCTCCAGGATCTCGTCCTTGGGTTTGGCGCGGTCCAGTTTGACCGCGATGAAGAACTCCTTGACCTTGCGGGTCACGGTGCGTTCCTGGCCCAGGTAGTAGTTCTTCACGTACTGCTGGGTGATCGTCGAGCCGCCCTGGGTGCCCTTACCGGTGACGGTGTTCCAGGAGGCGCGGAGCAGTGCCCCGGGGTCGACGCCCGGTTCGGTGTAGAAGTCGCGGTCCTCGGCGGCGAGGACGGCCTGCCGCAGGGGGCGGGGGACGCGGTCGAGGGGGACGCTCTCCCGGTTGACCCGGCCGGCCTGGGCGAGGGGGCTGCCGTCGGCGTACAGGTAGACGTTGGCCTGGGCGGTGGCGGCGGCGTTGGCGGGCGGGATCTCGATCAGGTGGTACCCGGCGAGGAAGCCGCCGCCGAGCAGGAGGGCGGTGAGGAGGAGTCCGCGGAGGACCGTCCGCCGGGTGGGGACGGCCCTGCGCCGTTTGGCGGGCCGGGTCCGGGTCCGGGGCCGGTCGCGGAGGGGCGGGTGGGGGGCGGGCGGGACGTCGCTCACTGGGTCTCCGGCGCGGTTGCGGTCATGGGCGTGATCACTGTCCGAATTGTGATGTTTTATCACTCATGCACATAGTGCACCGCGCCGAGCCCCGACCCGTGCATCCCGTTCCGGGTCGTCGCCCCCGGCCTGAAAACCGGTCGCCCGCCCGGTGCCCGGCCGACTAGGCTCGCCGGCTTCGAGGGGCCGCCGCGCCGGCGGCCCCGGCCGGCGGAGGGGCGGTGGCGTGAGGCTGTACTGGACCGTCCTGACCGGCGGTTTCCGCCGCCACGCCACCTACCGGGTGGCCACCGCCGCCGGCGTGTTCACCAACACGGTCTTCGGCTTCGTCCTGGCGTTCACCTACACGGCCCTGTGGGACGAGCGCCCCCGCCTCGGCGGTTACGACACGGCCGAGGCCCTGGCGTACGTCTGGCTCGGCCAGGCACTGCTCGCCGCCTGCTGCCTGATGGGCGGCGGCGTCGAGGAGGAGCTGATCCAGCGCATCGGGACCGGCGACATCGCCGTCGACCTCCACCGACCCGCCGACCTCCAGTTGTGGTGGTTCGCGGCCGACCTGGGGCGCGCGGCCTTCCAGCTGCTCGGCCGGGGGGCCGTCCCGATGGCGGTCGGCGCGCTCGCCTTCGACCTGGCGCTGCCCGAGCACCCCCTCACCTGGCTCGCCTTCGCGGTGTCGGTGCTGCTCGGCGTCACGGTGAGCTTCGCGCTCCGGTACCTGGTCGCGCTCTCGGTGTTCTGGCTGCTCGACGGGGCGGGCGTGGTGCAGGCGGCGTGGCTGTCGGCGATGTTCTTCTCCGGGATGCTGCTGCCGCTGGACGTCTTCCCCGGCGCGCTCGGCGAGGCCGCCCGGATGCTGCCCTGGGCGTCGATCCTCCAGGTCCCGGCCGACGTGTTCCTGGAGAAGCGGACCGGCTGGGCACTGCTAGGGGCGTACGCCTTCCAGGCGGGCTGGGCCCTGGCGCTGCTGGCCGCGGGCCGCGCGCTCCAGGCGGTCGCGACACGGCGGGTGGTGGTCCAGGGTGGCTGAGCCCCGTCCGCCGGACCGCCCCGGGACCGCGGAACCCGGCACGCCCGGCCCGCCGCCGGCCGGCGGCCTCCCCGCCCCGCGTCCGCACGCCCCGCG
>JAAXOU010000218.1 GCA_012396115.1 Streptomyces somaliensis DSM 40738 | reverse complement strand
CTCGGCCGCGAAGGCGCCGGAACCGGTGCCGATGTCCCAGACGAGGTCGCCGACGCGCGGGCCGAGGCGGGCGAGCTGGGCGGCGCGCAGCTCGCCCGCCTCGCCGGTGCCGGGCGGGGCGGGCCCGTCGTCGTACGCCTCCGGGGCGAGCCCCCAGCCGCGCACCCGGCCGGGGTCGGGGCCCATCAGCCAGCCGCCCCCGGCCGGGGCGGGGCCGCCGATGGCGATGACGACGTTGGGGTCGCGCCAGGTGAGGTCCGCGGCCTTGTCGGAGGTGAGGACGGTGACCTGCTCGTGGTCGGTGCCGAGGGCCTCGCAGATGACGAAGGTGCGGTGGACGCCGTCGAGCATGAGGGCGAGTTCGGCGGGGCCGGCGCCCGGGGAGGTGAGGACGGCGACCTTGGGGTGGGCGCGGCAGACGTTGACGGCGCGGCGCAGCGTACGGGTGTGGGCGACGACGACGCGGGCGTCGTCCCAGGGCGTGCCGGCGCGGGCGAAGGCGGCGGCGACGGAGGAGACGGCGGGGACGACCTCCACCTCCAGGCCGTGGCGGGGGTCGCGCAGGGTGCGCAGGACGCCGAAGAAGCCGGGGTCGCCGTCGGCGAGGACGACGGCCGTGCCGCGGTGCCCGGCGATGCGGTGGGCGGCGAGGTCGAGGCTGCCGAGGCGGATCCGCTCGGCCTGCTCGGGGACCTCGGGGAGGGCGAGGTGGTGGGCGGCGCCGGCGACGAGGGTGGCGGCCGAGAGGGCGGACCGCGCGGCGGCGGTGAGGGGTGAGCCGTCCCATCCGATCACCGTGACCCGGTCGGCCATCTTCGCGTGTCTCCCTGGGTTTTCGGTGCAGGTGGGGGTTGCTGCGAGGGTACCGGGAAGCGGGGCGGCCCGGCGGGGGGCGGGGCGGTCAGTTCCAGCCGGGGTACGCGGGGCGCCCGGGGTCGGCGCAGGGGTCGCCGACGCCTTCGAGGTCCTCGGGGAGGAGGCTCCAGACGATGAGGTCGGTCCTGGTCTCGGTCCAGGTCCCGGCCTCCGTCCGGGCGCGGGCTATCCAGGCGTTGCGCAGGACGCCCTCGCTGACGCAGCCGATCTTCTGGGCGACCTGCTGGGAGGCGGTGTTGCCGGCGGCGGTGCGCAGTTCGAGGCGCTCGAAGCGCTGCTCGCGGAAGAGCCAGCGGGCGACGGCGAGGACCGATTCGGTGGCGTAGCCCTCGCCGCGGGCCCAGGGGGCGGTGACGTAGGCGATCTCGGCGGAGCGGGCGCGCCAGTCGGTCCGGTGGAGGCGGACGGCGCCGACGAGGCGCTGGGTGAGGAACTCGGTGACGGCGAGGGCGAGTCCGCGGCCGCTGGCGCGTTCGGCGGGGGCGGCCCGGCGGACCCAGTCCTCGGCGTGGGCGGTGGTGTAGGGGTGGGGCGCGCAGGTCCAGGCGACGACGAGCTCGTCGTTCATCATCTCGACGTGGGCGGGGACGTCCGCGTCGTCGTAGGGGCGCAGCACCAACCGTTCCGTGCTGATGGAGACGTCCGGAAAGGTGGTGGTCATGCGCAACTCCATGCCGGTGGCCGGGGACTGGGCGGTGAAGGCCGTGGACGCACAGCATGCAGCATGAGCGGGCGGCCGTGCATGGCGGGACGCGTGGGGCCCCGCGCACCGGGCGGTGCGCGGGGCCCCGGGCGGGGCCGCCGGGTCGCGGCGGGTTACCTCGCGGCACCGGAGACGGGGATCACCGAGCCCTTGTAGGTGTCCTCGATGTACTTCGCGACCTCGGGCGAGCCGAGGAGCCCGGCGAGCTTCCTCACGCGCGGGTCGTCCTCCCGGCCCTCCTTGACGGCGAGGAAGTTGGCGTACGGGTTGCCCTCGGGCCTCTCCAGTACGAGGGCGTCCTCGGCGGGGGCGAGGCCGGCCTCGATGGCGTAGTTGCCGTTGATGACGGCGGCGTCGACGTCGCTCAGGGCGCGGGGGACGGTGGCGGCCTCCAGCTCCTTGAACTCCAGGCCCTTCGCGTCGGTGACGTCGGCGAGCCCCGCGCCGGCGCCGACGCCGGGCTTGAGGGTGATCAGGCCGTTGTCGGCGAGGAGCTTGAGGGCGCGGCCCTCGTTGGTCGTGTCGTTGGGGACGGCGACGGTCCGGCCGGGCTTGAGGTCCTTGAGGGACTTCAGCTTCTGCGAGTAGAGGCCGAGCGGTTCCAGGTGGACGTCGACCACGGGGACGATGGTGGTCCCGTTCTTCTTGTTGAAGTCGTCCAGGTACGGCTTGTGCTGGAAGTAGTTGGCGTCGACCTGGCCGTCCTGCGTGGCGGTGTTGGGCAGGACGTAGTCGGTGAACTCCTTGATCTCCAGCTTGAGGCCGGCCTTCCCGGCGAGGTTGTCCCTGACGTACGCGAGGATGTCGGCGTGCGGCGTGGGGGACGCGGCGACGACGAGCGGCTCGGAGGCGGCGTCGCCGGAGCCGGAGGCGGCCGGGTCGGAGGCGGTGCCGCAGGCGGTGAGGCCGACGGCGAGGGCGGTGGTGCCGGTGAGGGCGGCGAGGGTCTTGATCTGGTTGCGCACGAAGAGTGCCTCTTTCTGTGTGACGGAGCGCCCGGACAAGGAGTGCGGGCTCGTTCTTCGGCCGCGAGCGGTGTGGGTCGCGCGAAGTCCGGTGGGGCCGGTCAGGACGCGGTGCGTCCGCGGCGGGCGAGGAGCCGTACGACGCCGTCGCCGAGGAGCTGCACGGCGGAGACGACGACGATCAGGACCGCCACGGTGGCGAGCATGAAGGGGGTGTCGAACCGCTGGTAGCCGTAGGTGATGGCCTTGGAGCCGAGGCCCTCGCCGCCGACCGCCCCCGCCATGGCCGAGTAGCCGATGAGGGCGATCACGGTGGTGGTGACGGCGGAGACCAGGGAGGGCAGGGCCTGCGGCAGGAGCACCTTGCGGACGATCGTGGGGACGGAGCCGCCCATGGCCTGGACGGCTTCGACGAGGCCGTGGTCGACCTCGCGGACGGCGGTCTCGACGAGGCGCGCGAAGAACGGGACGGCGCCCACGGCGAGGGGGACGATCATCGCGGTCGGGCCGATGAAGGTGCCCACGACGAGCTTGGTGAACGGGATCAGCGCGATCAGCAGGATGATGAACGGCAACGAGCGGCCGATGTTCACGACGACGCCGACGACCTTGTTGACGGCCTTGTTCCGCAGCAGTCCGTCCTGGTCGGTCAGGACGAGGAGGAGGCCGAGGGGGAGCCCGCCGAGCACCGAGGCGACGGTGGCCCACAGGACCATGTAGAGGGTGTCGAGGGTGCCCTGGACGAGCAGGGGCTGCATCTCGGACCAGGTCACTTGGCGGCCTCCTCGGCGAGCGGCGACGGCGCGGCGGTGCCGGGGGCCGTGGCGGCGGGGGTCGTGGCGGCGGGGTCGACGACGGCGACCCGGAGGCCCTGCTCGCGCAGGAAGCCGACAGGGACGGCGTTCTCGTCGTAGCGGCCCGGGAGCTCGATGCGCATCCGGCCGATCTGCTTCCCGCCGACGGTGTCCATGGCGGCGCCGAGGATCGACACGTCGACGTCGTAGGTGCGGGCCAGCTGGGAGACGACCGGCCGGATCGCGGCCTCGCCGGGGAAGGTCACGTCGACGACCGTGCGGTTCGGGCCGGTGGCACGGCCGCTGACCGGGAACAGCTCGTCGGCGAGTTCGGAGCCGGGGGTGGCGAGGAGTCCGGCGACGGTGCCGGACTCGACGACGCGGCCCTCCCTCATGAGCGCGGCGGAGTCGCAGACGGTCTTCACGACGTCCATCTCGTGGGTGATGAGCAGGACGGTCAGTCCAAGCCGGCGGTTCAGGTCGCGCAGCAGCTGGAGGACGGAGCGGGTGGTCTCCGGGTCGAGGGCGCTGGTGGCCTCGTCGGAGAGGAGCACCTTGGGGTCGCCGGCCAGGGCGCGGGCGATGCCGACGCGCTGCTTCTGGCCGCCGGAGAGCTGGCCGGGGTACGCCCCGGCCTTGTCGGCGAGGCCGACGAGGTCGAGGAGTTCCAGGGCGCGGCGGGCGCGCTCGGCCCCGGAGAGGCCGAGGATCTCCAGGGGGAGTTCGACGTTGGCCCGGACGGTCCGCGAGGACAGCAGGTTGAAGTGCTGGAAGACCATGCCGATGCGGCTGCGGGCGCGGCGCAGGTCCCGGCCGGCGCGCCGGCCGCGTCCGGCGAGGGCGGTGAGGTCGGTGCCGTCGACCGTCACGGTGCCGGAGGTGGGGCGTTCCAGCAGGTTGACGCAGCGGATGAGGGAGGACTTGCCGGCGCCGCTCTGGCCGATGACGCCGAACACCTCGCCCTCGCGTACGTGCAGGCCGACGCCGTCCAGGGCGGTGACCTGGCGGCCGCGCGACTCGTAGACCTTCGTCAGGCCCTCGGTGGTGATCACAGGGTTGTCCGTCACTGTCGAGTGCACGGCGCGGTGTCCGCCGGGCACGGGGCATTCGTCGTTGCGCGCGGTACGGCTGCCGGGGGAGGCGCGTGCGCGGGACGGGCGCGGTCCGCGGTCTCCTCCGCACGGACGCGTCCGGCTGCTCTGCCGTCGGTCTCGCTTCGGGGCGCGAGACTCCTCAGGGGCCCTCTAGGAGGCGCACATTCGACACGCGCGGCGAGCACCGGGCGGCGTCGCCGCCCCGGTCGCAGGAATGCGGGTGCTCGTCGTGGTCATGGCGCCCAGTAAAACAGACCGGGTCCCGGAGTCGACGGGGGTGTCCGCATAGCGGACATGTGGTGTCCGGCGGGGGCTGGGCTCCGCGGTCCGGGCGGGCGGTCCCGCGGCACCCGCCCGGCGCCGACCTGCGGGAACGCAGGGGGACGGCGGGGTGCGGGCGGGAGCGGGCGCGGCGGGGGTGTGGCCGAGGCCACGGGGGCGGGGGCGGGCGCGGCGGGGGGTTTCGCCCGTAATAGTGTCGGCGCATGTTCAACGCCCTGACGCTCACGGTGTCCCTCGCCGCGCTGGCCCTCGCCGCGTGGTGCGGTTTCGCCGCGTACCGGGATCAGCCGACGAAGGACCGGCACTTCGCCGGCATGGCCGTGGTGACCGTGCTCGCGCTGGCCCAGGCCGTGGTCGGGGTGGTGCGGCTCGTGCGGGGCGAGGAGGCCGACGAGGGCACGGCGATCTTCGTGGCGTACCTGCTCGGGGCGCTGTTCGCGCTGCCGGCGGCGGGATTCATGTCGCTGGTCGAGCGGAGCCGCTGGGGGTCGGCGACGGCCGCGGCCGGGGCCGTGGTCCTGGCCGTGCTGGAGGTGCGCCTCCACGACATCTGGTGGGAGGGCTGAGATGACCGCCGATCGGCTGGTCAGGGGACCCGGCGTGCTGCTGGTGTGGCTGTACGGGGTGATGTCGGTGGGCGCGGTGTCGCGCTCCGCGTACCAGATCGCGACCGAGTTCGACCGGGCGCCGCTGGCGTACTCGCTGTCGGCCGCGGCGGCGGTCGTGTACGTCTTCATCACGTACACGCTGGTGCGCGGCGGCGAGGCGGCGCGCAGGGCGGCGCTCGTGTGCTGCGCCGCCGAACTGGCGGGCGTGCTCGCCGTCGGGACGTGGACGGTGCTCGACCCGGGGGCCTTCCCCGACGCGACGGTCTGGTCGGAGTTCGGCTACGGCTACCTGCTCATCCCGGTCCTGCTGCCGGTGACCGGGATCGTGTGGCTGCGCCGCGCCCGCCGGGCCGCCCCGGCCGTCTAGCGCCCCGGGGCGGCGGTGCGGGTGGTGATGTCGGCGGCGACGGCGCCGGGCAGCCACCCCTCGGGGCGGCGCAACGCGGTCTGGTCGCTGGCGCGGTGACAGAGCGCCAGCACCTCGGTGACGGACGGCCGGGCGGCCGGGTCCTTCGCCAGGCAGCGGGCGACCAGCTCGCGCAGCCGGTCGGGGAGCCCGTCCAGCGAGGGCTCCTCGTGCACGATGCGGTAGAGCACCCCGTGCGAGGTGCCCTCGCCGAACGCGGGGCTGCCCAGCGCGGCGTACGCGGCGACCTGCCCGAGCGCGAACACGTCGGTCGCGGGCGTCACCTCGCTTCCGGCGGCCTGCTCGGGCGCCATGAAGGACGGCGTGCCGATGGTGACGCCGCTGCCGGTGAGCGACGTGGCGTCGGCGGCGCGGGCGATGCCGAAGTCGATGACGCGCGGCCCGTCGGAGGCGAGGAGGACGTTGCCGGGCTTCAGGTCGCGGTGGACGATCCCCGCGCCGTGGATGACCTGGAGGGCCTCGGCGATGCCGGCGGTCAGCAGCAGCACCGTGTCGGCGGGCATCGGCCCGTGCCTCCGGACGGCGTCGGCCAGGGAGGGGCCGGGGACGTACGCGGTGGCGAGCCACGGCTCGCGGGCGTCGGTGTCGGCGTCGATGACCGGCGCGGTGTAGAGGCCCTGGACGCGCTGCGCGGCCTGGACCTCCTGGGCGAAGCGGCGCCGGAACTCGGCGTCCTGCGCGAAGTCGGGCCGGATCACCTTGATGGCGACGGGACGGCCGCCCGGCGTGTACGACAGGTAGACCTTGCCCATGCCGCCGGCGCCGAGGCGCGCCGCGAGCCGGTACCCCGCGACGGAACGCGGGTCCTCCTCCTCCAGCGGCTGGAAGACGGTTCCCCCATGGTGCTGACCACCACTCATCGATCCATGTCTCCTGAAGAGGACCCACCGCGCGCGGTGTGCTGCGTGAACGGCACTGCGGTGCCGGACCCGCACCCTATCCAAGCGGGGCGCCGGAGCTCCACGCGCGAGCGGACGCGGTATGCACTCCCCGTGGACGGTACGGGAGCGAACGCGACTAGGGCGGCCCCCTCCCCGGCACCGGTCGCCGGCCTGCTGCTCGCGGCGGGCGGCGGCAGGCGGCTCGGGGGGCGGCCGAAGGCCCTGCTGGAGTACGGCGGGCGGCCGCTGGTGGAGCACGCGGTGACCGCGCTGCGGGCGGCCGGGTGCGGGACGGTGCACGTGGTGCTGGGCGCCGCGGCCCGGGCCGTGCGGGAGGGGGCGGACCTCGCGGGGTGCGTGCCGGTGGAGAACCCGGAGTGGGAGCGGGGCCTGGCCTCGTCGCTGCGCGCGGGCCTGGCGTCGCTGTCGTCCGCCGCGGCACCGGGCGGCGGGGCGGGCGCGGCGCTGGTGGTCCTGGTGGACCAGCCGGGGATCGGCGCGGAGGCGATGGCACGGGTGGCCGGGGCGTACCGGGGGCGCGGTTCGCTGGCCTCGGCGTCGTACGGCGGGAGGCGCGGGCACCCGGTGCTGCTGGGCGCGGACCGGTGGGCGGAGGTCGCGGCGGGCGCGGGGGGCGACCGGGGGGCCCGGGCCTACCTGCGGGCGCACGAGGCGGAGATCGTCCTGGTGCCGTGCGGGGACGTGGCGGATCCGTACGACGTCGACACGGCG
>JAAXOU010000217.1 GCA_012396115.1 Streptomyces somaliensis DSM 40738 | reverse complement strand
ACCAGCCCGGCCCACCGGCCCGGCCCACCGGCCCGGCCCACCGGCCCGGCGTCCCGGAGCCGGAGGCGCCTTCGGGTTCAGGAGAGGGTCAGCACCGCGCACGACTCCGCCGGCACCGTCAGCTCCCCGCCGTCCGGTCCCGGCACCCCCACCGGTTCCCACGCGGCCAGGACCCGTACCCCGTCCGGGCCCAGCGGGATCCGCGCCGGGCGGTCCGCCAGGTTCACCACCACCCGCACGTCCCCGCGCCGGTACGCGATCCAGCGGGCCTCCTCGTCGTACGCGACGTGCACCGCCGTCAGGTCCGGATCGGTCAGGTCCGGCTGCGCGGCCCGCAGCGCGACCAGCCGCCGGTACCAGTCCAGCAGCCTGGTGTGCGGTTCGCGTCCCGGTTCGGCCCAGTCCAGGCACGAACGGTCGCGTGTCGCCGGGTCCTGCGGGTCGGGGACCTCCTCCTCCCGCCAGCCGTGCGCCGCGAACTCCCGCCGCCGGCCGCTGCGCACCGCCTCGGCCAGCTCCGGGTCGGTGTGGTCGGTGAAGAACTGCCAGGGGGTGCGGGCGCCCCACTCCTCGCCCATGAACAGCATCGGCGTGAACGGCCCCGTCAGCACCAGAGCCGCCGCGCACGCCAGCAGGCCGGGGGAGAGGGACGCCGACAGCCGGTCGCCCTGCGCCCGGTTGCCGACCTGGTCGTGGGTCTGGGCGTACCCGAGGAAGCGGTGCGCCGGGGTCCGCTCCGGGTCCACCGGGCGGCCGTGCGTACGGCCCCGGAACGTCGAGTACGTGCCGTCGTGGAAGAAGACCCCGCCCAGGGTCTTCGCCAGCGCGGCCAGCGGCGCCCGCGCGAAGTCCCCGTAGTAGCCCTGCGACTCGCCGGTCAGCGCCGTGTGCAGCGCGTGGTGGAAGTCGTCGTTCCACTGGGCGTGCAGGCCCAGCCCGCCCTCCGCGCGCGGCGTCGTCGTCCGCGGGTCGCACAGGTCCGACTCGGCGATCAGGAAGTGCTCCCGCCCCCGCTCCGCGGCGAGTCCGTCCACCGCCGCCGACAGTTCCTCCAGGAACGTCAGCGCCCGCGTGTCGGCGAGCGCGTGCACCGCGTCCAGCCGCAGCCCGTCGATCCGGTGGTCCCGCAGCCACGCGAGCGCACTGCCCAGCAGGAACGCCCGCACCTCGTCCGAGCCCGGCGCGTCCAGGTTCACCGCCGCGCCCCAGGGCGTGTGGTGGGTGTCGGTGAAGTACGGGCCGAAGGCCGGCAGGTGGTTGCCGGAGGGGCCCAGGTGGTTGTGGACCACGTCGAGCACCACGCCCAGTCCCAGGCCGTGCGCCGCGTCCACGAACCGCTTCAGCGCCGCCGGCCCGCCGTACGGCTCGTGCACCGCCCACAGCGACACCCCTTCGTACCCCCAGCCGTGCCGGCCCGGGAACGGGCACAGCGGCATCAGCTCCACGTGCGTCACGCCCAACCGCACCAGGTGGTCCAGCCGCTCCGCCGCCGCGTCGAGGGTGCCCTCCGGCGTGTACGTCCCCACGTGTAGCTCGTACAGGACGGCCCCGCGCAGTCCGCGCGCCGGGGGCTCGTTCCGCCAGGCGTACGCCGTGTGGTCCACCACCGCGCTCAGTCCGTCCGGCCCGTCGGGCTGGCGCCGCGACCGCGGGTCGGGCAGCACCGGCCCGCCGTCCAGGGAGAACCCGTACCGCGTCCCGTCCGGTACGTCCCCGGACGTCGCGGTCCACCAGCCGTCGCGCAGCGGATCGCGTTCCATGGGGTGCCGGGCACCCTCCAGTTCCAGCTCCACGCGCTCGCGCGCGTTCGGCGCCCACACCTCGAACAGCACTGGCGATCCCCTCGTCGTCGACCGGGTACCCGTCACCGCGCCCCATCCTGGCAAGTCCGGCGCCGGGAAGCACGGCGCTCCGCCGGGGGCCGGCCGGGTCGCCCGTGACGGCCCGTCTGGACACCCCGGGGCCGGTGGCCGACAATCGCCTGCGTGACGTCGCCTTTCGAGCCCGGGGCGCACCCCGCCCGGCTGTCGGACGCCGAGCGGGACCGGGCGCTGGAGCTGATCCGCGAGGGTGCGGTGCAGGGCAGGCTGTCCCACGACACCTTCCTGCGCCGCGTGGAACTCGCCCTGGCGGCCCGCCACCCCGACGAGCTGGCGGCGCTCACCGACGACCTCCGCGAGCAGGACGCGGACTGGTCGAAGCGGCTGTTCGGCGCCGTCGAGCGGGTGTCCGGCTTCACGGCGCGGCTGGGCCGCGCCTGGCAGGCCGAGCGGCTGCCGAAGCTGCTGCTGCCCGAGCCGGGCCCGTACCCGCTGCGGATAGGGCGCGACCCGGTGAACGGGTTGCGGCTCAGCCACGGGACGGTCTCCCGCCTGCACGCCGAACTCGGCCTGCGGGACGGGCTGTGGGTCCTGCGCGACCTCAACTCCGCCAACGGCACCACCGTCAACGGGCGGCGCGTGACCGGCACGGTCGTCGTCCGGCCGGGTGACACGGTGTCCTTCGGCCGGGTGGCCTTCCGCCTCGCGGCCCGCTGAGCCGGCCCGCCGCCCGCGCCGTCCCCGCCCGGCCGCCCCGCGGCCCGCCGGACCGGGCCCCCGTCCCGGCCGCTCACCCCACGCGGGCCAGCAGGGCCACCGGGTGCTCCCCGAGCAGCTCCGCCACCGGGACCGCGCGTCCCCCGTCGAGGACCCGCGCGCCGTCCAGGGCGTCCGCCCACCGGCCCGGGGGCAGCACCAGCGCCGTACCGGCCCACCCGCCCGCCTCCGCCAGCCGCAGCGACAGCCGCGTCACCGCCGCGACCACCCGGTCCGACCGGAGGAACGCCACGCAGTGCTCCGCCGCCGGGCCCTCGGCCGTCAGCGGCGTGTACGTCCCCGCGGGGCCGAACGCCTCCGGGTAGCGCCGCCGCAGCCCCAGCGCCGCCCGCGTCACCGCCGTCTTCGCGTCCGGCCGGGCCCGCCGGAAAGGCGCCCGGTTGTCCGGGTCCACCAGCGCCCCGTACACCGCCTCGGTGCCCTGGTACAGGTCCGGCACGCCCGGCATCGTCAGGTGCAGCAGCGCCGCGCCCAGCACGTTGGCCCGCACGTACGGGTCCAGCTCGCGGACCAGCTCCGCCACCGGGTGGTGCGCCGGCCCCGCCGGGCCCTCGGCCACGAAGTCGGCCAGGGCGCTCTCGTACGCCGCGTCCCGCTCCGTCCAGCCCGTGTGCAGCCCGGCCTCCCGCGCCGCCTTCAGCAGCGCCCCCTCCAGCCGCTCCCGCGACGGCAGGCCCAGCCCGAACGCCGTCTGCCAGGCGACCCACGCGAGCTGCCCGTCCGGCGCCGGCACCCGCGCCACGTCGCCCAGCAGCTTCGCCCACCGGCCGGGGCACTCCGACAGGACCGCGATCCGCGCCCGCACGTCCGCGCTGCGCTTGGTGTCGTGCGTCGACAGCACCGTCCCGGTGGCCGGCCGGTCCCGCGCGATCCGCGCACAGTACGCGTGGAACTCCGCGGGGGCCACCGCCGGCCTGCCCGGGTCGCCGCCCACCTCGTTGGCCGACAGCAGCGGCACGTACCGGTAGAACGCCGTGTCCTCCACCGACTTCGCCCGCAGCGCCGACGCCGTCTGCGCGAACCGGGCCCGGAACGCCTCCCGGCACGGCCCGTCCCCGAGTCGGCCCAGCGCCAGGTCCCGCACGACGTCCACGGCCGCCGCCTCCTCCGGCACCGTGAACGTCCCCCGCGCCTCGGCCGTCGCCTGCGCGGTCAGCACCTCCTCCCCGCCGGTCCGGTACGGCCGGTACACCGGCACCCTGATCAGCAGCTCCCGCACCGCCGCCCGCAGCGCCCACGGCGCGTGGTCGCGCAGCGCCGGGTCCGCCGCGCACACCCGCCCGGCCGCCCGGGTGAGGAACTCCACCTCCGCCGCCAGCTCGTGCGTCACCACCCTGTACGCCGCCCGGCGCGCGGTCGGCTCCCAGTGGCCGCCCCGGTCTCCGGGCGGGACCGCGAACCGCCGGTACAGGCCGGTCAGCTCCGCCGCGCCCGACTCGTCGACGAACAGCCCGTCGATCCGGCGCAGCGCGTCGTACCCGGTGGTCCCCGCCACCGGCCAGGCCGCCGGGAGCCGCTCCTCCCCGGTGAGGATCTTCTCGACGACCGTCCAGCACGCCCCGCCGGTCGCCCGGTCCAGCGCGCGCAGGTACGCCTCGGGGTCCGCGAGGCCGTCCGGGTGGTCGATCCGCAGCCCCTCGACGACCCCGTCGCGCACCAGCTCCAGGACCTTCGCGTGGGTCGCCTCGAACACCTCCGGGTCCTCCACCCGCACCCCGATGAGGTCCGAGACGGTGAAGAAGCGCCGGTAGTTCAGCTCCGTGCGGGCCAGCCGCCACCACGCCGGCCGGTACCACTGGGCGTCCAGCAGCTCGGCGAGCGGGAGCCCCGCCGTCCCGGCGCGCAGCGGGAACACCCGCGTGCCGTGCCGCAGGACCCCCGCCTCCCGGTCGACCCGCAGCTCGTCGAGCACCTCCCCGAGCCGGGCCGGGAGGACCGGCAGCAGCACCTTCCCGCCGCCCGCCTCCCAGTCGACGTCGAACCAGCGCGCGTACGGCGAGGAGGGCCCCTCCCGCAGCACCTCCCACAGCGCCCGGTTGTGCGGCAGCGCGGCCGCCATGTGGTTGGGCACCAGGTCGACGACGAGGCCGAGGCCGTGCTCCCGCGCGGTGCGGGCGAGGTCCCGCAGGCCCGTCTCGCCGCCGAGCTCCTCCCGCACCCGGCCGTGGTCGGTCACGTCGTACCCGTGCGTCGAGCCGGGGACGGCCTCCAGGACCGGCGACAGGTGCAGGTGGGTGACGCCGAGCGAGGCGAGGTACGGCACCGCCCCGGCGGCGGCCCCGAACGGGAAGTCCGGCCGGAGCTGGAGGCGGTACGTGGCGAGGGGGGTCCTGGGCACGGAGGAGGTCATGCGGACGTACGTACCCGGCCGGGCGCCGCACCTCCCCCCGCCGATGCCGATGCCCCCCTTCGGGCGACACGGGACCGGCCGCTACGCCGGGCGGCGCAGCACGGCCAGGCTCCGCCCGGCCAGGGTGAGCCGGTCGCCGGCCGCCACCTTCTCGCCCTGCCCCGGCGGGACGCCCTCCGGCACGGCGGTGTCCACGACGACCTGCCACTGGCGGCCGTGGTCGACGGGGACGGCGAAGTCCAGGTCGTCGGCGCCGGCGTTGAACATCAGCAGGAAGGAGTCGTCGGTGATCCGCTCGCCGCGCGGGCCGGGCTCGGAGATGGCGCGGCCGTTGAGGAACACCGACAGGGCCTTGGCGTGCGCGGCCTGCCAGTCCCGCGCGGTCATCTCCCGGCCGCCGGGGGTGAACCACGCGATGTCCGACAGGTCGTCGTGGGTGCCCTCCACCGGCCGTCCGTGGAAGAAGCGGCGGCGCCGGAAGACCGGGTGGTCGCGGCGGAGCCACACCATCGACCGGGTGAACTCCAGCAGAGACCGGGCCTCCCCCTCGTCCGGGCCGGGCCAGTGCACCCACGACAGCTCGCCGTCCTGGCAGTAGGCGTTGTTGTTGCCGGCCTGGGTGCGGCCGAACTCGTCGCCGTGGCTGAGCATCGGCACGCCCTGGGAGAGCAGCAGCGTGGCGATGAAGTTGCGCATCTGGCGCATCCGCAGCGCCCGGACGCCCGGGTCGTCGGTCTCGCCCTCGACACCGCAGTTCCAGGAGCGGTTGTGGCTCTCGCCGTCGCGGTTGCCCTCGCCGTTGGCCTCGTTGTGCTTCTCGTCGTACGAGACGAGGTCCCGCAGGGTGAAGCCGTCGTGGCAGGTCACGAAGTTCACCGAGGCGATCGGCCGCCGCCCGTCGTCCTGGTACAGGTCCGAGGAGCCGGTCAGCCGGGACGCGAACTCCGCGAGCGTCCTCGGCTCGCCCCGCCACAGGTCGCGGACGGTGTCCCGGTACTTGCCGTTCCACTCGGTCCACAGCGGCGGGAAGTTCCCCACCTGGTAGCCGCCCTCACCCACGTCCCACGGCTCGGCGATCAGCTTCACCTGGCTGACCACCGGGTCCTGCTGCACCAGGTCGAAGAAGGACGACAGCCGGTCCACCTCGTGGAACTGGCGGGCCAGCGTCGCCGCCAGGTCGAAGCGGAACCCGTCGACGTGCATCTCCGTCACCCAGTACCGCAGCGAGTCCATGATCAGCTGCAGGACGTGCGGCGACCGCATGAGCAGCGAGTTCCCGGTGCCGGTGGTGTCCATGTAGTACCGGGGGGCGTCCTCCACGAGCCGGTAGTACGAGGGGTTGTCCAGGCCCCGGAAGGAGAGCGTCGGGCCCAGGTGGTTGCCCTCCGCGGTGTGGTTGTACACCACGTCGAGGATGACCTCGATGCCCGCCTTGTGCAGGGCGCGCACCGCCGACTTGAACTCCAGCACCTGCTGGCCCCGGTCGCCCCAGGAGGCGTAGGCGTTGTGCGGGGCGAAGTAGCCGATCGTGTTGTAGCCCCAGTAGTTCGCCATCCCGGCGTCGACGAGCCGGTGGTCGTGGACGAACTGGTGGACGGGCATCAGTTCGATGGCCGTCACCCCCAGTTCGGTCAGGTGCTCGATGACCGCCGGGTGCGCGAGGCCCGCGTAGGTGCCGCGCAGTTCCCCGGGCAGCGCCGGGTGGAGCATCGTCAGGCCCTTCACGTGGGCCTCGTAGATCACCGTGCGGTGGTAGTCGGTGCGCGGCGGGCGGTCGTCGCCCCAGTCGAAGTACGGGTTCACCACGACGGACGACATCGTGTGCGGCGCCGAGTCGAGGTCGTTGCGGGAGTCCGGCCTGCCGAAGTGGTAGCCGTACACCGCCTCGTCCCAGTCGATGGCCCCGGCGATCGCGCGCGCGTACGGGTCGAGGAGCAGTTTCGCGGAGTTGCAGCGCAGACCGTGCTCCGGGGCGTACGGGCCGTGCGCCCGGAAGCCGTACCGCTGGCCCGGCATCACACCGGGCAGGTACGCGTGCCGCACGAACGCGTCGGTCTCCCGCAGTTCCACCGCGGTCTCCGAGCCGTCGTCGTGCAGCAGGCACAGCTCGACGCGGTCGGCGGCCTCGGAGAAGACCGCGAAGTTGGTGCCGGCGCCGTCGTAGGTGGCGCCGAGGGGGTACGCCTGTCCCGGCCAGACCTGCATAGATGAGACTCTTCCATTCCGATCCGGCTGATGGGGTCACTTCCCCCGATCCTCCACCAAAGTCACCCGTCCGCCTAGGACGCCGGACGGTGCTACCGGGTGACCGGGGCCGGGTTCGACGCGGTGGTCCGGCCGGAGAACACCCGTCTCGGTGGTGCGCGGCCGCGCGGTGGGGGAGCGGGGCGGGACGGGGGCGCTCGTCCGGCGGCGCCGCGCCGCGGGACC
>JAAXOU010000216.1 GCA_012396115.1 Streptomyces somaliensis DSM 40738 | reverse complement strand
GCCGCTCTCGGCCGGGCGGGGGCGGCCGCGCGGCGGAAGGCGACGCCCCGGCGGGGCGGACGGTCAGCCGTGGCCGGGCACCTGCTCCCGGTCCTGCGCCTGGCCGGGTTCCGATTCGGGGCAGTGGCCCTGGTCGAGGATGCCGGAGCGGGCGATGAGGTAGCCGAGCTGGGCGCGGCAGGTGCGGACGTTCATGCCGAGGCGGCGGGCGATGGCCTCGTCCACGTGGCCCTCGACGAGGAGCTTGGCGATGGAGCGCTGGGTGCCGCTTATCCCGTCCGGGGCGGGCGTGCGGGTGTCGATCTCCTCCTCCCAGGGGATGCCGTGCAGCCAGAACTGCTCGAAGACGCCGACGAGGTACTGCACCAGCCCCTCGTGGCGCAGCTCCAGCGCGACCTGGCGGTCGCTGCGGGCCGGGATAAAGGCGACCTTGCGGTCGATGATGATCAGCCGGTCGACGATCTCCTCCAGCGTGCGCACCTCCAGGCCGTACGGGGTGATTCGCTCGACGTACCCCATGGTCGCCGAGTGGTGCCGGGCGGTGTGCTGGTAGAGGGTCCGCATCCGGACACCGCGGCCGAGGAGGGGTTCCACCCGGCGCAGGGCGGCCTTGACGTTCTCGGGCCTGCGCCCGCTGCCGGGCTGGATGGTGAGGAGTTCGACCGTGCACTCGTCCGTCACGCGGTCGAGCTCGGCGTTGATGACGGCGAGTCCCTCCAGGACGTTGATCGTGTCACTGGTGCGGGGCGCTGCCGCGGTGATCGTCATGAAAGGCTCGAACGTGTCGGTCAGCGACAGCGCGCGCTGCCGCCGCTGCTGGATCTCCCGCTCGATGGGGTGGATCAACTGGTTGAGGGCGATGGACGGGGGCACGGGCCGCAGCCACTGCGGGTCGTCCGGGTCCGGGTGCAGCAGGGCGAGATCGATGAGGCAGGGCGCCGCGTCGATCTCGGAACGTGCTATCCGACCGGCGCGCAGGGCGGCCGCGTACAGGTGCTTTCCGGCTTCGCACGGCTCGTCATGACTGTGCCCGGTTTCCGGATTGTCCGCTTCTGGTCGCATCTGCACCCCCCTCAGGGTCCTGTATTTCAGGAACATGATGCCTGTATCGGCTGGTGGAAGCGTTCGGAGTGAGCCATCGTCGTAAACGCGGGGGAGGAGGTAAGGACAAAAAGAGGTGGAGATCGTCCATGACCAGGATGGTTCGTGCACTTAGCGTCATAGCTGTCGCTGCGGCGGCTGCGTGCGGTGTCGTCGACCTCAGCGGCGAACCGTCGTGGGAAACGGTGTCCGCGGGCAGCGCCGGCGTGAGTGAGCCCTCGTGGGAGTCCGCACCGGCCAGCCCGAACGAGCCCTCGTGGGAGACCGCACCGGCCAGCCCGAACGAGCCCTCGTGGGAGACCGGACCGGCGGGCTCGGGCGAGCCCTCGTGGGAGACCGCCCCCTTGTCGGCCTCCGACGGGCACTCCTCGCGGGACGCCGGACCCTCGCCGGCGGGTGCCGTCGCATGAACGTCCCCGACGACCCCCGCTTCCGCCGCGAGATGGCGACCGCCTACCGGTCCGGGTGGCACTTCATCGACCTCGTCACCGCCGTGCCGCAGGGTGGCGATTCGTTGATGGTCACCCTCTTCGGGGAGCCGATCGTCATCACCCGCGGGGAGGACGAGGACATCCGTGCCTACCGGTGCCTCCGTCGGCCGCGCGGTGCGCCGAAGCCCGTCCGTTGCGCGGTCCGCTACGGAATGATCTTCGTCAACCTCGACCAGCGCGACCACCAGCTGGTCGACGCCCAGACCACCACCGCCACCCCCCGCAGCGCCTGAGCGATTCCCCCCGTCGTTCCAGATCGTTCAGGCGCTTCCCCCACACAGCGGCGCCATCGTGGACCTGAAACACGATGGCGCCGCTGTGCTGCGCCCGCACGGCAGCGGGCCGCGCCTGCGGGACCGCCGTTCCCCCTAAGCGCGGCCCATGGCCCGGGTGAGGGCGATCTCGATCACGACCCGGTCCGGGTTCGGCGCGGGCGTGCGCCCGTACCGCTCCGCGTACCGGGCGACGGCGTCCGCGACGGCCCCGGGCTCCGTACGGACCACCGCGCGCCCCTCCAGCGTCGCCCAGCGCCCCGCGTCCACCTGGCACACGGCGACCCGTGCGCCCTCGGGGCCGGCGGCCAGGACGTGGGCCACCTTCCGGCTGTTCCTGTTGGTGATCACGCGCGCGACGCCCTTCGTCCCGCCCTCGGGGTCGTACGTCGCGCCCACCGCCACCACGTGCGGGGTGCCGTCCGGGCGGAGGGTCGTCAGGGTGCACACGTGCCGCTCCCGCCAGAAGCTGACGTAGGAGGCGTCGGGATTGCGCAGGTCGATGGCCATGGGCCGGAACCTACCCGCGGTCGCTGGCACTCAGCAGCTTGAGTGGAATAGACTCAATTTTGTGGACGTTGGCTGAGTCACGGTCGGTGCGCACGCACCGGCACCCGAGGAGGACCAAGCACAAGTGGACGCCGAGCTGACCAACAAGAGCCGGGACGCCCTTACCGCCGCCACCAGCCGCGCCGTGTCCGACGGACACCCGGACCTCACCCCGGCGCACCTGCTGCTGGCGCTGCTCTCCGGCCAGGACAACGAGAACCTCACCGACCTGCTCGCCGCCGTCGAGGCCGACCAGGCCGCCGTGCGCTCGGGCGCCGAGCGGCTCCTCGCCGGCCTCCCGAGCGTCACCGGGTCGACGGTCGCCCCGCCGCAGCCCAACCGCGACCTGCTGGCCGTCATCGCCGACGCCCAGGCCCGCGCCCGCGAGCTCGGCGACGAGTACCTGTCGACGGAGCACCTGCTCGTCGGCATCGCCGCCAAGGGCGGGCCGGCCGGCGAGCTGCTCACCCGGCAGGGCGCCGACGCGAAGAAGCTGCTGGCCGCCTTCACCGCCTCCCGCGGCACCCGCCGGATCACCACACAGGACCCGGAGGGCCAGTACAAGGCGCTGGAGAAGTTCGGCACGGACCTCACGGCCGCCGCCCGCGAGGGCAGGCTCGACCCGGTCATCGGCCGCGACCAGGAGATCCGCCGCGTCGTGCAGGTGCTGTCGCGGCGCACCAAGAACAACCCCGTCCTCATCGGCGAGCCCGGCGTCGGCAAGACGGCGGTCGTCGAGGGCCTCGCCCAGCGCATCGTCAAGGGCGACGTCCCCGAGTCGCTGCGCGACAAGCGGCTCGTCGCCCTCGACCTGGGCGCCATGGTCGCCGGGGCGAAGTACCGGGGCGAGTTCGAGGAGCGGCTGAAGACCGTCCTCTCCGAGATCAAGGAGAGCGAGGGCCGGGTCGTCACCTTCATCGACGAGCTGCACACGGTCGTCGGCGCGGGCGCCGGCGGCGACTCCGCCATGGACGCGGGCAACATGCTCAAGCCCATGCTGGCCCGCGGCGAGCTGCGCATGGTCGGCGCGACCACGCTCGACGAGTACCGCGAGCGGATCGAGAAGGACCCGGCGCTGGAGCGCCGCTTCCAGCAGGTCCTGGTCGCCGAGCCGACCGTCGAGGACACCATCGCCATCCTGCGCGGCCTGAAGGGCCGGTACGAGGCCCACCACAAGGTGCAGATCGCGGACTCGGCGCTGGTCGCCGCCGCGACGCTCTCCGACCGGTACATCACCTCCCGCTTCCTCCCCGACAAGGCGATCGACCTCGTCGACGAGGCGGCGTCCCGGCTCCGGATGGAGATCGACTCCTCGCCCGTGGAGATCGACGAGCTGCAGCGCGCCGTCGACCGCCTCCGCATGGAGGAGCTGGCGCTGAAGAGCGAGACCGACCCCGGTTCCGTGCAGCGCCTGGAGAAGCTGCGCCGCGACCTCGCCGACAAGGAGGAGGAGCTGCGCGGCCTGACCGCCCGCTGGGAGAAGGAGAAGCAGGGCCTCAACCGCGTCGGTGAGCTGAAGGAGCGCCTCGACGACCTGCGCGGACAGGCCGAGCGCGCCCAGCGCGACGGCGACTTCGACACCGCGTCCAAGCTGCTGTACGGGGAGATCCCGGCTGTCGAGCGGGAGCTGGCCGCGGCGACGGAGGCCGAGGAGGAGGCCGCCAAGACGACCGGCGGCACGGACAAGATGGTCAAGGAGGAGGTCGGCCCCGACGACATCGCGGACGTGGTCGGCTCCTGGACCGGCATCCCCGCCGGGCGGCTCCTGGAGGGCGAGACGCAGAAGCTGCTCCGGATGGAGGAGGAGCTCGGCGGGCGCCTGATCGGGCAGGCCGAGGCGGTCCGCGCCGTCTCGGACGCCGTGCGCCGCACGCGCGCGGGCATCGCCGACCCCGACCGGCCGACCGGCTCGTTCCTCTTCCTGGGCCCGACCGGCGTCGGCAAGACGGAGCTCGCCAAGGCGCTCGCGGACTTCCTCTTCGACGACGAGCGGGCGATGGTGCGCATCGACATGTCGGAGTACGGCGAGAAGCACTCCGTCGCCCGCCTCGTCGGCGCGCCCCCCGGCTACGTCGGCTACGAGGAGGGCGGTCAGCTGACGGAGGCGGTGCGCCGCCGCCCGTACAGCGTGATCCTGCTGGACGAGGTGGAGAAGGCCCACCCCGAGGTCTTCGACATCCTCCTCCAGGTCCTCGACGACGGCCGGCTCACGGACGGGCAGGGCCGCACGGTCGACTTCCGCAACACGATCCTGGTGCTCACCTCCAACCTGGGCAGTCACTTCCTGATGGAGCCGACCACGACGGAGGCGGAGAAGCGCGAGCAGGTCCTGGAGGTGGTCCGCGCCTCCTTCAAGCCGGAGTTCCTGAACCGGCTGGACGACATCGTGGTCTTCTCGGCGCTCACCCGCGACGAGCTCGCCCGCATCGCACGGCTCCAGATCGGCCGGCTGGCCCGCCGGCTCGCGGAGCGCCGCCTCACCCTGGACGTGACCCCGGCGGCCCTGGAGTGGCTCGCCGACGAGGGCAACGACCCGGCCTACGGCGCGCGGCCGCTGCGCCGACTGGTCCAGACGGCCATCGGGGACCGCCTGGCGCGGGAGATCCTGTCCGGCGGGATCCGGGACGGCGACACGGTCCGGGTGGACCGGGTGGACGGCGGCCTGTCGGTGGCGGCGGCCCGGTGACCCCGGCCGGTCCGGCCGCGCCCCGCCCCGGCGGGGGCGCGGCCGGACCGGCCCGCGGAGGCTCGCGGCCGGTGGGGCTTGCCACCGACGGGTCGGGATGGGGGAGGATGGCGGCTATCCGTACGAAGGGAAGCACCCGGTGAGCATCGACCCGTCCTCGATTCCGAATTTCGGGGGACAGCCCCAGCCCCAGGCCGCGGGACCGGCAGGTCCCGTCGTCCCCGACCAGGACCTGGTGAAGCAGCTCCTGGAGCAGATGGAGCTCAAGTACGTCGTCGACGACGAGGGCGACCTCGCGGCGCCGTGGGAGGACTTCCGCACCTACTTCATGTTCCGCGGCGAGGCGGAGCAGCAGGTCTTCTCCGTGCGCACGTTCTACGACCGTCCGCACCCGGCCGAGGACCGCATCAGGATCCTGGAGACCATCGACGACTGGAACCGCCGCACCCTGTGGCCCAAGGTCTACAGCCACCTCCACGAGGACGAGCAGGGCGGCGCCACCGTCCGGCTCATCGGCGAGGCGCAGATGCTCATCGGCATGGGCGTCAGCCTGGAGCACTTCGTGTCGTCGACCGTCAGCTGGGTCCGCGCGTCGATCGAGTTCGACAAGTGGATGGTGGAGCAGCTGGGCCTGGAGCCGGGCGAGGGCGCCGAGGGCGACGAGGGCGCCGAGGGCGACGAGGCCTGATCGGCCCCGCGGCCCGCACGGGCGTGATCCGGCCGGGGGGTGACCGACCCGGCCGGGTCACGCCCGTGCGCTACGGCCGGAGGCCGGCGAGGCGGTCGGCGGCCTCCCGCAGCACCGCCTCCTTCTTGCAGAACGCGAACCGGACCAGCGTCCGCCCCGCGCCCGGGTGGTCGTAGAAGACCGCGTTGGGGATGGCGACGACCCCGCACCGCTCGGGCAGCCCCCGGCAGAACGCGACACCGTCCTCCTCGCCCAGCGGGGCGGCGTCCGCGGTGACGAAGTACGTGCCCCGCGACCGGTACACCTCGAAGCCGGCCGCCGCCAGCCCCGCGGAGAGGAGGTCCCGCTTGCCCTCCAGGTCCGTCCGCAGCGTGTCGAAGTACGAGTCCGGGAGCCGCAGCGCCTCCGCGACGGCGTACTGGAACGGCCCCGACGCCACGTACGTGAGGAACTGCTTCGCGGTGCGCACGGCGGCCGTCAGCGCGGGCGGCGCGGTCAGCCAGCCGACCTTCCAGCCCGTGAACGAGAAGGTCTTCCCGGCGGACGAGATCGTCACCGTCCGCTCCCGCATCCCGGGGAACGTCGCGATCGGCACGTGCTCCGCCCCGTCGAAGACCAGGTGCTCGTAGACCTCGTCGGTGACGACCAGCAGGTCCCGCTCGACCGCGAGCGCGGCGACGGCGGCCAGCTCCTCGCGCGTGAGGACGGTGCCCGTGGGGTTGTGGGGGGTGTTGAGCAGCAGGAGCCGGGTGCGGTCGGTGACGGCCGCCCGCAGCTCGTCCAGATCCAGGACGAACCGGCCGCCCGCCGGGTCGGGGCGCAGCGCGACGGGGACGCGGGTGCCGCCCGCCATGGCGACGCACGCCGCGTAGGAGTCGTAGTACGGCTCCAGGGCGACGACCTCGTCGCCCGGCTCGACCAGCGCCAGCAGGGAGGCGGCGATCGCCTCCGTCGCCCCCGCGGTGACCAGGACCTCGGTGTCGGGGTCGTACGCCAAGCCGTACCGCCGCCGCTGGTGGTCGGCGATCGCGGTGCGCAGTTCGGGGACGCCGGGGCCGGGCGGGTACTGGTTGCCGCGCCCCTCGCGCAGGGCGCGCACGGCCGCCTCGCGGATCTCCTCGGGCCCGTCGGTGTCGGGGAAGCCCTGTCCGAGGTTGACGGAGCCGGTGGCGGCCGCGAGGGCGGACATCTCGGCGAAGATCGTCGTGCCGAATTCGGCGAGGCGGCGGTTGAGCGGTGCTCTGGTCATGGCGCCATCCTCCGGGCAAGCGGGAGCCGCCTCAAGCACGGGCGCGCGCGGGCGGACGAAACCTCTGGAGTTCCTCAAGTGTGGATTGGGTGCGTCGCCCGGATGGGCATCTCCCGGGCACACCACATGGGGGAGGAGCACGGGATGGTACTGGCTGTGATCATCGGCATGGCGGTGCTGGTGGGGGCCCTCGGAATCGTCCTCGCCGTCGCGCGTGCGGCGGGCGGGGGGAGCGGGCACCGCCGGCGCGCCGCGTCGTCCCGCGACGGCGGGGGGAGCGGCGGGGGCGGCTGGTGGTACGGGGGCGGCTCCTCGTGCGGCGGCGGCGGTTCCTCGTGCGGCGGGGGCGGGAGCTCGTCGTCGTGCGGT
>JAAXOU010000215.1 GCA_012396115.1 Streptomyces somaliensis DSM 40738 | reverse complement strand
CGCTGCCGGTCGGCGCCCGTGCCGTGGGCCAGCACCCGCTCGGCCAGCTCCCGCACCTCCGCCTCGTCGCCGCTGGCCTCCAGCGCCGGACGCACCCGGTCGAGCAGGGCCCGCACGGCCTCGGCCGCCGGGACGCGGTCGCCGGTCACCGGGTGCAGGGCGGGGCCGCGCACCCCGTACCGGGCCGCCGTCCACAGGGCGGCGGCCGCCGCGTGGTCGGGCAGCCGCGGCGCGGGACGGCCCCGTACGACGGCCCCGAGCGCGGTGGTCACCAGGGCGCGGGTGAGACCGGCCTGGAGCACCGCCCCGTCCACGCTGGGCGTGACGTCCGCGATCCGCACCTCGACGGTCGGCAGGTGGTGCGAGGGGCGCGCGAACCAGTACGCGTTGGCCGCGCGGGACGGCAGCACCCCCGTGCGGCGCAGGGCGGCGACCGTCCGGTCGTACTGCGCGGCGGACGCGAAGCGGGGCGGGATCTGGTGGGTCGGCCACCGGGACAGGACGAGCGCGCGCCAGCTCGCGTAACCGGTGTCCGCCCCCCGGTGGTAAGGGGAGTTGGCGGACAGCGCGAGCAGGACGGGCAGCCAGGGCCGCAGGTGGTTGAGGACGGCCACGGCGGACTCCCGGTCGGGCACGCCGACGTGGACGTGGCAGCCGCAGGTCTCGGTCTCGTCGGTGAGCCGCCCGTACAGCCGGGCCATGTGCCGGTAGTGCCGGGTCGGGGTGACGGCGCGGGCCGGCGCGGCCATCGGCGCCGTGCCGCTGGCGAGCGGGCGGAGCCCGGCCTTGCGGGCCGCCCGGTCCAACCGCGCCCGAGCCGCGGCCAGTTCCGCGCGCAGCCCCGCCAGGTCGGTGCACACGCCGGTCGCCGTCTCCACCATCGTCGACAGCAGTTCGCGCTGGAACTCCCGCCCCGCGGCGCCGTCCGGCCGGTGGCGCTCCCGGTCGGCGTGCAGGACGTCGCCGCAGCCTCCCACCGGACCGCCGCCGACCGCGTCGAGCAGGAGGAACTCCTCCTCGACGCCGAGGGTCACCTCGCCAGCCGCGGGCACCGCGACCATCAGGACCACCACCACTCCCGCCCCAGCCGTACGGACACGTGCTCGGCGCGGCGCCGGCGGGCAGCCGGCGGCCCCCCACAGGATGACCGGCACGGCCGTCCCCGGCAACGGCGCGTTCCGGCCCCTTCCGGGGCCCGCCCGGTCCCGCCCGGCTCACCGCAGGTGGAGCGACAGGTGGCCGAGGGGCAGGCCCAGCCGCCACGAGGGCAGCCACACCCGCGCCGACTCGTCCACGGCGGCCCCGGCCGCCGAGGGAGCCGACAGCGCGCCCAGGTCCGCCGCGAACACCTCGGTCTCCTCCAGCAGCCGCCAGGTCTCCCGGGCGAGCGCCACCCCGGGCCCGTCCCCGTCGGCGCACCGCGCGCCCAGTCGCTCCCGCACCCACTCCGCCCAGGGGTGGCCGTACGAGGTGCGGTGCAGCCACTGCGCCGACCGGTCCCCGGGCCCGGCCCCGTCGCAGAGGTAGATCGTCAGCGCCAGCGTCCGGCGGCCCGCCACGTACTCCAGGGAGCCGGTCTCCACCAACCCGCCGCCACGCAGCAGTTCGTCGGCCAGGTACTCGGCGCACAGCCAGTCCATCGGGACGGCCAGGCCGCCCCCGCCGGTGCCGTTCGTGCTCTCGGACCGCAACGCTCCCACCCTTCTCCCGGACGTTCCCTCCGCGCGTGGGCCGGCCACGCGCCCGGACGACGAGCCTCCACCGGGAGGCGGCGCGGGGGGCCGCCCTCCGCGCAACTCGACGGTGCGGTTCCGCATGTGCCCCGCGCACCGCCGCCTCCGGGGAGGGGACGCGCGCGGCGGACCCGGGGGACGGGCCCGCTCAGGCACCGGACCGCCCGGAGGCCGGGCGGGACCGGCCGTACCCGGGCAGGCACCGCTCCAGGGCCCGCAGCGCGTGGTACGACCGGGACTTGACCGTCCCGACCGGTATGCCGAGCGCCTCGGCCGTCTCGTCGAACGTCAGCCCGTCGAAGTAGATCCGCTCCAGTACGGCGCGGTGCGCCGGGCTCAGCTCCGCCAGCGCCGCCCGCACGTCCAGGGCGGCCGTCGCGGACTCGGTGGCGTCGGCCGGGTCGGGCGTCGAGGCGAGCGCCCCGTCGCCGACCTCCCTCGGGCGCGCCGCCCGGGAGCGCCGCGCGTCGATCGCCAGCCGCCGGCCGACCGTGAAGAGCCACGGCCGCATCGACTCGTACGGCGCCTCGAACGCCTCCGGGTGCTGCCACGCCCGGACCAGCGTCTCCTGCAGCAGGTCCTCGGCACGCTGCCGGTCGCCGAGGGTCAGCCCCACGAGGAAGCTCAGCAGCGCCGGCCCGTGCTCCCGCTGGAGGACCTCCAGGGCCCGCTCGTCGGTGGTCGTCGCGGCCGCCGTCATCGTCCACGCCTCCTTCCGCCGGCTCCCGGGTCCACGAGCGGTATACGAGCGCATCCGGGCCCGCCGGGGCAACCGGCGCACCGGACGGCGGGGACGCCGGGCGCGGAGGCGGGGCCATGGGGCCGAACCGGCTAATCCGCCGCGCCCGAGCCGTTCGAATACCGGCCGGGAGGCGTCCCCGGTGGTGGATTCGGAAGGTCCCACCCGTTTCCGAACCAGGGAGCCCCCCATGCCCCACCGGACGACGCGACGCGCGGCCCGCCGCAGGGCCCTCGCCACCACCGCCCTGCTCGGCGCCGCGGCCGCCTGCACCGCCGTCCCCTCCTCGGCCCCCGCGCCCCCCGCCGCCCCGTCCGCCGGCGGCCGCTCCGCCGCCGGGGTCAGGCCCTTCACGCTCGTCGCCACCGGCGACGTCCTCCCGCACGCCTCGGTCATCCGGGCCGCCCGCGCCGACGCGAACGGCGCCGGGTACGACTTCCGGCCCATGTTCGCCGGGGTCGCCCCCGTGATCTCCGCCGCCGACCTGGCCATCTGCCACATGGAGACCGTGTACGGCGCGGACGGCGGCCCCTTCACCGGTTACCCGTCCTTCCAGTCCCCGCCCCAGGTCGCCGACGCCCTGCGCGCCACCGGCTACGACTCGTGTTCCACCGCCTCCAACCACACCCTCGACGCCGGCCCCGAAGGCATCCGCCGCACCCTCGACCACCTCGACCGGGTCGGCGTCGAGCACGCCGGCTCCGCCCGCACCGCCGAGGAGGCCACCACCCCCACCGTGCTGGAGGCCGGCGGCGCCCGGGTCGTCCACCTCGCCTACACCTACGGCACGAACGGCGTCCCCGTCCCCGCCGACCGGCCGTGGTCGGTCAACCTCATCGACGAGAGCCGCGTCCTCAGCGACGCCAGGGCCGCCCGCGAGGCCGGCGCGGACGTGGTCGTGGTCAGCCTCCACTGGGGCACCGAGTGGCAGACCGAGCCCGACCGGCAGCAGACCGAACTCGGCCGCTCCCTCACCGCCTCCACCACCGGGGGCCGCCCCGACGTCGACCTCATCCTCGGCACCCACGCCCACGTCCCCCAGGCGTACGAGAAGGTCAACGGCACCTGGATCGTCTACGGCATGGGCGACCAGGTCGCCGGGCCCATGGTCGACCACTCCGGCGCCCACGACCCGCGCGGCAACGAGGGGACCATCGGCCGCTTCACCTTCGCCCCGCCCCGGTCCCCCGGCGGGCGCTGGGAGGTCACCCGGGCCGAGTTCGTCCCGCAGTGGTTCGACACCGAGGCCAACCGCGTCGTCGACCTGAACGCCGCCGTCGCGTCCGGGGACACCGCGCTGGCCCCCGTGCGGGACCGCATCACCGGTGTCGTCCTCAGCCGCGGCGCGGCCGCCCAGGGCCTCGTGCGGGCCCCTTGACCTGCCGCCCGGCCACTGGTCCCAACGGGTGCTTTCGCCCCGCGCGCCCGGTGTCGCGCCCCCGTCCGCCGATCGCCCATGCGGAGCATTGGTCATGAAAAACGACCAGATGCCTTCGGGCCGGCGGATGGTGCTGCGCATCGCCGCCGCGCTCGGCGCCACCACCGCCGTCGGTCTCTTCGGCCTGGAGCGGACGGGCGGGCCCGGCACCGCGCCGCCCGCCCGCCCGTCCCCGCCACCCGTGCGCCCGTCCCCGCCGCGCCTGCCCGCGCCCCCGACGCCCGCCCCCGGTGCGCCCCTCACCCCGTACCTGCCCGGGGCCCCGGTCTCGTACCGGCTCCAGCCCATGACCCACCACGCCCCGCCGCGCTTCCGCCGCGCCCTGCCGCCGGTGCGGCAGCGGCCGTTCCTGCGGGTGTCCGGCGCGGGCAACACGATGGTCCTCACCTTCGACGACGGGCCCGACCCCCGCTACACGCCGGCCGTCCTGGCCACCCTGCGCCACTACGGGGTGCGGGCCGTGTTCTTCGTCTGCGGCGAGATGGCCGCCCTCCACCCCGACCTGCTGCGGGAGATGGCCGGCGACGGGCACGTCGTGGGCAACCACTCCTGGTCGCACCCGCTGATCCCGAGGCTGCCGCCCTCCCGCATCCGCGACGAGCTGGGCGCGACCAGCGAGGTGATCGAGCGGACGGCCGGCTCCGCCCCCCTGTGGTACCGCGCCCCCTACGGCGCCTGGAACCGCCTCTCCTTCGAGATCGGCGCCGAACTCGGCATGGAGCCGCTCGCCTGGACCGTCGACACCCTCGACTGGCGGGAACCCGGCGAGGCGACCATCGTGCGGCGCGTCCTGGACGGCGCCGCGCCCGGCGTCGTCGTGCTCTCCCACGACGCGGGCGGCGACCGCTCGCAGACCGTGAGCGCCCTGCGGACCTACCTGCCCAGGCTGCTCGACGAGGGGTACCACCTGACCGTGCCGCGCCGGTGACGCGGGCACCGCCCCGGACCCGCCTCCGTCCGCGGCGGGGGCGGGTCCGGGGCGGAGGGCGTTCAGCGGGTGGCGACCAGCCGGGCGAAGACCACCACGTTGCCGTCGTAGCCGCCGGCCCGCGAGTACTCGCCGCCGCAGGTGATGACCCGCAGTTCGGGGTGGCCGGTGTCACCGTAGACGCGTACGCCGGGGAACTCCTCCTTCGCGTACACCTCGACGCCGTACACCTGGAAGACGGCCACACGGCCGTCGTACCGGGTCACCTCCACCCGGTCGCCCGGCTTGAGCGTGCCCAGCGAGTAGAAGACCGCGGGCCCCGACTCGTTGTCGACGTGCCCGACGATGACCGAGGTGCCGGGCTGCCCCGGCGAGATGCCGTTCTGGTACCAGCCGGCGAGGTTGGGGTCCTGCGGAGGGGGCGCGCTGATCCAGCCCTCGTCGTCCAGGCCCACGTCGACGACCGGCGCGTCCACCTTCAGCGTCTCGATCCGCACCCGGGACGCGGGCGCGTACGCGAGGGGGCGCAGCCCGGCGGACGGCGTCGGCGCGGCCGCGGTACGCCCCCGCTCCGCCGACACCGCGCCGGCCGGCTGGGGCGGCCCGGACGACACGTCGGATCCGTTCCGCATCATGGCGAGACCGGTGAGCATGACGAGCGCCAGCACCCCCCACGGTCGGCGCCCCCTGATCACGTCCCAGGCACTCCGGTCCCCGACGCCCCTGCGCTCCAGGCCCATGCCTCTCCCTTCGTGGCCTCCTCCCGCACGGTAAGGGCGGTCCGCGGACCCGGCGATCGGGGAGCGGCGAACGGGTGGCGGCGCGGCACACGGGTGATGGCCCGTCCGGGTCATTGACGGTGGCCGCCCGACCGGCCGTGACCTGCGGATCCGTCAGGGCGCCGGCCGGGTGCCCGGGCGTGTCGCCTCACCGGGGTGGCGCACAACCGGAGTGCAGGGTTCCGTTTGACGGGTGAGGGTTCGTCATGGAAGGCGCGTCCGTCGATTTCCCGGAGCACCGCTTTGGGGCGCCTTCCGATGGAGGTTCAACGATGCGTGCTTCACGCGCCCTCGCGGTGGCCGCCACCGCCTGTGCGGCGATCGGGTTCACGGTCCCGCTCGCCCACGCCACCAAGGGCCCGACGAACGTCACCGTCTCCCCGACCCGGGTGCACCAGGGTGGCAGCCTGGCGGTCAGCGCCATGGGGTGCGGCCACGGTGGCACCGTCTCGTCCAACGCCTTCCCCAAGACGGCCCTCACGGTCAACGCCTCGGGCCACTCCGCGGCCACGCCGCGGATCTACGACCACGCCACGCCCGGCACCTACAACCTCAAGGTCAAGTGCAGCGACAGCCCGCGGGTCGCCACCGCGTCCTTCACCGTCATCCGCGGCCGCGGCGCGGCGGGCGGCCTGGGCGGTTCCCTCGCGCCCAGCTCCACCGAGATGGCCGTCGGGGCGTCGCTCGTCGGCACCGCGGCCCTGGGCGGTGCCGTCTTCGTCAGCCGCCGTCGCCGCCCGAGCAGCGGAAAGGCCTGACCGGCCGAACCTCCCGGTCGGCCGAGTACGCCCGTCGCCCCGAGCCCTCGCAGGGACTCGGGGCGAAGGGCGTGTCCGCGGATGCGGGAGCCGCGGGTCCCGGGGTCCCGTGGGCCCCGGGGGTGCCCGGGGTCCCGGGGGCTCAGTGGCGGTGGCTCGCGGTCCTGCGGCGCACCAGGTGGACCGCGCCCGCGGTCGCCGCGGCGACCAGCGCCCCGCCCGCGGCCAGCTCGCCGGCGTTCCACGTGTCGACGCTGCCGCCCAGGCCGCCCCGGACGCCTGAGGGCGCGGTCGTGACGGTGGCCGTCCGGGTCACGGTCGGCACCGCGGTCGAACCGGTCCTCGCCGGTGCGATGGTCAGCCGCGCCGAGCCGGGCGAACCGCCGGCGCAGGTGAAGGACACCGTGTAGACCGTGCCCCGCCGGGCGTCCCAGTCGACGGTGGCCGTGGCCGAGCCGCCCGCCGGGACGGTCACGGTGTCGAAGACGTCAGAGGAGGCCATGGCGGTGCCCGGGCAGCCGGGGGCGGACAGCACGACGCGGCCGCCCGGATTGACGGTCGAGGGGGAGACGAGGAACGGGTCCACCGCGCCCGCGGACGGGGCGGTGAGGGCGAGAGCCGCCGCTCCGAGCAGAGCGGCGGAAGCGGCACCTGTCGCACGCATGGAATGAGTCCTCCGGTCCCGAGGGGCAGTGCGGAACGGACTTCCGCGGAAAGCTGTGGCATGACCCTCTACGACCGGAACGCTAGGAGCGCCTTACCACACCCGCGACCCCGGGCGGTCGAATGGGGCATTCGCTCACCCGGACGGCTCACATCCGTGTCCTGCCCGGTCGCCGTGGCGCCGGAAGCGGTGCAGGAACGTCCCCGGGGCGGCCGCGCACCACCTGGGCGGCGTGCGGCCGCCCCGGCCGCCCTCCCCGCGCACACCCCCCGCGCACAGCGCCCCGGCGCTGTGACCGCGTCCGTGGTGACCGCCGCAAGGGCGAGAACAAGCCATTCCGGCGCGGTTCCCCTTTCCGTTCCCGGTGAGCGAGGGGGACGGGCGGGCGGCCGGGCGCCGCGGAACGCGTCCCCTCCCCGCCCGCGGCGCCCCGCCCGGGC
>JAAXOU010000214.1 GCA_012396115.1 Streptomyces somaliensis DSM 40738 | reverse complement strand
CGCCCGCCGTGACGCGGCCGCCCCCGTGGCCCGCGGGCCCGCGGGCGTGGTGGTGTCGTGGGCCGGGCCGGACCGGGTCCCGGAGGCGGCGGGGGCCCTCCCCGCCGACCGGTCACGGCCGTCCCGCGGCGTCGACGGGCGGCTCCGACAGGCGCCACTCCAGCATGCCGTCGCGGAGCCGGATCGCCCTCCGCCCCCGGCCGGTGAGCAGCCGTACGGCGTCGTGGGCGAGGCGGCAGTACTCGCCGCGGCAGTGGACGACGATCCCGGTGTCCCGGGGCAGTTCGTCGATCCGGTCGGCCAGCTCGCCGACCGGGACCGAGACGGCGCCGGGGATGTGCCCGGCCCGGTACTCCTCCACCGGCCGCACGTCGAGCACCACGGCGTCGCCGGCGTCGATCCGGTCCAGCAGTTCGTCACGGGTGACCTCGGCGGCCCCGTCCCGGCCGAGGTAGGCGTCCCGGGTCGGGGGGACGGCCGCCCGGTGGCGGTCGGCGACCTTGCGCAGGAGCGCGAAGAGCCGGGCCGCGTCGTCACCGGCGAGCCGGTGGTGGACGCGCACCCCCTCGCGGCGGATCGCGACGAACCCGGCCTGCTTGAGCGTCTGCAGGTGCGCCGAGGCCGTCGTCGGGTTCAGTCCGGCCGCCCTGGCCAGCGCGTCCACGGTGCGCTCGCCCTGGGCCGGCAGGTCCAGCAGTTCCAGGCGCTTGCCGCCGGCCAGCGCCTTGCCGCTGGCCGCGAACGCGTCGTAGAGCTGCGCCTTGGCGCCGGGGGCAGGGGGCTCGACCACGGGTTCCTCCACAATTCCATGGAGGATTGTAGGTGGGGCCCGCAGCCGTGACCGCATGCCGTCCCGCCCGGCCGCACGGGCGGTGCCGACGGCGGGCGCCCCGCCGTTCCGGGGGGCCGCCGCGCCGGTACGGTCCCCGCCGCCGGGGCCGGGAGAGGCGGCCCGGGTGTCACGCGCCCGTACCGGGGCACCCGGCGCGCATGGGTACGCACCGTCCGCCCTCCCCCGCCCCCGCCGACGCGTGCGGGCCGGTTCGAAGGGCCCCGGGCCGGTCCTCCCGGGAGGAGGTCCGGGTCCGGAGCACCCCGGGCCCGTCCGCCCGCGGCACCGTCCCCCGGGTGCGCCGCCGTTTGCCCCCGTACGCGAGGGGCACCGGTCAGGGGCGTCCCCAGAGCCACGGTCCCGATGAAGGAGGCGCCCGGTGAAGTACGTCAAGCCCGCCCTCGCGGTGGCGGTCATCGGCATGGGGGCCGCCGCGGCCCGCCGGACCCGGTCGCGGACGGCCGCCGGCGACGACGCCGCCTCCCGGTGGCTGACCGTCACGATCAACCGCGCGCCGACGGACGTCATGCCCGGCGGCACCCTGCCCGAACCCCTGGACCGGATGGCCGAACGGCTCGAAGCCCGTGTGCGGCCCGCCCCCGGGGACCGTGGCACGGAGCTCGCGGTACGCCTGAAGGACGCTCCTTCCGGCGCGGAGACGTCCCTTCCCGGACGTCTGGCGAGCCGGGACCCCCGTCAGGAGGTGCGGACCGCCCTGCGGGAGGCCAAGGCGCTCCTGGAGGCGGAGGAGGTCATGCTGCCGGACGCTCCCCCCACCACGAGGGACACCCCGGTCGGCAAGGTCATCGACACGGTCGCCCGCCGGTCGGGCGGGGAGGGAGTGCTGTGAAGGCGCTGTGCTGGCAAGGCGTGAACAAGCTGTCGGTCGAGCAGGTGCCGGACCCGGAGCTGCGCAACGACCAGGACGTCGTCGTCCGGCTCGTCGCCGGCACGACGTGCGGATCCGACCTGCACCTGATCGGCGGTTACATCCCCGCGATGCGGGCCGGTGACGTCATCGGCCACGAGTTCCTCGGCGAGGTCGTGGAGACCGGGCGCGCGGTACGGCGCCACAAGGTCGGCGACCGGGTCGTGGTCGCCTCCTTCGTCGGCTGCGGGCGCTGCTGGTACTGCGCCAACGACCTGTGGTCCCTGTGCGACAACACCAACACCAACCCCGGCATCGGCCAGGCCCTGTTCGGCTACGAGTCCGGCGGCATCTTCGGCTACTCGCACGCCATGGGCGGCCTGCGCGGCAGCCACGCCGAGTACGTCCGCGTCCCCTTCGCCGACTACGGGGCCTTCCCGGTCCCCGACGGGGTGGACGACGTCAGCGCCCTGTTCGCCTCGGACTCCGTGCCGACCGGCTGGATGGGCGCCGACCTCGGCGGCGTCAAGCCGGGCGACGTCGTCGCGGTGTGGGGCTGCGGGGCCGTCGGCCAGATGGCGGCACGGGCCGCGATCCTGCTGGGCGCCGAACGGGTGATCTGCATCGACCGCCTCCCGGAGCGGCTGGCCATGGCGGAGCGTCACGTCGGCTGCGAGACGCTGGACTACACCGCCGTCGACGTGGCCGCGGAACTGCGTGAGCGGACCGGCGGCCGCGGGCCGGACGTGTGCATCGAGGCGGTCGGGATGGAGGCCCACAGCAGTGGCCCGATGCACCTGTACGACCAGGTCAAGCAGCAGCTGCGCCTCCAGACCGACCGGCCGACCGCCGTCCGCGAGGCCATCCACGCCTGTCGCAAGGGCGGCAGCGTGTTCGTCCTCGGCGTGTTCGCGGGGGTGGTGGACAAGTTCCCCCTGGGCGCGGTCGTCAACAAGGGTCTGACCCTGCGCGCCGCGCAGCAGCACGGGCAGCGGTACATCCCGATGCTCCTGGACCGCATGGCCCGGGGGGAGATCACCACCGCGCACCTGGCCACCCACGTCATGCCCCTCGACCGGGCCGTGGAGGGCTACGACATGTTCAAGGAGAAGAGCGACGGCTGCGTCCGCGCCGTCTTCACCGGCCCGGGCCGCACCGGCTGACCGGCCGGCGTCGACCGGCCGATCACGGGGCCGCGTCCCGGGACCGCTGGACCGGAACGCCGCAGGGCCGCCGCACGTCAGGCACAGGCGCGGCCTGCGGGGTTCGGAACGGAAGCGGGCGGGCCCGCCGGCGGACGGCCGACGCCCGTCGGCGGTTGTCCTCCCTGGAAGGGTCCGGGAGGCCGTTCCGGATCCCTTCATGACGGCCTCCCGCCGTCTTCCGTCCGTACCCCTCGCGGACCGCCGGCCTCGCTCGGCGGCTGAAGGCCCCGTACCTCACGCACCGGCCCGGCGGCGCCGGCGTGCCCGTACGCATGGGGGCGCGGGAGCGCCGGGCGGGGTCGCCGGACCACCGTCGGCGGCACCTCCGCCCCGGCGGACGCGGGGGTACGGTCGCGTCACCGCCTCCGTACGCCCCGGCGCGTTCCGCGGCTCCCGCCGGGTCCGGTCGTGGCCGTGGGCCGGAGCGGCCCGGCAGGGCGGGGCGGCCGGCCCCGAAACGGCTGAGGGGCCGCTCCAGACCGATCTGGAGCGGCCCCTCAGCCACGACTTCGAAAAGTCGGGACGACAGGATTTGAACCTGCGACCCCTTGACCCCCAGTCAAGTGCGCTACCAAGCTGCGCCACGTCCCGTTGCCCGTCTGAGCTGGGGTTTCCCCGGGCTCATCGTGCACGAGAACAATACCGCACTCCGGGTGGTGACCACTAACCACTTCGGCGGGCCGGGTGTCGGGTTCCACGGGCGCGCGTCGCGGTACGGCGCACGCCACTCGCGCCCCTGGCGCACCCGGGCGCCTCCCCGGTGCTCGAACACCGACCGCCGGGGTGAGGGCCACCGGTACCGAACGACACATTCCGGCCCTCCCGGGCGGTCCCGTCGGCCGCGGAGCCGTTCGGGCATCCGCGCGGACCCTGCGGCCGGACGGAACCGGCCGACCTGTGGCGTCGGCATGCGGCGGGGAACGGGCGGGAGGCCACCCCCGGGGAACCGGCCGCACCGCGCGGTGCGCTGCACAGTGCCCCTCACCCGTCAACGCACCCTGTTTCGGACAATGTCCACAACCGTGTTGAACCGCCTCCCGGAGATCAACACGATGAGGTGTCTGCCTGCTCGGAACGGGTCCGCCACCGACGCGCCCCACGGTCGAACACCCACACGAGCAGGCGTTTCGCAGAGGAGGCTCGCATGGACGACTGCTTCGCCGGTCGGCCGCACCATCAACTCAGGCAGCAGGTCAGGGACTTCGCGGAGAACGAGGTGAGACCGCGGATTCCCGCCATGGAGGCGGCCCGCTCCGTGCACCACGAACTGTCCCGGCTCATCGCCCGCCAGGGCTGGCTGGGCGCGACGATAGGCACGGATTTGGGCGGGATGGGCGTCGGCCACCTCGGCAAGACCATCATCATCGAAGAGCTGTCCCGCGTCAGCGCGGCGATGGGCGCCATGGTGCAGGCGTCCCAGCTGGGCGTCGCGAAGATCCTGCACTTCGGGAGCGACGAGCAGAAGAAGACCTGGCTGCCGCGGGTGGCCGCCGGTGCCTGCCTCCCCACGATCGCGGTGACCGAGCCGGAGTCCGGCGGGCACGTGCTCGGCATGGCGGCCAGCGCCGTGCGCGACGGGGACGACTACGTCCTCAACGGGCGCAAGGTGTTCGTCGGCAACAGCCACGTCGGCGATCTGCACGGCGTCGTCGTCCGCACCGGTCCCGGCCCCGGGGGGCTCACGGCGTTCCTGGTGGAGGCCGACCGTCCCGGCCTCCGGGTCGGCCGTGAGAGGCCGACGATGGGCCTGCACGGCTTCGGCTTCGGCGAGCTGTTCTTCGACGACTGCCGCGTCCCCGCCGCCAACCGGCTCGGCGGGGAGGGCGACGGCCTGGCCGTCGCGTACTCCTCCAGCGTGCTGTACGGGCGGGCGAACCTGGCCGCGGTCTCCCTCGGCCTGCACCAGGCGATCCTGGAGGAGACGACCCGTTTCTGCGAGGAGCGCCACCGGTACGGCGAACCGCTGCACGCGCTGCCGTCGGTGAGGCTGAAGCTGGGCCGGTTGCAGTCGCGGCTGATGACAGCCCGGCTCACCGCGTACCACGCCGTGCACCTGCTGGACCGGGGGCTGCCCTGTGACGCGGAGTTGATGAACGCGAAGCTGCTCAACGCCGAGTGGGCCCTGGACTCGGCGCGGGGCGCGATGGAGATCCACGCGGCGGCCGGGCTGTTCACCGACCGGCCGATCGAGCGCTATCTGCGCGACGCCCACCACCTGTTCGCCCCGGCGGGGACCTCGGACGTCCAGTTGCTGCGGCTCGCCGAGGTGGCGCTCGGCACGACGCGGGGCCAGTGGTCGGAACGGTTCGCGGACGTCGTGCGGATGGAGCCGGTGCCCTGACCGGCGCGGCCGGGCCGGGGCGATCGGAGCCGCGCCGGCCCGGGGCGCGTCAGAGACCGCCGTCCTCGCGGCGGTGGATCTGCTCCACCAGCTCCGCCGCGAGGGACTTGATGGTCTCCAGGCCGGCCCTCCCCCACGGCCGGGGTTCGGTGTCCACGACGCAGATCGTGCCCAGGGTGGTGCCCGTGCGGTCGATGAGCGGCGCGCCGAGGTACGAGCGGATGCCGATCTCGTCGACGACCGGGTTCCCGGCGAACCTCGGGTAGTCGCAGACGTCCTCCAGCACCAGCGCCTTGCGCCGGACCACCACGTGCGGGCAGTAGCCGTGGTCGCGGGCCATGTAGCGGCCCACCGTGCCGGAGGCGGTGAGGTCCTCGCAGGGGCGGGTGCCGGAGTGGGTGCCGGTCGGGGTGTGCAGCCCGGCGAAGAACTGCCGGTTCTCGTCGATGAAGTTGACCATCGAGTACGGTGCTCCGGTCACCTCGGCGAGGCGGTCGGCGAACGCGTCGAACGCGGGCTCCGGGTGCTCCCCCAGGCCCAGCTGGCGGAGCCGCAGCACACGGGTGGGCGCCTCCTGGTCGACGGGGGTGAGGAGGAGGTGGCCGGTCGGGTCGTAGGTCATTCGGGTGCTCCGTAGCTCGGCGCCGGTGCCGGTGCCGGGTCGGTGGCCAGCAGGTGCTGGACCAGGATGACGAGGGTCTGGACCCCGGAGGCGGTGATCCGGGCGTCGCACGGCACAACCGGCACCTCAGGCCCGAGGCCGACGGCGGCGCGCACCTCTTCGGGGTCGTAGCGGTGGGCGCCGTCGAACTCGTTGACGGCGACGACGAAGCGGATGCCGCGCCGCTCGAAGAAGTCGACGGCCGCGAACGACTCCTGCAGGCGGCGCGTGTCGGCGAGGACCACCGCGCCGAGGGCCCCCTCGGACAGTTCGTCCCACAGGAACCAGAAGCGCTCCTGGCCGGGGGTGCCGAACAGGTACAGCACGTGCCGGGGGTCGAGGGTGATGCGGCCGAAGTCCATCGCGACGGTCGTGGTGGTCTTGTGCTCGACGCCGTCCAGGCGGTCGGTGGCGGTGCTCACGTGGGTGAGCACCTCCTCCGTGCTGAGCGGTTCGATCTCGCTCACGGCGCCGACGAACGTCGTCTTGCCCACGCCGAAACCGCCCGCGACGAGGACCTTCAGGGCCGTCGGGAAGACGTCCCCGGCCGCGGTCCGGCGTTCAGAGCCTTCGTCGTAGGCCATCGAGCACTGCCTCCAGCAGGGAACGGTCGGTGGTGTCGCCGTACGGGCGGGGCTGCCGCGTGGTCAGCGCCCCGCAGTCCACGAGGTCCGAGAGGAGCACCTTGGTGACGGCGGCGGGCAGGCGCAGGTGCGCGGCGATCTCCGCGACCGACGTCGGCCCGTCGCACAGGCCGAGGGCCGTGGTGTGCTCGGGTCCGAGCGGCGCCGGCGGCGCCGCCCCGGTGGCCATGACGAGCGACAGCAGGTCGAGCGCGGCCGTGGGCCGGGTGCGGCCGCCGCTCACCGTGTACGGGCGGATGAGGCGGCCGGCCGCGTCGTCGAGCCACGGCCCGTCCTGTCGGAGCGGCACGGCTCAGAGTCCCGGGGCGCCTGGGGCGGCGGCCGCGTGCCGCGCCGGAGTCACGAGGTAGGGCCGTACGCTCTTGACCAGCATCGCCATCTCGTACCCGAGGACCGCGGCGTCCGCGCCCCGGCCCGCCACGACGGCGAGGCAGGTGCCGGATCCCGCGGTGGAGACGAACAGCAGGGTGCCGTCGAGTTCGACGACGACCTGGCGGACCTCGTCGCCGCCGCCGAAACGGGCTCCGGCGCTGCGGCCGAGCGAGTGGAGGCCGGAGGCCAGGGCCGCCATGTGGTCGGCGCCGTCCGGGTCGAGGCCGTGCACCGACTTCACCAGGCCGTCCGAGGAGAGCAGAACCGCGCTGCGGGTGTGGGGCACCCGCTGGACCAGGCCGCGGAGCAGCCAGTCGAGATCGGGGGCGTGGCCGTTCGGCGCATCGCTCGCCATGGTGCATCTACTCCTTGTGGGTTTCGTCGTGTCGCTGCGGTCCGGTGGGGCCGGCGGGCGGGACGGGGGGAGGCGGCGGCGCGGCCTCGGCGAGGCCGATGCCGCGCTGGAACGCCGCCATCAGTCCCGGGTCGTGCAGGGTGTGGTCGTCGTGGCGGCGCCGGGCGGGCTCGTCGCGCAACTGCGGGACGAGGTGCTCCTGGGCGCGCCGCTTGGGCAGCCGGGGGCGGGCGTCCCGGTCGGGGCCGGGGCCGTCGGCG
>JAAXOU010000213.1 GCA_012396115.1 Streptomyces somaliensis DSM 40738 | reverse complement strand
AACGCCCGGCCGGGCCGCCCTCTGAGGCCCGCGGCACCGCGCCGCGGATCCGGCCCGGGCACGTGTGCGTCGCGCGGTCCGGCGGCTCCGAGCCTGCCGAGCAGTCCGTGGGCGCCCCCGGCGACGACGGGTCCTCCGCCGCGTACGTCGCGGAGGACGGCGCCACGAACCGCCCCCTCCGCCGAGTGCGGCGCCCACGGGGCGACGGCGCCCCCGGAACGACGTGGGAGGGAGCAGTCGATCCCGCCACACTGGGGCCATGGACGCCATCACGACCCCGCCCTCCGCACCGCCCCTCGCGCCGCCCGCCGCGCCGCCCGCCGCCGGCTTCGCCATCCGGCCCGTGCGCCCCGACGAACACGCCGCCCTCGGCGAGATCAGCGCCCGCGCCTACCTCGACGACGGCCTGCTGACCCACGGGGCCGACGACCCGTACCTGGACGTGCTGCGCGACGTGCCGCGGCGGGCCGCCGAGGCCGAGGTGCTCGTCGCCGCCGACCGGGACGGCACCCTCCTCGGCGGCGTGACGTTCGTGCCGTCCGGCGGCACCCCGTGGGCGGACATCGCGGGCCCGGACGAGGCCGAGTTCCGGGTGCTCGCCGTGGCCGGCGCGGCGCGCGGGCGGGGCGTCGGCGAGGCGCTCGTACGGGCGTGCGCGGACCGGGCGCGGGCCCGCGAGGGGTGCGTACGGCTCGTGCTGTCGGTCGTTCCGGAGGCCGTCGCCGCCCGGCGGCTGTACGACCGGACGGGCTTCGCCAGGGTCCCGCACCGGGACTGGGAGCCCTTGCCCGGGCTGCCCCTGTACGCGTACGAGCTGACACTCTGACACAACATGTGGGGGGTGCCGCATCCGACTCCCCCCACATGTATGCTCGTCCTCGCTGTCGTAGCAGGGGAATCCGGTGTGAGTCCGGAACTGTCCCGCAACGGTGTACCGGTGTGCCCTTCGCGTACCCGCGAGTCCGACGACCTGCCGGCAGCGCACCCGGACCGTCCGGCCCGGGTGCCCAGACGTCCGGGCCTCGTGGAGTGGGCCGGTGGACGCGGTCACGCACGCCCCCGTGCCCGGGGTGCGGCGCGCCCGCCGCCGCCGTTCCCCGCGGGGCCCCGAGCCGAGCGAGGGAGAGCCCCCACGTGACCATCGCGCCAGCGGATCCGGTCTCAGCAGCCGAAGCCGACGCTCCCGGGACCGCGTTGCTGCGGACCCTGACCGACCTCACCGCGGACCTCCCGGACACCGACCCCGGCCGGGTCGCCGCCGCGGCCCTGCGCGGCCGGCACGCCGGGTCGGACGAGGCCGGGCTCCGGGAACTCGCCACCGAGGCGGCGGCCGGCCTGATCGCCGAGGACCCGGCGTACTCGCGGCTCGCCGCCCGGCTGCTGGCCCGCACGATCGCCGAGGAGGCCGCGGCCCAGGGCGCGGTGACGTTCTCGGCGTCGGTCGCCGCCGGCCACCGCGAGGGGCTCGTCGCCGACCGGACCGCCGGCCTCGTCGCCCGCCACGCCGCGCGGCTCGACGCGGTGATCGACCCGGCGGCCGACGACCGCTTCGGCTACTTCGGCCTGCGCACCCTGTACTCGCGCTACCTGCTGCGCCACCCCATCACCCGCGGGGTCGTCGAGACCCCGCAGCAGTTCCTGCTCCGCGTCGCCTGCGGCCTGGCCGAGGACGACTCGCAGCGTGCGCTCGACGAGGTGGAGGCGCTGTACGGGCTGATGAGCCGCCTCGACTACCTGCCCTCCTCCCCCACCCTCTTCAACTCGGGCACCAGCCACCCGCAGATGTCCTCCTGCTACCTGCTGGACTCCCCGCGGGACGAGCTGGACTCCATCTACGACCGCTACCACCAGGTGGCGCGGCTGTCGAAGCACGCCGGCGGCATCGGCCTGTCGTACTCCCGCATCCGCGCCCGGGGTTCGCTCATCCGCGGCACCAACGGCCACTCCAACGGCATCGTGCCGTTCCTGAAGACGCTCGACGCCTCGGTCGCCGCCGTCAACCAGGGCGGCCGCCGCAAGGGCGCCGCCGCGGTGTACCTGGAGACCTGGCACGCCGACGTCGAGGAGTTCCTGGAGCTCCGCGACAACACCGGCGAGGAGGCCCGCCGCACCCACAACCTGAACCTGGCGCACTGGGTCCCGGACGAGTTCATGCGCCGGGTCGAGGACGACGCCGAGTGGTCGCTGTTCTCCCCGTCGGACGTGCCCGAGCTGGTCGACCTGTGGGGCGGGGAGTTCGACGCCGCGTACCGGGCCGCCGAGGCCAGGGGCCTGGCCCGCAGGACGGTGCCGGCCCGCGACCTGTACGGCCGGATGATGCGCACCCTCGCCCAGACCGGCAACGGCTGGATGACGTTCAAGGACGCCGCCAACCGCACCGCCAACCAGACCGCCGAGCCGGGCCGCACGGTCCACTCCTCGAACCTGTGCACCGAGATCCTGGAGGTCACCGACGACGGGGAGACCGCCGTGTGCAACCTCGGCTCGGTGAACCTGGGCGCGTTCGTCGCCGGCGACGGCATGGACTGGGAGCGGCTGGACGAGACCGTCCGCACCGCGGTGACCTTCCTCGACCGGGTCGTCGACATCAACTTCTACCCGACCGAGCAGGCCGCCCGGTCCAACACCCGCTGGCGCCCGGTGGGCCTGGGCGCGATGGGCCTGCAGGACGTCTTCTTCAAGCTGCGGCTGCCGTTCGACTCGCCCGCGGCGCGCGCCCTGTCCACCCGGATCGCCGAGCGGATCATGCTCGCCGCCTACGAGGCGTCCGCCGACCTCGCCGAGCGCAACGGCCGGCTGCCCGCCTGGGACGAGACCCGCACCGCGCGCGGCGTGCTCCACCCCGACCACTACGACGTGGAGCCGGCCTGGCCGGAGCGGTGGGCGGCGCTGCGCGAGCGGATCGCCTCCGTCGGCCTGCGCAACTCGCTGCTCCTGGCGATCGCGCCGACCGCGACGATCGCGTCCATCGCGGGCGTCTACGAGTGCATCGAGCCGCAGGTGTCCAACCTGTTCAAGCGCGAGACGCTGTCCGGCGAGTTCCTCCAGGTCAACTCCTACCTGGTGGACGACCTGAAGGAGCTCGGCGTGTGGGACGCGCAGACCCGCGAGGCGCTGCGCGAGGCCAACGGCTCGGTGCAGGGCCTCACCCGGGTGCCGGCCGAGGTGCGCGAGCTGTACCGCACGGCCTGGGAGATCCCGCAGCGCGCCCTGATCGACATGGCCGCCGCCCGGACGCCGTTCCTGGACCAGTCGCAGTCGCTGAACCTGTTCCTGGAGACGCCGACCATCGGCAAGCTGTCGTCGATGTACGCCTACGCCTGGAAGCGGGGCCTGAAGACGACGTACTACCTGCGTTCCCGCCCGGCGACGCGCATCGCCCGCGCCGCGTCCGCGGCCGCCCCGCCCGTCCGGCAGGTCCCCGAGCCCGACGCCGTGGCCTGCTCCCTTGAGAACCCGGAGTCCTGCGAGGCCTGCCAGTGACGAGCACCGCCCCCGCCCCCCGCACCCCGTCGGCGGCGCCGCGCGCCGGCAGGGCCAACCTGCTCGACCCGGGCTTCGAGCTCACGCTGCGGCCGATGCGCTACCCGGACTTCTACGAGCGGTACCGGGACGCCATCAAGAACACCTGGACCGTCGAGGAGGTCGACCTCCACTCGGACGTGGCGGACCTGGCGAAGCTCACCCCCGGTGAGCGGCACCTGATCGGACGGCTCGTGGCGTTCTTCGCGACGGGCGACTCGATCGTCGCGAACAACCTGGTGCTGACGCTCTACAAGCACATCAACTCGCCCGAAGCGCGGCTCTACCTCTCCCGCCAGCTCTTCGAGGAGGCCGTGCACGTCCAGTTCTACCTGACGCTGCTCGACACCTACCTTCCCGACCCGGACGACCGGACCGCCGCGTTCGCCGCCGTCGAGAACATCCCCTCCATCCGCGAGAAGGCCGCGTTCTGCTTCCGCTGGATGGACTCGGTGGAGAAGCTGGACCGGCTGGAGACCAGGGCCGACCGGCGCCGCTTCCTGCTGAACCTGATCTGCTTCGCCGCGTGCATCGAGGGGCTGTTCTTCTACGGCGCGTTCGCCTACGTCTACTGGTTCCGCTCGCGCGGCCTGCTGCACGGCCTGGCGACCGGCACCAACTGGGTGTTCCGCGACGAGACGATGCACATGGGCTTCGCCTTCGAGGTCGTGGACACGGTCCGCAGGGAGGAGCCGGACCTGTTCGACGACGAACTCGGGCGGCAGGTCGCGGACATGCTGGAGGAGGCCGTGGAGGCCGAGCTGCAGTTCGCCCGCGACCTGTGCGGCGACGGGCTGCCGGGCATGAACACCGAGTCGATGCGCGCCTACCTGGAGTGCGTCGCCGACCAGCGCCTGACGCGGCTGGGCCTGGCCCCGGTGTACGGCTCGGAGAACCCGTTCGCCTTCATGGAGCTGCAGGGCGTCCAGGAGCTGACGAACTTCTTCGAGCGGCGCCCGTCCGCGTACCAGGTCGCCGTCGAGGGCTCGGTCGACCTGGACGAGGACTTCTGACCGTCCCGGCCGCGGACGTGCGACGGCCCGCGCCCTCTCCGCCGCGGGGAGGGCGCGGGCCGTGCCCGTGGTGCGGGGGCGGACGCCGCGGGTGGGCGCCGACCGGCAGCGGCCGGCCCGGTGGTCGGTGCGCGCGGCCGCCGGCGGCCCGGGGGTCAGTCGTTGGGGACGACCGGGTAGCGGGGCGTGCCCTCGGCCATCTGGCGCAGGGCGTCCTTGCGGTCCCGCTTCGACAGGCGGTCGATGTACAGGTAGCCGTACAGGTGGTCCGTCTCGTGCTGGAGGCAGCGGGCGAAGTAGCCCGTGCCGCGCACCTTCACGGGGTTGCCCTTCACGTCCTGCCCGCGCACGACCGCGTAGTCGGGCCGGGCGAGGGAGGCGTACGCGGTGGGGACGGACAGGCAGCCCTCGTTGGAGTCGTCCAGGGCGCGCCGCTCCGGCGGCAGCTCCTCCAGGACCGGGTTGCAGACGACGCCGACGTGGCGCACGCCCTCGTCGTCGGGGCAGTCGTAGACGAAGACCTTCAGGTCGACGCCGATCTGGTTGGCGGCGAGGCCGACGCCCTCGGCGGTGCGCTGGCTGGCGAACATGTCGTCGACCAGCCGGGCCAGCTCGTCGTCGAACTCGGTGACGTCCTTGCACTCCTTGTGCAGCACGGGGTTGCCGACGACCGTGATCGGGCGCGACGTACCGCGCTCGCGGTGGGCCCGCTCGCGCTCCTCGCAGTCCTCCGTGTCGACGACGAAGCCCTCGTCGTCGACGGGGAGTGCGTCGAAGTCCCGCCGGTCCGTCTCCTGCTGCGCCATGTCCGGTTTCGCGCCTTCCCTTGAGTACCCGTTGCGATGTGCCCGTACAGCCTACGGGCCCGGCGCGAAGGGCATCAGCAGACTTCCTCCAGATCCCGCCACTCCCGGCTGTCCGGGCCGTCCGCGACCCAGCCGTCGAGCAGCCCGCGCACCAGCCCGGCCGGCGCGGCGATGCCGCACTCCCGTTCCGGCACCCACAGGTCGCCGGCGGTGCGGTGGCCGAGCGGTCCCGGGTGGCCGGGCTCGCTGTGGTCGTGCGGGTCGAGGTGCTCGCCGTCGCCCTCGGCGCTCGGCATCCGCGACTCCGAGCAGGAGCGGCACAGCAGCCGCACGGACGAGGTCCAGTCCTCGGCGGCGAACCCGGCGTCGGCGGCGAGCCGCTCCAGGGCGTCCCGGTCGGCCTCGGTCGCGGCCTCCAGGAGCACCACCCAGGTCGGCACGGGCGACGGCGCCCACAGTTCGATCTCGTCGAACACGGGGAAGCTGTGGCCGGACGCGGTGGTCCGCTCGCCGTTGGGCACCCCGTCGTGGAGGACGACCTCGCCCCAGCGCCGCCCGGACGAGGGCAGCGGGATCGACAGCACCTCGATCCGGGCCGGGTCGAGCCGGCGGCCCCACACCACCTCGGCCTCGCCCTCGGGCGACAGCCGCACGGCGGCGCTGCCCAGCTCCATGCCGGTCGGCTCCCCGCCGGGGGCGTCGCCCGCCGGCACCCTCAGGCCGTACGCCTGCCAGGCGCGCCGGGCGAGCGGCCAGTCCTGGAGGGCCGTGGCGGCGATGCCGACGTTCCACCAGTCGGGCGTCCCGGCCCCTCTGTCGAGCAGGGCGACCGCCCGCAGTCCCGCGGCCCGGGCCTGCTCCCAGTCGTGCCGGAACTTGTGCAGCAGCGCCAGGTTGAACCAGGACTCGGAGAGCCAGGGCTCCAGATCGGCGGCGCGCGTCAGCAGCGCGCCCGCGTCCTCGTACCGCCCGTCGCCGATCAGCGTGAACGCGCGGTCGGTGGCCTGCCGCCACGAGGCGGAGGGCCGATGCCGTACCTTCCCGAAGATCCTCACGATTCCCGCCTGCCGGTCGCTGAGGGCCGCTGCCCCCGGACACCCTTTCGTTGGCATCCAACCATGCCCGGTCGCACGCCCGCTCATTACCCGTGGGTTACCCCGGGGCCGGCCCCTCGACGCCGCCGCGGACGACGACCCTGACGAGGGATTCCACCACCGCGGGGTGGTAGTCCCGCGCGGTCCCCAGGCGGAGGTGCTCCAGTGCCCGGAGCGCCCCCTGGGCGGTTTCCCCGGACAGGTCGTCGTACGCGTTGGCGGCGCGGACGATCCGTGCGGCGAGCGGTTGTTCCCGGTAGGGGTCGGCCTGCCGCTCCACGACGAGGGCGACGGCCGCGGGGACGCCGGTCCGGCGGACCACGGCGCCGCCGAGGAGGGCGATGCGGCGCTGCTCGGCGGCGGGCAGCAGGGCGGTGGCGCCCTCGGGGACCGGGTCGACCAGGGAGAGCTGGCCGATGTCGTGCATGAGCGCCGCGTACTCCAGGACGGTCAGGTCCTCCCCCGACAGGCCCAGCTCCCGTCCGACGGCCCGGCTGAGCGCGGCGACCCGGTGGGCGTGGCCGGGCGGTGTGTAGCCGGCCACCTCGGTGGCCCTGGCCAGGGACGCGATGGTCTGCCGGTACGTGCGGCGGACCGCGCGGTGGCGGCGGAAGGCCAACTGGGTGAGGAGCAGCGGAACGCACAGCACGGGGAGCGCCCACAGTCCGGCGACGGTCACCGTGAGGGCCATCACCGCGCCGGAGGCCCGGACGGCGGTCCCCACCCCGGGCAGGGCCCTCAGCTCGTCGCGGAGGAGGGGCGCGTACGGCACGGGGCTCCCCCCGCGCCGCCGGGGGACCCGGGCGCGGGCGTGCCGGAGGAGGGCCGCCGAGACGGCGTCGTACAGCGCGGTGAGCACCAGGACGAGCAGTACGAGCGGCACGTGGTACGGGTCCGGGGCGGTGCGCAGGGGGCCCGCGCAGACGGCGGCGAAGGCGAGGGTCAGCACCCGGCGGGCCGCGTGGTCCGGGTCGGGCGCCCGGCCGCGCGCGATGTGCGGGACGAACCCGGCCAGCGCGCCCGTCGCGGCGACGGCGACGACCTGCGGGGCGCCGGGCCCCGCCGGCAGGAGGGCGTAGGCGAG
>JAAXOU010000212.1 GCA_012396115.1 Streptomyces somaliensis DSM 40738 | reverse complement strand
ATCTTGCGGCCGACGGCGGCGAAGGCGTCCCGGTCGTCCTGGGTCATGCCGGGCGCGGTGTCGGAGTACGTCCAGCCGAACGGCCACAGGACCAGCTCGCCGTAGGTGTGGAAGTCGATCGCCGCCCTGCTCGCCGCCGAGAAGCAGCCCCACCGCGCCCGCCTGGTCCGGCGGGCCCTGGCCGGGAACCCCGGCCCGTACGAGGTCGTCACCGCCGACGGCACCCGCCCGCCGTGGCGCCCCGGTTCGTTCGACCGGGTCCTCGTCGACGTGCCCTGCTCCGGCCTCGGCGCGCTGCGGCGCCGCCCCGAGGCGCGCTGGCGCCGCCGCCCCGAGGACCTGGACGGCTTCGCCCCGCTCCAGCGCGCCCTGCTCGCCGAAGCGTTGAAGGCCGTGCGGGTCGGCGGCGTCGTCGGGTACGCGACCTGCTCCCCGCACCCCGCCGAGACCCGCGCCGTCGTGGACGACGTGCTCAAGGGGCGCGGGGGAGCGGGGGGCGCGAGCGCCGGGTGGATCGACGCCCGCCCCCTGATGCCCGGCGTCCCCGCGCTCGGCGACGGCCCGGACGTGCAGCTCTGGCCGCACCTGCACGGCACCGACGCGATGTACCTGGCGCTGCTGCGCCGCACCGCCTGACCGACCCGTCCCGGGGCTCGGGCGACGGTGTCCCGCGGGGGCCGCGCCCTCCGCGCGACCCCCTCGGGGAATCGGGGCGGACGAGGCCCCGGGCATGGCAGGCTTGGCACATGGCCCAGATCAACCCCAGCATCCTGTCCGCCGACTTCGCCCGCCTCGCCGAGGAGGCCCGGGCCGTCGAAGGCGCCGACTGGCTCCACGTGGACGTCATGGACAACCACTTCGTGCCCAACCTCACGCTCGGCGTGCCGGTCGTCGAAGCGCTCGGCCGGGCGACGGACACGCCGCTGGACTGCCACCTCATGATCGAGGACCCCGACCGCTGGGCCCCGCAGTACGTGGAGGCGGGCGCCGGGTCCGTCACGTTCCACGTGGAGGCCGCCGCCGCGCCGGTACGGCTGGCGAGGGAGATCCGCGCCAAGGGCGCGCGCGCCTCCATGGCGCTCAAGCCCGCCACGCCCGTCGAGCCGTTCGAGGACCTGCTGCCCGAGCTGGACATGCTGCTGATCATGACCGTCGAGCCGGGTTTCGGCGGACAGGCCTTCCTCGACGTCGTGCTGCCGAAGATCCGCCGCACCCGCGAGCTGATCTCCAAGCACGGCCTGGAGCTGTGGCTCCAGGTCGACGGGGGTGTCTCCGCCTCCACGATCGAGCGCTGCGCCGAGGCCGGTGCGGACGTCTTCGTCGCCGGCTCCGCCGTGTACGGGGCCGACGACCCGGCCGGGGCCGTGCGGATGCTGCGCGACCGGGCCGAGCGCGCGACGGCCTCCGCGATCTGGGCGTGCGGACACTGAGCCACCGGCGGGCCACCGGAAGGTGAACGCGGATCAACAGGACTGATCAAGTCCCGCCGGATCTGCAAGGATGGCCGTCCGGAGTGTGAACGGCAGTGAGGAGAACGCGGTGTCTGCAATGTCGGCGGGACGTCCAGCCCTGCGGATGGGACCCGCGGAGCTGGTGCAGGCGGCGGCCATGGCCCGTCGCTTCTACCTCGAGGGGAAGTCCAAGATCCAGATCGCCGAGGAGTTCGGCGTCAGCCGCTTCAAGGTCGCCCGCGTCCTGGAGACGGCCCTGGAGCGGGACCTCGTGCGGATCGAGATCCGCGTGCCGGCGGAGCTGGACGCGGAGCGGTCCGACGCGCTGCGGGCCCGCTACGGCCTGCGCCACGCCGTCGTCGTGGAGTCGCCGACCGAGGGCGAGGAGGAGTCGCCCGACCCGGAGAACCTGGGCGAGGTCGCGGCCGACCTGCTCGGCGAACTGGTGACCGAGGGCGACGTCCTCGGCCTCGCCTGGGGCCGCTCCACCATCCACATGGCCGCGGCCCTCGACCGGCTCCCGCCGTGCACGGTCGTCCAGCTGACCGGCGTGTACGACGCCGGGACCGCCGAGCGCGGGTCCGTCGAGGCCGTCCGCCGCGCCGCCCAGGTCTCCGGCGGCGAGGCGCACCCCATCTACGCGCCGATGCTGCTGCCCGACCCGGCCACCGCCGCCGCGCTGCGCGACCAGACCGGCGTCGCCCGCGCCTTCGAGCACTTCGACAAGGTGACCGTCGCCGCGGTGTCCATCGGCTCCTGGGGGCCGGGGGTCTCCACCGTCCACGACATGCTCAGCGACGAGGAGCGCGCCCACTACGCCTCCCTCGGCGTCGCCGCCGAGATGTCCGCCCACCTCTTCGACGCCTCCGGCCGCCGCGTCGGGCGCGACCTCGGCGAGCGGTGCATCACCGTCGAGGCCGACCGGCTGCGCCGCATCCCGGAGGTCGTCGCCATCGCGGGCGGCTCCCGCAAGGCCGCGGCCATCGGCGCCGTACTCCGCTCCGGGCTGGTCACCAGCCTCGTCACGGACACGTCCGCCGCCGACTACCTGCTGACCGAGTCCGAGCCGGGCCCGAGGCCCGCTCTGGAGCGCTTCGACCCGGACAGCTGAACCGGGCCCGCCCCCTCGGAGGAAACCACCAGACCGGCCCGCGCGGCTCGGAGGTTCTGCCCGGGGTCGAACGCGTGTCGGCATGCGAGGATGAAGTACGTGCGTTTTCCCCCGGCTGAGACACCCGGGGCCGACTCCGAACGACTGGAATGTTCAGCACGTGCGTTTCCTCAACGATCTGAAGCCGCCGTACGACCTCACGTACGACGACGTGTTCATGGTGCCCGGCCGCTCGGCCGTGGGCTCCCGCCAGGACGTCGACCTCACCGCCCCCGACGGCACCGGGACCACCATCCCCCTCGTCGTGGCCAACATGACCGCCGTCGCCGGCCGCCGGATGGCCGAGACGGTCGCCCGCCGCGGCGGCCTGGTGGTCATCCCCCAGGACATCCCGATCGACGTCGTCACCGACGTCGTCTCGTGGGTCAAGAGCCGCCACCGCACCCTCGACACGCCGATCGTCCTCGATCCCTCCCAGACCGTCGCCGACGCGCTGTCGCTGCTGTCGAAGCGGGCGCACGACGCCGGCGTCGTCGTCGGGCCCGGCCACGAGCCCGTCGGCGTCGTCACCGACCGGGACCTGGTCGGCGTCGACCGTTTCACCCGGCTGTCCGAGGTCATGTCGAGGGACCTGCTGCTCCTCGACGCGGACATCGACCCGATCGAGGCGTTCGGCACGCTCGACCACCACAACCGGCGCTACGCCCCCGCGGTCGACGGCGACGGGCGGCTCGCCGGCATCCTCACCCGCAAGGGCGCCCTGCGCGCCACGCTGTACACCCCCGCCGTGGACGACCGCGGCCGCCTGCGCGTCGCCGCCGCCGTCGGCATCAACGGCGACGTGGCCGGCAAGGCCGGGCAGCTCCTCGACGCCGGGGTGGACACGCTCGTCATCGACACGGCCCACGGCCACCAGGAGTCGATGCTCAACGCGATCCGCCTGGTCCGCGGCCTCGACCCGCGGGTCCCGGTCGTCGCCGGCAACGTCGTCGCCGCCGGGGGCGTCCGCGACCTCGTCGAGGCGGGCGCGGACATCGTCAAGGTCGGCGTGGGCCCCGGCGCGATGTGCACCACCCGCATGATGACCGGCGTGGGCCGCCCGCAGTTCTCGGCCGTCCTGGAGTGCGCCGCCGAGGCGAGGAGGTACGGCAAGCACGTCTGGGCGGACGGCGGCGTCCGCCACCCGCGCGACGTGGCCATGGCGCTCGCCGCCGGCGCGTCCAACGTCATGATCGGCTCCTGGTTCGCCGGTACGTACGAGTCGCCCGGCGACCTCCAGCAGGACGCGGACGGCCGCCTGTACAAGGAGTCCTTCGGCATGGCCTCCGCGCGCGCCGTGCGCAACCGCACCAGTGAGGAGTCCGCGTACGACCGGGCCCGCAAGGCGCTGTTCGAGGAGGGCATCTCCACCTCGCGGATGTACCTCGACCCGGCCCGCCCCGGCGTCGAGGACCTGATCGACTCGATCGTCGCGGGCGTCCGCTCCTCCTGCACCTACGCGGGCGCCGCCTCCCTGGAGGAGTTCGCCGAGAGGGCCGTCGTCGGCGTGCAGAGCGCCGCCGGCTACGCCGAGGGCAAGCCGCTCCACTCCAGCTGGAACTGACCCGCCGCGGCCGGCGGGCCGCCCCCGTGCGCGTACGGGGCGCCCGCCCCGTACGGCCGGAGCGGCCCCCGGCACGCGGCGGGGGACGGAAAATCGGGAGGTGTGTACGGCGCGAGACGGGGTAGGCGCGCCTCGGCAGTGCCGGACACGAAGGGAGGGCGACGTGCCCACGGCGACCACGACCCCCACGGCGACGACGGCACCCGCGGCGCCCCTGCCGCGGATCGCCGACCCCACCGAGGTCGCCCCCCAGGACGCCAGGGAGCTCTCGAAGCAGTTCTTCGCCCGGCTCGCGGTCCTCCAGGAGGGGACCGAGGAGTACCAGTACGTCCGCAACACGCTGATCGAGCTGAACCTGTCGCTGGTCAGGTACGCGGCCGCCCGGTTCCGCAGCCGCGCCGACCAGATGGAGGACATCGTCCAGGTCGGCACGATCGGCCTGATCAAGGCCATCGACCGGTTCGAACTCAGCCGGCGGGTGGAGTTCGCGACGTTCGCCATGCCGTGCGTGATCGGCGAGATCAAGCGCTTCTTCCGGGACACGAGCTGGTCGGTGCACGTCCCCCGGCGGCTGCAGGAACTGCGCATCGACATCGCCCGGGCGACCGACGAGCTCTTCCAGGAGCTGGACCGGTCGCCCACCGCTGCGGAACTCGCCGCCCGCCTCGGAATCGAGGAGGACGAGGTCGTCGAGGGACTGGTGGCGGCCAACGGGTACACGGCCGCCTCGCTGGACATGCCGCTCGACGAGTCGGGCGAGCCGGCGTCGGCCACCCTCGCGGACCTGGTCGGCGAGGAGGACCGCGACATGCGGCTGACGGAGGACGTCCAGGCGCTCAAGCCCCTGGTGGAGCAGCTCGACGAACGCGACCGGGCCATCCTGCGGATGCGGTTCGTGGAGGAGCTGACCCAGGCGGAGATCGGCAGGCGGCTCGGCGTGTCGCAGATGCACGTCTCCCGGCTGCTGGCGCGGATCACGGCGCGGATGCGCGAGGAACTGCTCGGCGGGGACTGACCGACACCCCCCACGGCACCCGCCGGATCAGGACGCCGCGGACCCGGCGCGGTCCACCGGGCGCGGCACGGACCCCGTGGCGCCGCGGCGCGCCGGGCGGTGGCCGTCCCGCTCCCGGGCACCCGCCTCCGTCCGCCGGTCGGCCGGTGCCCGCCACTCGGCGCGCACGGTCTTGCCCGCCGCTCCGGGGCGCACCTCTATCCGGTCGGCGAGCTGCTGCACCAGCCGCCACCCGAAACCGCCGCCGCCGCCGAAGTCCGGCTGCCGGGCGCGGGGGCGGACGGGACTGGTGTCCTCCAGCTCCAGGACGAGCAGCCGCTCCCGGGCGTGCAGGCGCAGGCGCCACTCCCCGCCGGTGTGGTGCAGCGCGTTCGCCAGCAGTTCGGTGACCACCAGCCGCACGGCGGTCAGGTCCGCCCAGGGGCAGCGGTCGGCGACGAAAGCGGTGACGGCTTCCCTGACCTCGGCGCTGTCGACGGTACGTGATTCCAGAACGAGCACGAGCGCCTCCTTCCCCCCTTCGCGTACCCCCGCACCACCGACTTCAGTACGCCCCCGTGGCACGCCGGACCGCCAGGGCCACCGTGTCGTCCGGGTGCAGGATCACGGTGTGCATCTCCTCCGCGAGGGCGCCGGGCACCTCCTCCATGGGCAGGTGCCGGTGGCGCCGGGCCGCCTCCGCGAGGCGCTGCTCGCCCTCGTGCGGGTCGCGGCGGCTCTCGGTCAGCCCGTCCGTGTACAGGACCAGCAGGTCGCCCGGGCCCAGCCGGTCCCGGAGGACCTCCTCGCTGCCCGGCAGCGGGAAGCCGACGCCCCGGCCGGCCGCCTCCAGGAACCGCGTGGCCCCGTCGCGGCGCACCAGCAGGGCCGGCGGGTGGCTGCCGTTGGCCAGCCGCAGCTCGCCCGTGTGCGGATCGACGCGCACCACCTGCACCGTCGCCATCAGCTCCTGGTCGAAGGCGGCCAGCGCGTCGGCGGCCCGGGCCACCAGCGTCCCGAGCCCGTGGCCCTCCAGCGCCAGGGTGCGGACGGCGTGGGTGACGTTGAGGGCGCCGCGGGTGCTGGTCAGCCCGTGCCCGAGCGCGTCCACGAGGGTGATGTGGACCGTGCCGTCGGGCAGCGTGAACCAGTCGTACAGGTCCCCGCCGGTGGGCGCGTGGCTCTCGGCCGGCTCGTAGCGCACCGCCATCTCCAGCCCGGGCACCTCGACCGGCGGCGGGCGCAGGGCGTCCTCCAGCTGCCGCAGCATCCGGCCGTGCGCCTTCCGCAGCTGCTCGTCGCGCTCCTCCAGCTGCACGTAGAGGGCGAGGACGCCGCTGTTGGTCTCGGCCAGCTCGTCCTTGAGCCGCTGGTGCTCGCGGGCCAGGTGGTCCAGGCGCTCGGTGAGGAAGGCCGTCTCCTCCTCCAGCAGCGCCACCGGGTCCGGCCGGTCCGCGCCGGGCCCCGCGGCCGGGCGGCGGGCGGCCCCGGGCTCCGGCAGGGGCAGTGTCCAGGCGACCCCGGCGGACGCCGGCCGGGCGGGCAGGGGGAGGGCGTCCAGGTCGGACGGCTCCGCGCGGCCCGGCAGCGACAGGCGCACCGTCAGGGCGGCCCCGGCGCCGCGCGGGGCCGGTACGACCTCCAGCGAGACCGCCCTCCCGGCGGCCAGGTCCGCAGCGGCGAGCCGGCTCGCCGACAGCACCAGCCGGGAACGCAGGTCCGGTTCGACACCGGCCCGGTACGCCGCCCGGCGCAGGGTCGTGCGCAGCTCGTCCAGCGAGCGGCAGGTGGTGGACCGGACTCTCATCGGGCTCTCGGGACGGGGGCCACGGCCAGTACGGCGACGTCGTCGCGCACCGTCCGGTGCCCGTGGGCCAGTACGACGGGGAGCAGGGGGGCGGGGAGGCGGGTGAGTTCCGGCGCGGGCGACCGCTCCCAGCCGCCGTCCACGCCGTCGCTGTGCAGCAGCAGCGTGCCGCCGCGCGCGTCCGGCAGCCGCCGCACGACCGGGTCGGGCATGTTCCAGCCGACGACGCCGGGCTGCGCGCCGAACCGGTGCAGCACACCGTCGTGGCCGACGACGTACGCCCGCACGTTGCCGACCGCGCAGTGCTCGACCGCGCCGTCCGGGGTCCGCCGCAGCAGCCCCACCGCTGCGCCGCGGGTGCTCCTCAGGGCCTCGTGCAGCGCGCGCATCAGCCGCGGCAGCGGCAGTCCGGGGGAGCGGCGGAACACCTCCGCGGCGATCTCCGCGGCCTCGGCGGCGGCGGGGCCGTGCCCCAGGCCGTCGGCCACCGCGGCGCTCACCGTCCCGTCCTCCGGCGCGACCTCCAGGGCCCAGGCGTCGCCGCACGAGGACTCGCCCTCGGCGGGCAGCCGCAGCGCGCCGGCGTCCGGCACGGTTCCCCGCGCGCCGTCCGGCTGCCCGGG
>JAAXOU010000211.1 GCA_012396115.1 Streptomyces somaliensis DSM 40738 | reverse complement strand
AGACAACGGGGCGGGCGCCCCCGGGACAGTCGTGTGGACCACAGGATCCTGCGGGCCGCCCGTGAGCTGATCGACGAAGTCGGCTACCCGGCCCTGACCGTCGACCGGGTCGCGGCGCGTGCCGGGGCTGCCCGCCGCGCTGACCGGCCAGAAGCCCCGGTGGGGGCCGTGCGGGGCGCCGGAGGGCGGGGAGGAGCCGGGCCCGGCGTGGCGGTGCGCGACGGTGGAGGTGCCGCTGGACTACCGGAAGCCGGACGGCGAGACCCTGTCGGTGGCGCTGATCCGCAAGGAGGCCCGCGACCGGTCGGAGCGGATCGGCTCCCTGCTGTTCAACTTCGGCGGCCCCGGCGCGTCGGGCGTGGAGCTGCTGCCGGGCTTCGCCCCGGGCTACGAGGCGCTGAACGCCCGCTACGACCTGGTCGGCTTCGACCCGCGCGGCGTGGGCGGCAGTTCGGCGGTGGTGTGCCGGTCGGACGAGGAGCAGGCGAGCGCCGAGGCCAGGATCGACCCGACGCCCGACACGCCGGCCGAGGAGGCCGCCTACCTGGAGAACGGCTCCGACTTCGGGGCCGGCTGCGCCCGCCGCTCCGGCAGGCTGCTCCCCCACGTGACCACCGACAACACGGCCCGCGACATGGACCTGATCCGCCACGTCCTGGGGGACGCCGACCTGAACTACTTCGGCGTCTCCTACGGCACGCAGCTGGGCGCGGCGTACGCGCACCTGTTCCCGCGGCACACGGGCCGCACCGTGCTGGACGCGGTGGTCGACCCGACGGCCGACGGCGAGGGGCACGCCCGGCACCAGACGACGGGCTTCCAGCGGGCGCTGGACAACTACTTCGAGTCCACCGGCGAGGACCCCGCGGCGGGCACGGCGCGGGTGGCGCGCCTGCTGGCGCGGCTCGACGGCCGGCCGCTGGGGACGAGCGGCGGCCGGCGGCTCACGGAGGGCCTGGCCCTCACCGGCATCGTGCTCCCGCTGTACTCGCGGAGCAGCTGGCCGCTGCTGACGGAGGCGCTGCGGGAGGCGGAGGACGGCCGGGGCGACGCGCTGCTGCGGCTCGCCGACACGTACAACGACCGCGACGCGAACGGCCGCTACGGCACGGACAGCCACGCGCAGCGGGCGATCTCCTGCGCCGACACCGACCAGCGGCCCACGGCCGCCGACGCGAGGGCGCTGCTGCCCGAGTTCCGGCGCATCTCCCCGGTGTTCGGGGAGTTCCTCGCCTGGGACACGGCGGGCTGGTGCGCGAACTGGCCGGTGAAGGGCGAGCCGGCGAGCCGGGACGTGTCCGCGCCCGGCGCCGGGCCGATCCTGGTCGTGGGCACCACCGGCGACCCGGCGACGCCGTACGAGGGCGCGCGGAGGATGGCGGACGGCCTGGGGAAGGGCGTCGGCGTGCTGATCACCAACAGGGGCGAGGGGCACGGCGCGTACGGCTCGTCGGCGTGCGTGACGCGGAAGGTCGACGACTACCTGCTGCGGGGCGAGGTCCCCGAGGACGGCACGACCTGCTCGTAGCCGGCCCGCCCCCGAAGGGGCGCCCGCGGGGACGCCGGTCGGTGATAGGCGTCGGCAGGTCGGGGCGACGGGGGCCGCCACCCCGGCCCGGCAAACCCGAGGCTCCGCCCCCTCGCGCCTCAGAGGTCGATCTCCGCGTACACCGTCTTGCCCGGTCCCCCGCCCTCGCGGGGCACCACCGCCCAGCGGCTCGCCAGCGCCGACACCAGGCACAGGCCGCGGCCCGACTCCGCGTCCGGCTCGGGCGGCGCCGGGGGCGGCACCGGCGGCATGCGGTCGTCCCGCGTGTCGGTGACCTCCACGCGTACGAGTCCTGCGGCCGGGTCCAGCGACAGGCGGAGCCTGAAGTCCCGGCCGGGCACGCGGCCGTGCGTCACCGCGTTCGCGGCGAGCTCGGCGACGACCAGGGTCACCGTGGTGTTCGTGTCGGACTCGTACGGGTGACCCCAGGCGTCGAGGCGGTGGGAGGCGAGCCTGCGGGCCAGCCGGGCGCCGCGCGGGGTCGACGTGAACGCCGTGCGGAACTCCCGCACCGGCCGCGGGGGTCGGCAGGTGTCCCCGGAAGGGTGTGTTTCCGTCGTCATGGTCACGAGCCTGGTCCGGCGCACGTACCGTCACCAGTGACGACACCCTTACGCGGTGTGGCCGTGAGCCTGCCGTGGGTGTCCTGTCGGGGTCGGCGGGGAGCCAGGTGCGAGGGGAAGAACGATGACACAACTTTCGGAACACGCCGTTGCGTCGCGGGGTCAGGACCCGGCCGACGAGTTGCTGCGGTCGTTCGGCCGGCAGATCAAGATCCTTCGGCAGCGCGCCGGGCACACCCAGGTCGCCTTGGGGCAGCTCCTCGGGTACAGCGAGGCACAGATCGCGGCCATCGAGCAGGGACGCCGCATTCCACGGCCCGACACCATCGACAGGCTCGACCACCTGCTGGAAGCCGAAGGCGTGCTGCTCGCCATGAAGCGGCCCGTAGCGCTGACCCGCTACCCGGCGTTCTTCCGCGACGCGGCCCGGATCGAGGAGACGGCGGTCGAGTTCCATCAGTACGCCCCACTGATCATGCCCGGCATGCTCCAGACCGAGGAGTACGCCAGGACCATGTTCACCGTCTGGCGCCCGCGGCGGAGCGAAGCCGAGATCGAGCAGATGGTCTCGGCCCGGCTTGAACGGCACAGGCTCTTCGATCGCAAGCCGGCGCCTGTGCTCAGCTTCGTGCTCGAGGAAGCGGTCCTCCAACGGCCCATCGGCGGGGTGGACGTCCTTCGGGGGCAGCTGGAGCATCTACTGCTGGCCGGGCAGAACCCCAATGTGGAGATCCAGGTGATGCCGACCCAAGCGACCGACCACGCCTGCGTGGACGGCCCCTTCACCCTCATGGTGCCGGAGGGCGGGGAGCAAGTGGCTTATCTGGAGAGTCAGGGAAGCGGTCGCGTGCTCACCTGTCGGGAAACCGTCCGGGGCATCGCCGCCCGGTATGGAATCATCCGGGCACAGGCGTTGTCGCCCGCCAAGTCCCAGCGCCTGATCGAGCAGTTGCTGCGAGAAGGAGACCTATGAACACCGAGCAGTCCGAGGTCCCACAGCTCCACTGGATCAAGAGCGCCCACAGCGGAGGCGCGGGGGGCGATTGCATCGAGGTGGCCCCTACCCCCTCCGCCATACACGTCCGCGACTCCAAGGACACCGGACAGGGCAGCCTCGCCGTCACACCGAGCGCCTGGGCGGCGTTCCTCGACCTCGCCCGCCGGGGTTGACCGAGGCCCGTACCACCTGACGTGCCGCTGGCTTGCCAGGACGTCACCGGCCTCGACGGGATCGGCCCCGGCAGTCGCACGTGGCTGCGCACACCCTGTGGCCGTCCCTTCGGGGGCGGCCACGGACGTGTTCCCGGGGGGGTTCGGTGCGTCCGTGCCGCATCGACGGGGCGGGCAGCGGGCGGACGCCCGCCCCTCGTGAGGTCCGGCGTCCCTCCGGCCCGCGTGGTCGCCGCGTGCGGGTCGAGGAGGAGGGGCCGGCGTTCGACGAGTCCGGGGAGACACCGGCCTCACGCCTCACCCGCCCTGTCGCTGGGGGACATCACGAAGGATGTCGTCGATGCGCCCGTTCCCCCTCTCGTATCCCTCGCCTCCGTCTTCCAGTTCCATGATCCGCCTGATCTGTTCAGGCGTGAGACCACGGTCGTGCAAGGCGATGACCTGCTCGCGCCAAGCGGTCGCCGACGCGGCCCCCTCAATGCGATAGTGGGCGTCCCGGGCATCGCGAGCGATCTCCTCCGCCTGCTTGAGCGCCATGTCCGCCCTCCGCAGGCTCGCCAGAGCCACCCCGACGGCAATCAGGTTCCCCAGAACCGCCGACACCGCGGTCATGATGGTCCACACGTCCATGAAAACCCTCTCGTGAACGCCAGAAAGCCACACGTCCCCACCCGTGTGCCTGACGGGGACGGCAGCAGCGGGAACCACGGAGATTACGTCTCGTCGGGTCGGCTCGCAGCCGATCCCTCGAACTTCCCAACCAGCGGCGTCGATCCCGTGCCCGGGCCGTCTCCGGGCCGTCCGAGGTCAGCCGACACCGACCGACAACGGCGGAGGCCCGCGGCGTCCGAGCCGGTCGGGCACCGCGGGCTTCCGTCTGGTCCCGCCGGTCGGCGGGAGGGGTGATCAGTAGACCGGCTTGTGGGGCTCGATCTGGTGGACCCAGCCGATGACGCCGCCGCCGACGTGGACGGCGTCGGAGAAGCCCGCGGACTTCAGCACCGCCAGGACTTCCGCACTGCGGACGCCCGTCTTGCAGTGCAGGACAATCTTCCTGTCCTGCGGCAGGTCCTGGAGGGCGTTGCCCGTCAGGAACTCGTTCTTGGGGATCAGCCGGGCGCCGGGGATGGAGACGATCTCGTACTCGTTGACCTCGCGGACGTCGATGATGTCGATGTCCTCGCCCTCGTCGATCCACTCCTTGAGCTGCTTCGGGGTGATCGTCGAACCGGCCGCCGCCTCCTGGGCCTCCTCGGACACGACGCCGCAGAAGGCCTCGTAGTCGATGAGCTCGGTGACGGTGGGGTTCTCTCCGCAGACGGCGCAGTCCGGGTCCTTGCGGACCTTGACCTGCCGGTACTGCATCTCCAGGGCGTCGTAGACCATCAGCCGGCCGACCAGCGGGTCGCCCACGCCGGTCAGGACCTTGATCGCCTCGGTGACCTGGATGGAGCCGATGGACGCGCAGAGCACGCCCAGGACGCCGCCCTCCGCGCAGGAGGGGACCATGCCCGGCGGCGGGGGCTCGGGGTAGAGGCAGCGGTAGCAGGGGCCGTGCTCCGACCAGAAGACCGACGCCTGGCCGTCGAACCGGTAGATGGAGCCCCAGACGTACGGCTTGTTCAGCAGCACGCAGGCGTCGTTGACCAGGTAGCGCGTGGCGAAGTTGTCCGTGCCGTCGACGATCAGGTCGTACTGCCCGAAGATGTCCAGCACGTTGTCGGCCTCGAGCCGCTCCTGGTGGAGGACCACGTTCACGTACGGGTTGATGCCCTTGACGGAGTCGCGGGCGGACTCCGCCTTGGAGCGGCCGATGTCGGACTGGCTGTGGATGATCTGGCGCTGCAGGTTCGACTCGTCGACCTCGTCGAACTCCACGATGCCGAGCGTGCCCACACCCGCGGCGGCCAGGTACATCAGGGCCGGCGAGCCGAGTCCGCCGGCGCCCACGCAGAGCACCTTGGCGTTCTTCAGCCGCTTCTGCCCGTCAATCCCGACGTCCGGGATGATCAGGTGGCGGGAGTACCTGCGGACCTCGTCTACGGTGAGCTCGGCGGCCGGCTCGACCAGGGGTGGCAGCGACACGGGGACTCCGTTGGTCGTATGTCGGTACGGGACTACCCCCGCGGCGGCGGGGACCAGGGGACTACCTGTCTGTTCGGTAACACTGCCACGACCCCTCTCATTCCGAGACACCCGGTCCGACCTGCGAGACGATTTCGTCCCAGTACCCGGGCAGGGCCGCGAAGGGGTCCGTCCGTCCGGTGCGGTCGGTGAAGAAGACCGTCCCCGCCCCCTGCCAGCGGGCGATCCGCACGGCCTCGTCGAGGTGGTTGCGCGGCACGCCGTGGACGAAGTGCACGAACCTCTCCGGCGGGTGCTGGGCCGTCCACTCCGCCGCCTGGGACCAGCGGTACTCGGCCCAGGGCCCGGAGAAGGTCACCATCTGGTCGGCGGTCTCCGCGTAACCGGGGTGCGGGTGGCCGCCGTGGCCGAGGACCAGGTGGCCGCCGTCGTCCTGGTTGACGGCGGCCTTCAGGACGGTGGTGAGCCGGCGGATCCCGGCCAGGTCCCGCCGCTCCGTGGGGCAGTGGTCCAGGAAGTAGCCGTCGACGCGGTACCAGTCGACCTGGCGGTGCGCCTCGGAGACCGCGTCGCTGAAGGGCCGGGTGCCCCGCCCGACGTCGAGGCGGCCGAGTACCCGGACGCCGGCGTTCCGGAGCCGCTCCGCCACCTCCAGGCGGTGCGGGTCGAGCCGGGCGCCGAGGCCGCACGCGATGTCGAGGACGGCCCAGTGCACGGGGGCTCCCGGCCGGGCCAGCTCCTCCCAGTGGGCGGGGGCGGGGAAGGGGTGGGCGCAGCCGGGGATGCCGAAGCCGAGCCGTTCGGCACCGGCCGCCGGCAGACCGGCACCGCCACCGGCCGCCGACGGCCCGGCGCCGGGTCCGGGCCCGGTGCCGGGCCCGGTGCCGGGCCCAGGTCCGACGCCGGGCCCGGTGCCGGGCCCAGGTCCGGCGCCGGGTCCGGTGCCGATCACCGACAGGCCGCTGCCGCCGCGGGTCAGATGCGGCATGCCGCCTCCATCCAGATGTCCGCGAGGGACTCCTCCAGGTGGATGCGGGGCCTCCAGCCGAGCCGGTCGCGGGCGGTGCGCACGTCGGCCTGCTGCCAGATCCCGCAGCCGTCCGGGTAGGGGTTGCCGGTGACCGGGAGGTGGTGGTCGGAGGGTGACTCGGAGCGCTGGGCGCCGATGACGGGCCGTGCGGGCGGGCCGTCCGGCTCGTGGAGGGCGCCCGGGTAGCCGGCGACGCGCGCGAGGAGGGAGACGGCGTCGCGGAGCCGTACGGCGCGGCCGGTGCCGATGTTGACCACCCCCTGCGCCGCCGACAGGGAGGCGGCGTGCACGGCGCGCGCCACGTCCCGCACGTCGACGAAGTCGCGCTGCACGCCGAGACCGCCGAGCCTCAGCTCGGCGTCGCCCGCCTGCATCGCGCGGCGCACCGCCTCCGCGAGCCGGCCGAGGGGCGAACCGGCCGGGGTGCCCGGCCCGACCGGTGAGAACACCCGCAGGACGACGGCGTCCAACCCGGAGCCGAGGACCAGCTCGGTCGCCGCGAGCTTCGACACCCCGTACGGCCCCCCGGGGCGGGGCACGGCGTCCTCCGCGGTCGACGAGCCGGGCTGCGCCGGCCCGTACTCGGACGCGCAGCCGAGCTGGACCAGGCGGGCGCCGCAGCGGCTGCGGCGCAGCGCCTCGCAGACGGTGGCGACGGCGACCGTGTTGTGCCGGGTCAGTTCGCGGGCACCGCCGCGGGTGGCTCCGGCGCAGTTGACGACGACACCGGGGTGGACGGCGTCCAGGAACCGGGTGAGCGCCCCCGGGCTGCCGCTCGTGAGGTCGAAGCGCACGTCGGATTCGTCGCGGCGGCCCAGGGCGGTGAGGTGCACCGCCGGGTCGGCGAGCAGCCGGTCGGCGACGAAGCGGCCGATGAATCCCGTGGCACCGAGCAGCAGCACCCTCATCGCGCGCCCCCTTCGCGCCGTGCGTCCGTGGTCGGGGATTGGGGGGTCATGTCGTGTGTCTCCTCGGTGTTTCGCGGGTGCGTGGGGTCCGGCGCCGCGCCGGGTGCCCCGAGGGCCCTCGGGAGCTCTCGGGAGCTGCGGGAGGCTCGGCACCCCGGGCTGTGCGGTGCGTGCGGTCTGTGCGGTACGTGCGGTCTGTGCGGGTCCATGTGTCCGTGCGGTCCGTGCGGCCTGCGGGGCGGCCTCCCGTGCGCCGCGGAGTCGTACGGGCCGTGGCTTCCGGGGGCGGGGCGGTC
>JAAXOU010000210.1 GCA_012396115.1 Streptomyces somaliensis DSM 40738 | reverse complement strand
GGGGCCCCGGGCCGGCGCGCGGCCCGGGGCCCGGCGCTGCGCGTACGGCCCGGGGGCGTCCCCGCGGAGGGGCCGTGGCCCCGGGGGCCTACTTCTTGTCCTTGCCGCCCTTGTCCTTGTCGCCGCCCGCGCCCATGGACTCGTAGATCTCCTTGCACATCGGGCAGACCGGGTACTTCTTGGGGTCGCGTCCGGGGACCCAGACCTTGCCGCACAGGGCGACGACGGGAGTGCCGTCGAGGGCACTCGCCATGATCTTGTCCTTCTGGACGTAGTGGGCGTAGCGCTCGTGGTCTCCGTCGCCGTGCGACACCTGCGGCGTCGGCTCTACGAGGGTCCCCGTACCTGCCCCGCGCTCGGGCTCGAGAGTGCTCATAACCGCCAGGGTACTCACCCGGGGCGGCTTCAGTTCAGGCTCGGGTCGTCCGGGTACGTCGCGATCATGGCGAGTTCGCTGCGCTGCCGTCTCAGCACGGCCCGCCACAGGCCCTCGGGCCGCGGGGACGACACGTCGCCGGGTTCGGAGTCGACGACGAACCAGGCCCCGTCGCCCAGTTCCTCCTCCAGTTGGCCGGGCCCCCAACCGGCGTACCCGGCGAAGATCCGCAGGCTGCCGAGGGCGGGGCCGAGCAGCTCGGGCGGGGCCTCCAGGTCGACCAGGCCGATCGCGCCGTGCACCCGCCGCCAGCCGAGGGGCCCCTCGTCCCCGGGGATCACGGCGAGGCCGAGCGCGGCGTCGAGGGAGACGGGCCCGCCCTGGAAGACCACGCCGGGCTCACCCGCGAGCGGCGCCCAGGACTCCAGGATGTCGCCCACGCCGACCGGTGTGGGCCGGTTGAGGACCACGCCGAGGGAGCCCTCGTCGTCGTGGTCGAGCAGCAGCACCACCGCGCGGTCGAAGTTCGGGTCGGCCAGCGCGGGGGTGGCGACGAGCAGCCGGCCCGCGAGCGAGGACACCTCCGTCATGGACACATGATCCCGCATCTTCGGCCCGTACGGGGACGGACGCGGAGCGATCCGGCTGCCTCCCGGCGCCCCGCGGTGCCCGGCGCGCCGGGCACGGTCCGCGACCGCCCGGCCACGCGGTGGCGCGGGTGCCGCCGGGTGACGGGGCCCGCGCGGAGGGTCCCGGGCCGGGTCCGCCGGGCCCGCGCCACCCCGCCGCCTTACGGGGCACGGGTGAAAGCCCCTTACGCTTTTGTCTGGCCCCCTGCCCGACCACATCCGGAACGCGAGATACATGACCGGCACAGACGATGTACTGCTTGTCCACGGTGGCACTCCGCTGGAGGGCGAGATCCGCGTCCGCGGCGCGAAGAACCTCGTGCCCAAGGCGATGGTCGCCGCACTGCTCGGCAGTGGGCCCAGCCGGCTGCGCAACGTGCCGGACATCCGCGACGTGCGGGTGGTCCGCGGGCTGCTCCAGCTCCACGGCGTGACCGTCCGCCCCGGCGACGAGCCGGGCGAACTGGTGATGGACCCCACGTCCGTCGAGTCCGCGAACGTCGCCGACATCGACGCCCACGCGGGTTCCTCGCGCATCCCGATCCTGTTCTGCGGCCCGCTGCTGCACCGGCTCGGGCACGCGTTCATCCCCGGGCTGGGCGGCTGCGACATCGGCGGACGGCCGATCGACTTCCACTTCGAGGTGCTGCGGCAGTTCGGCGCGAAGATCGAGAAGCGCGCCGACGGCCAGTACCTAGAGGCGCCGCGGCGGCTGCGCGGCACGAAGATACGGCTGCCGTACCCGTCGGTGGGCGCGACCGAGCAGGTGCTGCTGACGGCCGTGTTGGCGGAGGGTGTGACGGAACTCTCCAACGCGGCGGTCGAGCCCGAGATCGAGGACCTCATCTGCGTCCTGCAGAAGATGGGCGCCATCATCGCGATGGACACCGACCGGACGATCCGGATCACCGGCGTCGAGGAGCTGGGCGGCTACGCCCACCGCGCGCTCCCGGACCGCCTGGAGGCGGCGTCCTGGGCCTCGGCGGCGCTGGCCACCGAGGGCAACATCTACGTGCGCGGCGCGCAGCAGCGCTCGATGATGACCTTCCTCAACACGTACCGGAAGGTGGGCGGCGCCTTCGAGATCGACGACGAGGGCATCCGCTTCTGGCACCCGGGCGGCTCGCTGAACGCGATAGCGCTGGAGACGGACGTGCACCCGGGCTTCCAGACCGACTGGCAGCAGCCGCTGGTGGTCGCCCTGACGCAGGCCGCGGGCCTGTCGATCGTCCACGAGACGGTGTACGAGTCGCGGCTCGGCTTCACGTCGGCGCTGAACCAGATGGGCGCGCACATCCAGCTGTACCGGGAGTGCCTGGGCGGCTCGGACTGCCGCTTCGGGCAGCGGAACTTCCTGCACTCCGCGGTCGTGTCGGGTCCGACGAGGCTCCAGGGCGCCGACCTGGTCATCCCGGACCTGCGCGGCGGCTTCTCGTACCTGATCGCCGCCCTGGCCGCGCAGGGCACGTCGCGCGTCCACGGCATCGAGCTGATCAACCGCGGCTACGAGAACTTCATGCAGAAGCTGGTGGAGCTGGGCGCGAAGGTCGAGCTCCCCGGCGCCAGGGCGGTCTGACGGCCGGCCCGGCGGGTGGTCCCGCCGGGCGCGGCGGGGCTCCGGCTTGCGTTCGCGTACGACGACGGCCCCCCGTGGCGAACGGGGGGCCGTCGTCGTACGCGGACCGCGCGGGGCCCTGGGGCGGGCCGTGCGCGGGCGAGGGGAGGGCGGTCACCGGCCCGGCGGGGGACGGCTCTCCTCACATGTCCGCGGGGGCCTACTTGCCCTTGGCGGCTTCCTTGAGCTTCGAGCCCGCGGAGACCTTCACGCTGAAACCGGCCGGGATCTCGATCGGATCGCCGGTCTGGGGGTTGCGGGCGGTGCGGGCGGCGCGGCGGGTGCGCTCGAAGGTCAGGAAACCGGGGATGGTGACCTTCTCGTCGCCCTTGGCGACGACCTCACCGACGGTCTCGGCGAGCGCGGCCAGCACGGCGTCGGCGTCCTTGCGGGTCACCTCGGCGCGGTCGGCCAGGGCGGCCACCAGCTCACTGCGGTTCATGTTGTTACTCCCGTGTTCTTCTTGCCTGTGAGGCGTGAGATCGAAGCCGATGCTGCCAGGGCCCTAGGACAGTGCTCGGACCCGGGTCTGCCGTCAGACCCTCGCGCCCGAATACGCATCCTGCCCCCACCAGCGGCGGGAAAGCCAATCCGGCACCCTCCGGCGTCACACGGAAAGCGCCACGACCCCGTCCCGGTGAGGTCCCGGCCGGCCGCGCGCCGGCCGCGCGAAGACGTTCCGGAGTCGGAGCGCAACCCTACGGGCGGAGGCGGAGGCGCACGGTCCGCGACGCGCCGGGCGGTCGCACGACCGTGCGCGCCGTCACGCTCGGTGAGGGTGTCAGAGGGGCTTCGCGTCCGCCGCCGCCTTCGCGGCGTTGCGTACGGCACCGGCCACGGCACCTGCGACCTTGTCGTTGAAGACCGACGGGATGATGTAGTTCGGGTTCAGCTCCCCGTCGGTGACCACGTCCGCGAGAGCGGTCGCCGCCGCGAGCATCATGTCGGTGTCGACCGTACGGGACTGGGCGTCCAGCAGACCGCGGAACACGCCGGGGAACACCAGCACGTTGTTGATCTGGTTCGGGAAGTCCGACCGGCCGGTGGCCACGACGGCGGCGGTCCGGCGGGCGACGGCCGGGTCGACCTCGGGGTCCGGGTTCGCGAGCGCGAACACGATGGCGTCGTCGGCCATGGCGGCCATGTCGTCGCCGTCGAGGAGGTCCGGGGCGGACACGCCGATGAAGACGTCGGCGCCGCGCACGGCCTCCTTCAGGGTGCCGGTGACGCCCTCGGGGTTGGTGTTGTCGGCGATCCAGCGCAGCGGGGACCGCGGCGCGGCGTCCACCAGGTCCTCGCGGCCGGCGTGGACGACGCCGTGGATGTCGGCGACGACCGCGTGCTTGACGCCCGCCGCGATGAGCAGCTTCAGGATGGCCGTGCCGGCGGCGCCGGCGCCGGACATGACGACGCGGACGTCCCCGACGGCCTTGCCGACGACGCGCAGGGCGTTGGTGAGGGCGGCGAGGACGACGATCGCGGTGCCGTGCTGGTCGTCGTGGAAGACCGGGATGTCCAGGGCCTCCCGCAGCCGCGCCTCGATCTCGAAGCAGCGGGGCGCGGAGATGTCCTCCAGGTTGATGCCGGCGAAGCCGGGGGCGATGGCCTTGACGATCTCGACGATGGCGTCGGAGTCCTGCGTGTCGAGGCAGATCGGCCAGGCGTCGATGCCGGCGAACCGCTTGAACAGCGCCGCCTTGCCCTCCATGACCGGCAGCGCGGCCTTCGGGCCGATGTTGCCGAGGCCGAGCACGGCGGAGCCGTCCGTGACGACGGCGACGGAGTTGCGCTTGATGGTGAGGCGGCGGGCGTCCTCGGGGTTCTCGGCGATGGCCATGCAGACGCGGGCGACACCGGGCGTGTAGACCATGGACAGGTCGTCGCGGTTGCGGATGGGGTGCTTGGACGCCATCTCGATCTTGCCGCCGAGGTGCATCAGGAACGTGCGGTCCGAGACCTTGCCGAGGACGACGCCCTCGATGCCGCGCAGCTTGCCGACGATCTCGTCGGCGTGGGTGGTCGAGGTGGCCGCGACGGTCACGTCGATCCGCAGCTTCTCGTGGCCGGACGCGGTCACGTCGAGGCCGGTGACGGAGCCGCCGGAGGACTCCACGGCCGTGGTGAGCTGGGAGACCGCCGTTCCGCTCGCGGGCACCTCCAGCCGGACCGTCATCGAGTACGAGACGCTGGGCGCCGTTGCCATGACCGGGTTCCTCTGCTTTCCCTGGGTTCGCTGCCGCCCCGCGCGACACGGACCGCGCGAGCCTTCCGATGGTCGCACCTACCCGCTGGTAGCAGGTAATACGGTCGTTTTGTTCTCGGGAGCCGCTCCTGCGCCCCGCGGGGACCGCCGACCAAAGGGAAGCGGGTCCGCGTCATCGCCTCGGATGACGCGGACCCGCTTCCACGTTCGGTGACACCGACCCGCCATGCTCGCCTCGCGGCAAGTGGTCGCTCGCGGCGACTAAGGTTGGGCCCGGGGGCTTGGATCGAGCCGGTGCCACCACCAGGCTAACAAACCCGCCGGGGTTCGGTCGCGCCGCCGGGGTTCAGTCGCGCAGCAGGTCCGGGACCCCCGCGGCGTCCGGCTGGTCGCGCCGCCCGGCGACGACCGTCAGCTGCTGCGTGGCGCGGGTCAGCGCCACGTACAGCACCCGCAGGCCGGCCGGCGACTCGTCGGCGATCTCGGCGGGCGAGACGACCACGGTCGCGTCGTACTCCAGGCCCTTCGCCTCCAGGCTGCCCAGCGCCACCACGCGGTCGCCCAGGCCCGCGAGCCAGCCCGCCGCCTGCTCCCGCCGCCCCATGGCGGTGACGACGCCCACCGTGCCGTCCACGCGTTCCAGCAGGCGGCGCGCCTCGTCCCGCACGACCTGCGCGAGGTCCCCGCCGCCCACGGCGGTGAACCGGGGCTCCACGCCCGTGGAGCGCACCGCGCGCGGCGGCTCGGCGCCGGGCGCGGCCAGGGCCAGGACCCTGGCGGCCAGCTCGGCGATCTCGGCCGGGTTGCGGTAGTTCACCGTGAGGGTGAAGCGGCGGCGCGGCCGGGTGCCCAGGGCCTCGTCGCGGGCCCCGGCGGCCTCGTCCGGGTCCGACCAGGACGACTGGGCCGGGTCCCCGACGACCGTCCAGGTGGCGTGCCGGCCGCGGCGGCCGACCATGCGCCACTGCATGGGCGTGAGGTCCTGCGCCTCGTCGACGATGACGTGCGCGTACTCGGTGCGCTCCCGCTCCAGCCGCTCGGCCCGCTCGCGCCGCGACTCCTCGCGCACCGGCATCAGCTCCTCCAGGCCGGTGAGCTGGTCCAGCGGGTCCGCCTCCCGCCTGCGGCGCGGCGCGGCGGGGGCCCCCAGCAGCGTCCGCAGCTCGTCCAGGAGGGCCACGTCGTGCGCGGAGTACGCGTCGCGGCGCAGCGAGCGGGCGAGGCGGCGCACCTCGCCGGGGTCGAGGACGCGGCGCGACCAGCGGCCCAGGCGCCGCTCGTCGGCCATCGCGGCGAGCACGGCCCGCGGGGTCAGCTCGGGCCACCAGGCGTCGAGGAAGGCGGTGAAGGAGTCCTCGGAGGTGACGTCCTCGTCGAAGGAGGACCGCAGCTCGGCGGCGAGCTCCGGGTCGGTCCGGCGGGCGGCGGCGCCCGTCTTCGCGTACAGGGCGTCCAGGACCAGGCGCCGGGCGCGGGGGCGGAGCAGGTTGACGGGGGCGGTGCCGCCGAGCGCCGCGTGGCGGATCCGCCGCAGTTCCTCGGCCTCCAGCTCGACGCGCCGGCCGAAGGCGACGACGCGCAGCCGGTCGGGCGCCCCGCCCCGCTCCAGGGCGCCCCGGGCGGCCTTGCGCAGCACCTTCACCATCCGGGAGGAGCCCTTGACGCGGGCGACGGCCGGGTCGTCGTACGCGGTGGCCTCGACGCCGTCGACGAGGCTGCCGACGGCGCGGACGGCGACCTGGCCCTCCTCCCCAAGCGACGGCAGGACGCCCTCGGTGTAGGCGACGAGCAGCGGGGTCGGCGACACGACGAGGATGCCGCCCGCGTACCGGCGGCGGTCCTGGTACAGCAGGTACGCGGCGCGGTGCAGGGCGACGGCGGTCTTGCCGGTGCCGGGGCCGCCCTCGACGTACGTGACGGACGCGGCGGGCGCGCGGACGACGAGGTCCTGCTCGGCCTGGATGGACGACACGATGTCGCGCATCGTGTGGCCCCGGGCCCGGCCCAGCGCGGCCATCAACGCGCCGTCGCCGACGGCGGGCAGCTCCGCGCCGTCGAGCGTGGCGGTCAGTTCGGGGCGCATCAGGTCGTCCTCGACGCCGAGGACGCGGCGCCCCTTGGAGCGGATGACGCGGCGGCGCACGACACGGCCCGGGTCGACGGGGGTGGCCCGGTAGAACGGCGCGGCGGCGGGGGCGCGCCAGTCGATGACGAGCGGGCTGTAGTCGGCGTCGAGCACACCGATGCGGCCGATGTGGAGGGTCTCGGCGATCTCGGCGGTGCCGTCGGGCCGCACGGCGTCGTCGGCGGGTTCGACGGAGGTGTACGCGCCGTCGGGGCCCTTCTCGCCGTCCTTGCCGCGCAGGAGGTCGACGCGGCCGAAGAGGAAGTCCTCGAACTCGCTGTTGAGGCGGTTGAGGTGCACGCCGGCGCGGAACACCTGCGCGTCCCGCTCGGCGAGCGCGCCGGGCGTGCCGACCTGGCCGCGCCGGGCGGCGTCGTGCATGAGGAACTCCGCCTCGTGGATCTTCTCCTCGAGCCGGAGGTACACCCGGTCCAGGTGGTCCTGCTCCACCGCGACCTCACGGTCCCGGACCGTGTCGACCACCCGGTCGGCTTCCTGCGCGGCCACCACGGCCCCCTTCTGACGTGCACTGGGCAGCCGTCGAGCGTACGCCACGTTCCGGCCCCCTGTCAGTCGGGCCGCCCCGCGGCCGCCCGCGCGGCCCCGGGCGGG
>JAAXOU010000021.1 GCA_012396115.1 Streptomyces somaliensis DSM 40738 | reverse complement strand
CTCGCCACCGGCGCGGCCGCGGCCGCCCCCGCGCCGGCGGTGGACACGGCGGCGGCGGTGAGCGCCGCCGCTCCCAGTACGGTCCTGCGGGCGGGGTTCCTGCGCGCACCCTGGGTCATGAAGGCTCCTCCACTGGACGTGTCCTCGGTCTTCCGCTGTCGGGCGCGGCCGATGGTAGGGGCCCCCGCGCGACGCGCGGGGGACTCCGGGCGAACACGCGGAGAACGCGGGGCGACGCCGGGTGCCGGCCCGGCGCTCCGGCGTGCGGCGGGGTGCGGCCCGCGAGTATCGTCCTCACCTGCACGGACCTCGTCGGCCGCCCAGGCTCGCGACCGCTCACGACACCGGAGGACTCGTTGTCCCGCTTCGCGCTCATCAAGTCAGTGATCGGCCCGGTCATGCGGCTGATGTTCCGCCTGCGGGTGGAGGGCGCCGAGAGGATCCCGGGGTCCGGGCCGGTGATCCTGGCGGGCAACCACCTGACCTTCATCGACTCGATGATCCTGCCGCTGGTCGTGGACCGCCAGGTGTTCTTCATCGGCAAGGACGAGTACGTCACCGGCAAGGGCCTGAAGGGCCGCCTCATGGCGTGGTTCTTCACCGGCTCCGGCATGATCCCGGTGGACCGGGACGGCGCGGGCGCCGCAGTGGCCGCCCTGAACACGGGCCGCCGCGTGCTGGAGGAGGGCAAGGTCTTCGGCATCTACCCGGAGGGCACGCGCTCCCCCGACGGCCGGCTGTACCGGGGCCGTACGGGCATCGCCCGGCTGACGCTGATGACGGGCGCGCCGGTGGTGCCGTTCGCGCTGATCGGCACGGACAAGCTGCAGCCGGGCGGCTCGGGGCTGCCGCGGCCGGGCCGGGTGACGGTGCGGTTCGGCGAGCCGATGGAGTTCTCGCGCTACGAGGGCATGGACCGCGACCGGTACGTGCTGCGGGCGGTGACGGACTCCGTGATGGCGCAGGTCATGCGGCTGTCGGGGCAGGAATACGTGGACATGTACGCCACCAAGGCCAAGGCGGCCTGACGGGCCGTCCCCGGCCCCGTGGCACGGGGCCGGGGCTCACGGGTGGTCGGCGCCCTCCGGGTCCTGGTCGCGCAGCAGCACCCAGGCCGCGGCGGCCGTCGCGAGGAGCACGGCCGCGCCGACGGCCGCCGCGATGCGCAGCCCGTCCACGAACGCGTACTGCGCGGCCGTGACCAGCGCTTCGGCGGAACGTTCCGGCAGCGCCGACGCCGCCTCGACGGCCCCGCCCAGCGACTCGTGCGCGGCGGCGGCCGCGTCGGCGGGGACGCCGCGGGGGGTGGCGAAGTCCCGGTAGGCGCCGGTCACGACGGAGCCGAGCAGGGCGATGCCGAGCGCCGCGCCCAGTTCGTACGCCGTCTCGGAGACCGCGGAGGCCGCACCTGCCTGCTCCTTGGGGACGCTGGAGAGGATGACGTCGGCGGTGACGGTGAACGCCAGGCCCGCGCCGACGCCGACCACCAGCAGGCAGGCGCCCAGTGCGGGGTAACCGGTGCCGGGTTCCAGTACGGTCAGCGCCGCCAGGGCCAGGCCGACCGCGGCGAGCCCGCAGGAGACGACGGACCGGACGGAGAACCGCCGGGCGGCGACCCCGGCGAGGAGCCCCGCGCCGACCGCGCCCAGTGCGGCCGGCAGTTCGGCGAGGCCGGCCTCCAGGGGGCCGCGGCCCTGGACCAGTTGCAGGAACTGGGAGAGGAAGAAGATCAGTCCCGCGAGTCCCAGGATGGTGAACAGGTCCGCCAGGACCGCGCCCGAGAAGCCCCGGTGCCGGAACAGCCGCATGTCGAGCAGGGGCGCCGGGATCGTGAACTGGCGGCGCACGAACGCCGTGAGCGCGGCCGCGCCGACGGCGGCGGCCGCGAGCACGTCCGGGCCGGCGCCGTGCGCCGCGGCCTCCTTGACCGCGTAGACGACGCCGACCACGCCGAGGAGCGACAGGGCGACGCTCGGCAGGTCCCAGGGGCCGGGCGCCGGGTTCCTCGACTCGGGGATGAGCCGGATGCCGACGACGACGAGGACGGCCATCACGGGAAGGTTGATCAGGAAGACCGAGCCCCACCAGAAGTGCTCCAGCAGGAAGCCGCCGACGACCGGGCCGACCGCGGCGCCGGCCGAGGCCATCGCGCCCCAGACGCCGATGGCGAGGCTGCGCTCGCGCGGGTCGTGGAAGAGGTTGCGGATCAGCGCGAGCGTGGACGGCATGAGGGTCGCGCCCGCGACGCCGAGCAGGGCCCGGGCGGTGATCATCATCTCGGGGGTGGTGGCGTACGCGTTGAGGGCGGAGACCGCGCCGAACGCGGCCGCGCCGGTGAGGAGCAGTCTCTTGCGGCCGATGCGGTCGCCGAGGCTCCCCATGGAGACCAGGAGACCGGCGATGACGAAGGAGTAGACGTCGCCGATCCACAGGAGCTGGGTGCCGGAGGGTTCGAGGTCCTCGCTCAGGTAGGGGGTGGCCAGACCGAGCACCGTGGCGTCGACCGCGACCAGGAGGACGGCCAGGGCCAGGACGGCGAGGGCCACCCAGCGGCCCGGCCGGCGGCCGGGTCCCTCCTCCCCGGCCGTCCGCGCGGCCGGGGTCACCTCCCCACGTCCCTGCGCGCCCCGCCGAGCAGCAGCTCGACGATCATGTACTGGAAGTCCCTGCCGGCGACCCGCCCGTCCTGGACGGCCCAGGCGCAGGCGGCGACGAGGCCGTAGAGCGCCTCCGTCAGCCAGGCGGGGGTCAGGTCGAAGCGGAACTCGCCGCGTTCCTGACCGCGTCGGAACAGCGCGGCCACGCGGGCGTCCAGCCGGGACCACCCCTCGTTGACCTCGCCCTCGAAGAGCTGGTTCTCGGAGATCAGGAACGACAGCAGTCCGGCGACCGGTTCCACCTCGGCGACCAGCCGCCGCAGGGCCTCCTGCGCGGTGCCGTCGTCGAGCCGGGCGGCGTCGAGGGCCGTCTCGAACTCCTGGATGCCCAGCTCCTCCAGCGCCCCGACCAGCGCTTCCCGCCCGGCGAAGTGCCGGTGCAGCGTCGCGCGCCCGATTCCGGCGGCCCGGGCGACCTCGTCCATGGTGGCGGTCGATCTGCGGGAGAGCAGCGCGGCGGCCGCGCGGAGCACTCGGTCACGGTCCACACTCATGAGACAACCATAACCCGGGTGAGACGCAGGAGTCTCATATGAAAAATGGCTGGCTCACGACCGGCCCACCGCCCGACGGCCCGCCCCGCCGCCCCGGCCGACCCGCCCGGGACGCCCCGGCTGGAGCGCCCCGGGCCGGGCCGGGCGGACGCGGTCACCCCTTCCCGGCCCCCGCCCAGGCGTGCTGGACCGCCAGGTCGGCCTTGACCTCGGCGAGTTGCACGGCCACCGCCGCGGGGGCCGTGCCGCCGCGGCCACCGCGGGAGGCCAGGGAGCCGGGGACGTCGAGGACCGCGCGGACGTCGGGCGTCAGGTGCTCGGAGACCTTCGCGAACTGCTCGTCGGTGAGGTCGGCCAGCTCCTTGCCCTCCGCCTCGGCGGCCTTCACGCACTCGCCCGCGGCCTCGTGCGCCACCCGGAACGGCACCCCCCGCCCGACCAGCCACTCCGCGATGTCCGTCGCCAGGGAGAACCCGGCCGGGGCCAGCTCCTCCATCCGCTCCCGGTTCACCGTGAGGGTGGCCATCATCCCGGTGAGCGCCGGCAGCAGCACCTCCAGTTGGTCGCAGGAGTCGAAGAGCGGCTCCTTGTCCTCCTGGAGGTCCCGGTTGTAGGCCAGCGGCAGGGCCTTCAGCGTCGCCAGCAGACCGGTCAGGTTGCCGATGAGGCGGCCCGCCTTGCCGCGCGCCAGCTCCGCGATGTCCGGGTTCTTCTTCTGCGGCATGATCGACGAGCCGGTCGAGAAGGCGTCGTGGAGGGTGACGAAAGAGAACTCCTTCGTGCTCCAGATGATGACCTCCTCCGCGATCCGGGAGAGGTTCACCCCGATCATCGCGGTGATGAAGGCGAACTCCGCCGCGAAGTCCCGCGACGCCGTGCCGTCGATGGAGTTGCCCGCACTGCCGTTCTCGAAGCCCAGGTCGCGGGCGACCGCCTCCGGGTCGAGTCCGAGGGAGGAGCCGGCGAGCGCGCCGGAGCCGTACGGGGAGACGGCCGTGCGCCCGTCCCACTGGCGCAGCCGCTCGGCGTCCCGGGACAGGGCCTGCACGTGGGCGAGCACGTGGTGGGCGAAGAGGACCGGCTGGGCGTGCTGGAGGTGGGTGCGGCCCGGCATCGCGACGTCCGGGTGCGCCTCGGCGAGGCCGACGAGGGCGTCCTGCAGGTCCGCGAGGAGGCCGCCGACGATCCGGGCGTGGTCGCGCAGGTACATCCGCAGCAGCGTGGCCACCTGGTCGTTGCGCGACCGGCCGGCGCGCAGCCTGCCGCCCAGCTCGGGGCCGAGGCGCTCCAGCAGACCGCGCTCCAGGGCGGTGTGGACGTCCTCGTCGGCGAGGGTGGCGGTGAAGGCGCCGGAGGCCACGTCCCGTTCCAGCTCGTCGAGGCCGGTCAGCATGCGGGCCAGCTCGTCCCCGGTGAGGAGCCCGGCCCCGTGCAGCACGCGCGCGTGGGCGCGGGAGCCGGCGATGTCGTACGGGGCGAGCCGCCAGTCGAAGTGGACGGACGCGGAGAGTTTCGCCAGCGCCTCGGACGGGCCGTCGGCGAACCGGCCGCCCCACAGCCGGACGTCGCCGTTGTTGCTGCTGCTCACTGCGTGGAACTCCTCGGGATCGGTGGTGCGGATGCGCGCCCGCCTCCCCGCGAGGGGGCGGGGAGGCGGGCGCGGAGGGCGGCGGTGCGGCGCCGGGCGGGCCGGGGTCAGGCCAGGTCGCGCCGGGCGGCGAGCTTCGCCGACAGGCTGAAGATGTCGATGAAGCCCTGCGCCTTGGACTGGTCGAAGGTGTCGCCGGTGTCGTACGTGGCGAGGTTGAAGTCGTACAGCGACTGCTCGGAGCGCCGCCCCGTGACGACCGCCCGGCCGCCGTGCAGGGTCATCCGGACGTCGCCGGTGACGTGCCGGTTGGCCTCGTCGACGAAGCCGTCCAGGGCCCGCTTCAGCGGGGAGAACCACAGGCCGTCGTAGACCAGTTCGGCCCAGCGCTGCTCCACCTGCCGCTTGTAGCGGGCCAGTTCGCGCTCGACGGTGACGTTCTCCAGCTCCTGGTGGGCGGTGATCAGCGCGATCGCGCCGGGGGCCTCGTACACCTCGCGGGACTTGATGCCGACGAGCCGGTCCTCGACCATGTCGATCCGGCCGACGCCCTGGGCCCCCGCCCGCTCGTTGAGCTGCCGGATGGCCTGGAGGACCGTGACGGGCCTGCCGTCGAGGGCGACCGGCACGCCCTCCTCGAAGCTGACGACGACCTCGTCCGGTTCGCGCGGCACGGCCGGGTCGGAGGTGTAGTCGTAGACGTCCTCGGTCGGCGCGTTCCAGATGTCCTCCAGGAAACCGGTCTCGACGGCCCGGCCGAAGACGTTCTGGTCGATGGAGTAGGGGGACTTCTTGGTGGTGGCGATCGGCAGGTCGGCCTTCTCGGCGAAGGCGATGGCCTTGTCGCGGGTCATCGCGTAGTCCCGGACCGGGGCGATGCACCTCAGGTCGGGGCCGAGCGCGGCGATGCCGGCCTCGAAGCGGACCTGGTCGTTGCCCTTGCCGGTGCAGCCGTGGGCGACGGTGGAGGCGCCGTGCTTCTTCGCGGCGGCGACGAGGTGCTTGACGATCACCGGCCGGGAGAGCGCCGAGACCAGCGGGTACCGGTCCATGTAGAGGGCGTTCGCCTTGATCGCCGGAAGGCAGTACCCGTCGGCGAACTCGTCCCTGGCGTCCGCGACCTCGGCCTCGACCGCACCGCAGGCGAGCGCGCGCTTGCGGATCACGTCCAGGTCCTCGCCGCCCTGGCCGACGTCCACGGCGACGGCGACGACCTCGGCGCCCGTCTCCTCGGCGATCCAGCCGATGGCGACGGAGGTGTCCAGGCCGCCCGAGTAGGCGAGTACGACGCGCTCGGTCACGGGTTTCTCCTTAAGCGGTGCATCCGGCGATGGGCATAACTATGCAGAGATCTGCATGATTTGTCAAAACGGTTCGGCCGGCCCCCCGGAGGCGGGCCGGGGTGCGATGATCCGCACATGGGACAGCGCTACGCGGCCGTCGAAGGCCGGATACGGGCGTTCATCGAGGAACAGCCCGTCTTCTTCACCGCCACCGCCCCGCTCGCCGGCGACGGGCACGTCAACGTCTCCCCCAAGGGCCGCAGGGGCACCCTCGTCGTGATCGACGGGTTGACGCTGGCCTACCTGGACTTCGGTGGCAGCACCGCCGAGACCATCGCCCACCTGCGCGAACCCGGGAACGGGCGGATCACCCTGATGTGGTGCGCTTTCAGCGGCCCGCCGAAGGTGCTGCGGGTGCACGGCACGGGGGAGGCGGTCCTCCGGGACGGCCCGCGCTGGGGCGAGTACATCGGGCACTTCGAGGGCGCCGACGGGCCGTCGGCACGGGCGATCGTCGTGGTGCGGGTGCGGCGCGTCAGCGACTCGTGCGGGTTCGCGGTGCCGTTCATGGACTACCGGGAGGAGCGCACCCAGCACGCGGAGTACTTCGCCCGGAAGACGGACGAGGAGTTCGCCGCGTACTGCGAGCGCAAGGAGCACGTCGGGCGGAGCCTCGACGGCCTGCCGGCCCTCCCGCTGCCGCTGCCGCCCCGGACGGACGCGCCGGGGGCGCGCTGAGGGGCCGGGAGCGCCCGGCGGCCGGGGCGCGCACCGCCGTTCGCGTCCGGCGCCGGGGGACGCCGCGGTGGTGCCGGGGCGCGGTGGTGCCGGGGGCGGTCCGGCTCGTACGGCCGCCGGACGGGGCCGCCGGCGGTGGGGGCCGGGCTCGCACCGCCCGGCGCGGCGCCCGCCCGTCCGGGCCCCCGCGGGGCGGGCGGGCTCCGTGCGGGGCGGGCCTCAGCGCTCCTTCTGGGCGAGGCGCAGCAGGTGATCGGCGAGGGCCTGCCCGCCGGCCGGGTCGCGGGAGATGAGCAGCAGCGTGTCGTCGCCCGCGATGGTGCCGAGGATCGCGTGGAGCTCCGCCTGGTCGATGGCCGAGGCGAGGAACTGGGCCGCTCCGGGCGGCGTGCGCAGGACGACCAGGTTGGCCGAGGCCTCGGCCGAGATGAGGAGTTCCCCGGAGAGGCGCCGCATGCGCTCCTCCTTGGCGGACTCGCCCAGCGGCGCCTGGGGCGTGCGGAACCCCCCCTCGCTCGGCACGGCGTAGATCAGCTCGCCGCCGGTGTTGCGGATCTTCACCGCGCCCAGTTCGTCGAGGTCGCGGCTGAGCGTCGCCTGGGTGACGCTCAGCCCGTCGTCCGCGAGGAGCCTGGCGAGCTGGCTCTGCGAGCGCACCGGCTGCCGGTTGAGGATGTCCACGATCCGGCGGTGCCGTGCCGTGCGGGTCTGCGGTACGGACGGGCCGCCCTGGCCGTTGCCCTGCGCCTCGGTCATCTCTGTGTCATTCTCCGGCTCGTCTCTCCCCGTCGGCCGCGGTGGCCGCCTCCAGGACGCCGGGCAGGGCCCGGAGGAACGCGTCCGCCTCGTCGTCCCCGGCGATCAGCGGCGGCGTCAGCCGGACGACGTCGGGGGCGGGCGCGTTCACCAGGAGGCCGGCGTCCTGAGCCGCCTGCTGCACCCGGGGTGCGAGGGGCTCGGTGAGCACGATACCCAGCAGCAGGCCCGCGCCGCGGACGCGGGAGACCAACGGGTGCCCCAGGCCCTCGATCCCGCCGCGCAGCCGTTCGCCGACGCGTTTGACCCGGTCGAGCGCGCCGTCGGCGGCGAGGGTGTCGAGGACGGCGAGCGCGGCGGCGCAGGCGACGGGGTTGCCGCCGAAGGTGGAGCCGTGGTGGCCGGGCCCGAGCAGGCCGGCCGCCTCCCCGAACGCGACGGCCGCGCCGATCGGGAGGCCGCCGCCGAGGCCCTTGGCGAGGGTGACGACGTCGGGCTCGACCCCGTGCGCCTGGTGCTCGAACCAGTGGCCGCAGCGGCCGACGCCCGTCTGCACCTCGTCCAGGACCAGGAGGGTGCCGGTGGCGCGGGTGATCTCGCGGGCCGCCTCCAGGTAGCCCGGGGGCGGGACGACGACGCCGGCCTCGCCCTGGATCGGTTCGAGGACGAGGAGGGCGGTGTCGGTGGTGACGGCGGCCCGCAGGGCGTCCGCGTCGCCGTACGGGACGTGCGTGACGTCGCCGGGCAGCGGGTGGAACGGCGCCCGCTTGCCCTCCTGGCCGGTGAGGGCGAGGGCGCCCATGGTGCGGCCGTGGAAGCCGCCGACGGCGGCGACCGTGTGCCGGCGGCCCGTCAGGCGCCCGATCTTGAAGGCGGCTTCGTTGGCCTCGGCCCCCGAGTTGCAGAAGTAGACCCGGCCGGGGCGGCCGAACAGCCGCAGGAGCCGTTCGGCGAGGGCGACGGGCGGTTCGGCGGCGAAGAGGTTGGAGACGTGGGCGAGGGTGGCGACCTGCTCGCCGACCGCCCGGACGACCGCCGGGTGGGCGTGGCCGAGGGCGTTGACCGCGATGCCGCCGACGAAGTCCAGGTACTCCCTGCCGTCGGCGTCCCAGACGCGGCAGCCCTCGCCGCGCGCGAGCGGGAGGCGGGGGGTGCCGTAGGTGTCGGCGAGGGCGGACCGCCAGCGGCGCGTGAGCCGCTCGTTGCTCATGCGGGTGCCCCCTGCACGTCGGGCACCACCATGGTGCCGACGCCCTCGTCGGTGAAGATCTCCAGCAGGATCGCGTGCGGGACGCGCCCGTCGATGACGCGGGCGGTGCGGACGCCGTTGCGCACGGCGTGGAGGCAGCCCTCCATCTTGGGGACCATGCCGCTGGACAGCCCGGGCAGGAGCTTCTCCAGTTCGGTGGCGGTGAGGCGGCTGACGACCTCGTCGCTGTGCGGCCAGTCCTCGTAGAGGCCCTCGACGTCGGTGAGGACCATCAGCGTCTCGGCGCCCAGCGCCGCAGCGAGTGCCGCAGCCGCCGTATCAGCATTGACGTTGTAGACATGTTCGTCGTCCTCCGAGCGGGCGATCGACGACACGACGGGGATGCGGCCGTCGGCCAGGAGCGCCTCGACGGCGCCCGTGTCGACGGCGGTGATCTCCCCGACGCGGCCGATGTCGACGGGCTCCCCGTCGACGAGCGGTCGGTGCCGGGTGGCGGTCAGGGTGTGGGCGTCCTCGCCGGTGAGGCCGACGGCGAGCGGGCCGTGCCGGTTGAGCAGCCCGACGAGCTCGCGCTGGACCCGGCCGGCGAGGACCATCCGTACGACGTCCATCGCCTCGGGCGTGGTGACGCGCAGGCCGGCCCTGAACTCGCTGGTCAGGCCGTGCCGGTCGAGGGCGGCGCTGATCTGGGGGCCGCCGCCGTGCACGACGACGGGCCTCAGGCCGGCGCGCCGGAGGAAGACGACGTCCTGGGCGAAGGCCGCCTTCAGGTCGTCGTCGACCATGGCGTTGCCGCCGAACTTGACGACGACCGTCCTGCCGTGGTGGCGGGTGAGCCAGGGCAGTGCCTCGACCAGGGTGCGGGCCTTCGGCAGCGCGGTGTTCCTGCGGGTGCTCATGAGCTGTAGGCGCTGTTCTCGTGGACGTAGTCGGCGGTGAGGTCGTTGGTGAGGATGACGGCGGACTCGGTGCCCGCGGCGAGGTCGGCGGTGATGACGACCTCCCGGTAGCGCATGTCGACCAGGTCGCGGTCGTCGCCCACGGAGCCGTCGCGGCAGACCTGGACGCCGTTGATGGCGACGCCCAGCCGGTCCGGTTCGAAGACGGCGCCGGTGGTGCCGATCGCGGCCAGGACGCGGCCCCAGTTGGGGTCCTCGCCGTGGACGGCGCACTTGAGGAGGTTGTTGCGGGCGATGGACCGGCCGACCTCGACGGCGTCGGCCTCGGAGGCGGCGTTGACCACCTCGACCCGGATGTCCTTGGAGGCGCCCTCGGCGTCGGCGACGAGCTGCCGGGCGAGGTCGTCGCAGACCTCCCGCACCGCGTCGGCGAAGTCGTCGTAGGCGGGGGTGGCGCCGGAGGCGCCGGAGGCAAGCAGCAGGACGGTGTCGTTGGTGGACGTGCAGCCGTCGGAGTCGACCCGGTCGAAGGTGACGCGGACGGCGGCCCGCAGCGCCTTGTCCAGCTCGGGGGCGCCGAGGTCGGCGTCGGTGGTGAGGACGACGAGCATGGTGGCGAGGCCGGGGGCGAGCATTCCGGCGCCCTTGGCCATGCCGCCGACCGTCCACGTCCCGGCGGTCCCCGGGCCGGGGGCGCCGCGGGTGACGACGGCGGTCTTGTGGACCGTGTCGGTGGTCTTGATGGCGATGGCGGCCCTGTCGCCGCCGTGTTCGGACAGTTCGGCGGCGGCCTTCCCCACGCCGGGCAGGAGCCTGTCCATGGGGAGGTGGACGCCGATGAGACCGGTGGAGGCGACGGCGACCCCGCCCGCGTCGACGCCGAGGACCTCGGCGGCCCTCTCGGCGGTGGCGCGCGCGTCCCGGAGGCCCCGGGGGCCGGTGCAGGCGTTGGCGCCGCCCGAGTTGAGGACGACGGCGGCCACTTCGCCGCCCCCGAGGACCCGCTCCGACCACAGGACGGGGGCGGCCTTGACGCGGTTGGAGGTGAAGACGCCCGCGGCGGCGCGGCGGGGGCCGCGGTTGACCACGAGGGCCAGGTCCGGGTTGCCGTTCTCCTTGATCCCGGCGGCGATGCCCGCCGCCGCGAACCCCTTGGCTGCCGTGACGCTCACTGCGTTTCTCCGTTCGCTTCTCCGTACGTTCCTCCGCCCGCGCAGCGCACCCGTGCGGCCCTCGTCCTCGTCCGCAGCCCGGCGGCTGCGCGCGCGGCGCTCACGGTGCGACTCCGATCGGGGGAAGGCCCGTCTCCTCGGGGAGGCCGAGGGCGATGTTCATGCTCTGCACCGCGCCGCCCGCGGTGCCCTTGGTGAGGTTGTCGACGGCGCTGACGGCGATGACGCGGTCGGCGGTCTCGTCGTACGCGACCTGGACCTGGACGGCGTTGGAGCCCTGGACGGACGCCGTGGCGGGCCACCGCCCCTCGGGCAGGAGGTGGACGAACGGCTCGTCGGCGTACGCCTTCTCGTAGGCGGCCCGCAGGTCGCGCGCGGTGGTGCCGGGCTTCGCCCTGGCGCTGCACGTGGCGAGGATGCCGCGGGACATGGGCGCGAGGGTGGGCGTGAAGGAGACGGTGACCGGCTGCCCGGCGGCGGCTCCGAGGTTCTGGGCCATCTCCGGGGTGTGCCGGTGGCCGCCGCCGACGCCGTAGGGCGACATGGAGCCCATGACCTCGGAGCCGAGCAGGTGCGGCTTGGGCACCTTGCCCGCGCCGGAGGTGCCGGACGCGGCGACGATCACCGCCTCGGGCTCGGCGAGGCCGTGCACGTACGCTGGGAAGAGGGCGAGCGACACGGCGGTGGGGTAGCAGCCGGGCACCGCGATGCGCTTGGACCCCTCCAGCGCGGCGCGCGCGCCCGGCAGCTCGGGCAGGCCGTAGGGCCAGGTCCCGGCGTGCGGGGAGCCGTAGAACTTCTCCCAGTCGGCGGGGTCCCTCAGCCGGAAGTCGGCGCCCATGTCGATGACCAGCACCTCGTCGCCGAGCTGCTCGGCGACGGCGGCGGACCGGCCGTGCGGCAGGGCGAGGAACACGACGTCGTGCCCGGCCAGGGCCTCGGCGGTGGTCGGCTCCAGGACGCGGTCGGCGAGTGGGAGGAGGTGCGGTTGGAGCGCGCCGAGCGGCTGCCCGGCGTTGGAGTTGCCGGTCAGCGCGCCGATCCGGGCGCCGGGGTGTGCGAGCAGCAGCCTCAGCAGCTCCCCGCCCGCGTACCCGCTCGCTCCCGCCACTGCCACTCGTACCGTCATGGACCCTCCTCCTGGATGGCATGACTATACGTACCGATGCAGTTTTATGCAATGAGGGGTCTGAGGGGCAGTCGGGGGCCGGCGGACGGCTCACCGGGGCGCCGACGCGGTCCGCGACGGGTTCACCCCGAGCCCCGACCGGCCTCGGAGAGGAGCGCCGCCGCGCCGGGCGTCGGGGCGGTCGTCGCTCTCCCCGCCGTACTCCACCCGCCGGCCGGCGGCCGAACGGCGACGTCCGCGAACCGCGCTGTCCGGCGGTTGAGGTCACTCGGGTCGCTGTCCGGTCCGAATGTCGGCAACTCCCCGTTCGGGGCGCCGGGTTGTGCGACAGGGGATCGGTGAAGCCGTGCGGGGAACGGGCCCTCGTGCCGCTCCCGGCCCTCCGGCCATGGCCGAAAAGACGTCACATGCCAGACTGTTGAACACACTTTCGTGTGGCGAGTGGAACGGGGGCTGCCGAATCGTGGGATATGTGATACCTGAAGGCGTCGACACGATGCTCGATGTCATCGGTGTGGGCTGGCCGAACGTGGACGAGGACGCGTACCGCGACATGGCCGACGCGTTGCGGGAGTTCGCGGACGACGCCGACGACGACGCGGGCACCGCGTACGCCCACGTACAGACGCTGCTGTCCAGCGGGCAGAGCGAGTCGCTCACCGCCCTGGACGACCACTGGTCCAAGGTGCAGGGCAAGCACAAGGATCTGGCGAAGGCGGCCCGCCTGGTGGCGGGTGCCCTCGACCGGGTCGCCGACATCATCGTCGCCCGGAAGATCGCCGCGGTGGGCGAACTGGCCGATCTGTGCGCGACGGTGGGAATCACGCTGGCGTTCGCGCCGGTGACGGCCGGCCTGTCGACATTGCTGGCCGGAGCGAAGATCACCGCGACCCGCATCGCGTTCAAGCGAATCATGAAGGAGATGGCGGACGCGGCCGTCGCCGAGATCGTCGCCACGCTCACCGCGCCCGCGGTCGCCGCGATCGAGAACATCGTCGCCGACCTCGCGATCCAGACCGCGCTCAACGCGGCCGGGGTCCAGAACGGGTACGACACCGGCCGGACCGCGCAGGCGGGCAAGGACGGACTGCAGCTCAATTCCGCCGGCCCGGGCGCCGGCCCCGGCGGCGGCCCGAAGATCGACCACGACGCCCACGGCAACGCCGCGACGCATCTGGCCTCCGTGCAGATCACCATGAAGTCCAGGGCCGGCAGCAAGCTCGGCAGGGCCAAGGGACACCACGGGCGCGCCAAGGGCAAGGACTCTCTGACCGCCGTGCTCGACACCTCCATCGAGGGCATCACGGAGAAGCTCACCAAGGCGCTGGACGATCTCGGGGACCACATCGGCAAGAAGGTCCCGGACGCGATCAAGGGCGGCTCGAAGACGCACAGGGAGACGGACGGCGATGTCCGCGACCGTCTGCGCGCCATCGCCGCGAACGACCGCGAGGACGGGGGCGACGGCCCGGACCGTCGCCACGGCGGCTCCGAGCCGGTACGCCGACGTCGCCCCACATCGATGCGCGAGGCACTGGACCGCCTGCGCGAGGTCGCGGCGTCCCTGCTCAACAGGCGGTGCAAGACCGACCCGGTGGACGTGGCCAGCGGGGAGACGGTCATGCCCCAGACCGACCTCGTCCTGCCCGGGGTCCTCCCCCTGGCGCTGCGGCGCACCCACATATCCGGTTATCTCTTCGGCCACTGCTTCGGCAGCAGTTGGGCCTCCACGCTCGACGAGCGCCTGGAGATGACCGGGGCCGGCGTCGCGTGGGCGCGGGAGGACGGCTCCGTCCTGTTCTACCCGGCGGTGCCGACCGAGCCCGGTCAGGAGCTGCTGCCGGTGGAGGGCGAACGGCTGCCTCTCGTCCTCGCCGGGCGGGGCGTCCTCGGTGACGTCACGTACGCGGTCACCGATCCGCGTACGGGGCTCACCCGGCGCTTCGCCGGCAACCCTTACCACTCGGGGCTGTACTGGCTGACCGACGTCGAGGACCGCAACGGCAACGCCTACCGGATAGACCGCTCCGAGGACGGCCTGCCCGTGCTGGTGAGCCATGACGCGGGCTACCGGGTGCGTGTCGGCACCGACCCGCAGCGCGGGGTGGTCACCACCCTGGACGTGGAGACTCCCGAAGGCCCGGTCCGCGTCGCCTCCTTCGGATACGACGCCGATCGGAACCTGGAGTCGGTCGCCGGTTCGTCCGGCGTGCCCCTGCGCCTCACCTACGACGAGCACCGGCGGGTGACGTCGTGGACCGACCGGAACGGGCACACGTACACCTATGTGTACGACGCCGCCGGGCGCGTGACGGAGACGATCGGCCCCGGCGGGGCGCTGTCGTCCCGCTTCTCCTACGACACCGAGGCCCGTGTCACCCGGTTCACCGACTCCACGGGCGCGGTGACCGTCACGCGGTTCAACGGTCTCGGCCAGACGGTCGCCGAGACCGACGCCCGCGGCCACACCGTGTACTTCACCTGGGACCGGTACGACAATCTGCTGTCCCGCACCGACGAACTCGGCAACACGGCCGAGTTCGGTTACGACGGGCACGGCGACCTGGTCTCGATGGTGCTGCCCGACGGGCGCCGCGCGTCCGTCGTCTACAACGAGATGCACCTGCCCGTGGCGGTGACCGGCCCCGACGGATCGGTCTGGCGGCAGACCTTCGACGACCGGGGGAACCGGCTGTCGCTGACGGCCCCGGACGGAACGTCCACCCGCTACACGTACGACGCGGCGGGCGCCGTCGCCACGGTGACCTTCCCGGGCGGCCTGTCGGAGCGTCGGGTGAACGATCCGGCGGGGCTCACCCTGTCGGTCACGGACTCCCGGGGCGCCACCTACACCCTGACCCGGGACGCCTTCGGGCGGCCCCGCGAGTCGGCCGACCCGGCCGGATCGGTCACCCGGCTGCAGTGGACCCCGGACGGCTCGCTGTCCCGGCGCATCGCCCCGGACGGGACGGCCGAGTCGTGGACCTGGGACGAGGAGGGCAACTGCCTCTCGTACACCGATCCCCTGGGCGGCACCGCCCGGTTCGAGTACACCTGGTTCGACCTCCTGGCCGCGCGGACCGGTGTGGACGGGGCCCGGTACGAGTTCACCTACGACACCGAACTGCGGGTCACCGGTGTCCGCAATCCCCAGGGCCGGACCTGGACGTACACCTACGGCCCCACCGGACTGACCACTTCGGAGACGGACTTCGACGGCCGCACCACCCGCTACGAGCACGACGCGGCCGGCCGGCTCGCCGCCCGTGTCACCCCGGCCGGCCACCGCTTCGCCCTCACCTACGACGCCGTCGGCCGGCTGCTGGAGAAGGACGCCGCCGGGACGGTCACCCGGTTCACCTACGACGCGGCCGACCGGCTGGTCCGGGCCGAGACACCGACGTCCGTCCTCGCCCTGGAGTTCGACGCGATGGGCCGCCTGCTGGCGGAGACCGTCGACGGGCGCACCATGCGGTTCGGTTACGACGCCCACGGGGAGTTGGTGTCGCGCACCACGCCGACCGGCGCCGTCACCACGTACGGGTACGACGAGAGCGGCAACCGGACCCGCGTCGCGGTGGCCGGCCACGCCCTCGACTTCTCCCGCGACCTGCTGGGCCGCGAGCTGGCCCGCACCTTCGGGCCCTCCGCCGCCCCGGTGACGATCACCTCCACGTGGGACGCCGTCGGCCGGCTGACGTCCCAGACGGTGTCCACGGGCCGCCGAAGGGTCCGCTCCCGGGCGTTCGGCTACCGCGCGGACGGACTTCTCGTCTCCGCCACCGACGAGCTGAGGGGGCTGACCGCCCGGTTCGACCTCGACCCGCTGGGACGGCCGCTCGGCGTCGCCGTGGACGACTGGTCGGAGCGGTACAGCTACGACGCCATCGGCAACCAGACCGGCGCCCAGTGGCCCGCCCGGGCCCAGCACGTGGAAAGCCGCGGGGAGCGGGTGTACGAGGGGACGCGACTGGTCTCCGCGGGCGGGCTGCGCTACGCGTACGACGACGCCGGCCGGGTCGTCACGCGCCGGAAGAAGCGCCCGTCCCGCAAGCCGGACACCTGGCACTACACCTGGGACGCCGAGGACCGGCTCACCTCCTGCACCACCCCGGACGGCACGGTCTGGCGCTACTCCTACGACCCCCTCGGCCGCCGCACCGCCAAGCACCGCATGGCCTCCGACGGCACCGCGGTCGCCGCCACGGTCCTCTTCTCGTGGGAGGACACCCGGCTGGCCGAGCAGACCGACATGGCCTCCGGGGTCACCCTGACCTGGGACCACGAGGGTTACCGTCCCTTGTCCCAGCTGGAGCGCCGTACCCTCGGCGAGGGTTTCGGACCGGAGGAGGTCGACAGCCGCTTCTTCGCGATCGTCACCGACCTGGTCGGCACACCCACGGAACTCGTCGACGAGCGGGGCGGCATCGCCTGGCACAACCGCTCCACCGTCTGGGGGCTCACGGCGTGGAACCGTGACGCCACCGCCTACACACCCCTGCGCTTCCCGGGCCAGTACGACGACCCGGAGACCGGTCTGCACTACAACGTCCACCGGCACTACGACCCGGAGACCGCCCGCTACGTGTCCGCCGATCCCCTCGGGCTCGCTCCCTCCCCCAATCCGGCCGGCTACGTCACCAACCCCTACACGCTGGTGGATCCCGAGGGGTTGATCGCCAAGGGCTGCACGTCGAGGGCCGGCTGGTACGGGGGGCTGCTCCCGGCGAACCAGAAGGTGAACGGGAGGCGGGTCTCCACCGTCGACATGGAGGTCAACCACATTCCGCCCAAGTCGGCCTGGAAGGACGTCATCGAGCCGGGCTTCTACATCGCGAACCGACCGCACAAGAAGCAGAAGGTCAACAACGGTCCGGCGATTCGCATGGATCTCGACGACCACCAGAAGCTGTACAGCTCGGGCTCCAGCCTGGAGGCGCAGGCATGGCAGCAGTGGCAGCGTGAGTTGATCAATCAGGGGAAGCTCACGGAGGCCATGCGCATGGACATCGACGACATCAAGACACGATTCCCCGGGAAGTACGACGACCACATCAAGGAGATGGTGGAGAGCCTGAAGGACAACAAGAACTTCCAGGCGATGCTCGCCAAGCGAGGGTGGACGGTCGACGAGGACGCCCTGCTGGTATGACGGAACCCGACGCACCTACGAAGGAGTGGACGTGGACGTGGAACTGCTGCCGCACATCGGCTTCGCGACGTTCCGGTTCGGCATGTCGGCCGACGAGGCCGGTCACGCCGCGCGCGAGCTGGGCCTGACCGTCCCGGACGCGGACGCCGAGGCCGAGCCGGGACAGGTTCTCTGCAAGCACGAGGGCTACCGGGCGAACGTCATGCTCGGCTTCCGCAAGGGCGAGCTGACCAACGTGGAGGTGTGGCGGTTCCGCGACGAGGACGCGGACATGAGGGTCACCCTCGACGGTCTCGACGTCTTCCGCACCCCGAGTGACGAGTTGCTGGCGCGGCTCGAGGAACGGGGCCATGTCGTCGAGGAGAACGACCTCGGTTTCGACGTCCTGCCGGAGCTCAAGGTGATCTTCGCGAACAACAGCAGCTTCGAGTACCCGGTGGACGAGGAGGGTGACCCCCTCTATTTCGACTACGTGCTGGTGACGACGGACCCTGTGGGCTGAGGGAGTTCACCGGGTTCACGGACGTTCGGGGTCCCAGCGGCTTGCGCGCGCACCCCGTCGCGGTCCGCGTAGGCGTCCCGGCGGGCGGCGGCGCGGGCGTGGGACGCGGGACGCGGGACGCGGGCGGGAAAATCCCGAGTGCGGTCGGCAGGCACGCCGTTAGGGTGGCCGGATGACGGCGATCAAGCAGTTCCAGGTGACCTTCGACTGCGCGGAACCGGAGCGTGTCGCCCGGTTCTGGTGCGAGGTGCTGGGGTACGTCCTGCCGCCCGCCCCGAAGGGGTTCGCCACGTGGGACGACTACCAGCGCTCGCTGCCGGCCGGGGAGCGCGGCTCGTGGTCCGCCTGCGCCGACCCCTCGGGGCGGGTCCGCGCCTGTACTTCCAGCGCGTGCCCGAGGGCAAGGCCGTCAAGAACCGGGTCCACCTCGACGTGCGGGTCGGCACCGGCCTGGTGGGCGAGGAGCGCCTCGCCGTGCTGGAGGCCGAGTGCGCGCGACTGGTCGCGCTCGGGGCCGTACGCGTACGGCTGCTGCGGGCCGACGGCGAGAACGAGTCGTGCATCGTGATGCAGGACGTCGAGGGCAACGAGTTCTGCCTCGACTGAGGGAGGCGCACGCTCCCGGTGCCGCGTCGGCCGCCGGGCCGGGCTGGTACGGAAAATGAGGCGGGGCCAGACGGCCGCTGTGCCAGGTTGACGCGGGATCCACTCCGCAACGGCCCGCGGCCCCAGCCACTTCGGGCCCTCGACCGCCCCGGGAGCGCCATGTCCACGCCGCCACGCCTGATCCCGCTGCTCGACCAGTTCGACCTCGCGCGCGAGCGGCTGGCCGACCGGCTGGCCGGCCCCGTCGTGGACAGCGGCAACGGTACGGCCGTCGAGGTCGGCCCCCTCACGGACGAGGAGTACCTGTGGGAGCCGGTGCCCGGCTGCTGGTCGGTCCGGCGCCGCACGGACGGGCCGGGGCCGCGCGCGACCGCCCTGAGCGGCACGGGCGACTGGGGGCGTGACACCGCGCCCGCCCCGCACCCGGTCCCGCCGCCCTTCACCACGCTCGCCTGGCGGCTGAGCCACCTCAGCGAACTGCTGGCCCTGCGGGCCGACCACACCGCGGGCACCCACGCCCTGACCAGGGACGACTACCGCACGAGCGGAGACGCGGCCGGCGCGATCGCCGAGTTCGACGCGGCCGCGACGGCCTGGCGGAACGCCCTGCTGGCCGCCGACGACCGCGCCCTGGACACGGTGGGCCACAGCACGTACCCCCATGGCAGCGACCCCGAGGACCCGTTCGTCGACATCGTCTGGTGGGTCAACCAGGAGCTGCTCCACCACGGCGCGGAGATCGCGCTGATCCGCGACCTGTACCGCTCCCGCCACGCCTGACGGCCCGCAGCCGGCGGGGCGTGGCGGGGCGGTCTCAGCCCTGCGGCCGCAGCCGGAAGGCGGGGCAGACGTCCGGGTCGCCTTCCGCGTACAGGTGAGTGCGCCCGTCGCCCTCGGCGATCGACAGCGAGTCGAGGGTGTCCCCCTCCAGGAAGCGCTTCGGCGCGGTGAACGAGAGGGACAGGCGCGCGAACTCGGTGGCCGCGGTGCCGCCCTGCACCACGGACCAGGTGCCGGACCCGTCGAAGGTCTCGCCGAGTTCGCCGCGGTGCCAGTCGCCGGTCGGCCAGTCGCGCACGGTGACCGTGCCGCTTCCCGGCTTGCTCTCCGACGCCTTCAGGGCGAGCGTCACGCCCTCCGCGTCGCCCTCCCCCCGGTAGGTGCCGGCGAGCTGCCCGGAGGTCGCGCCGACCGCCCGCTCCCCCGTGCAGCCCTCCAGGGCGGTGGGCGCGGGCGAGCAGCCCGGCAGGCAGCTCAGCAGGGCGAGCACGGCGGCGGCCGCCGTCAGGATGCGTCCTCGGGACACCGGCTCACTTCTCCTTCGCCGGAATGCGCTCGGTCCAGACGATCTTCTGGTCCATGGACGAGAAGACGCCTCACCGCCGCGCATGTGCGATCCCCCGTTCGATGTCTCCCCTCAGATAATCATGGTGACGGCCGGATGATCACATCCGGGATACGGAAAGTGATGCCGGCCGGCCCGACGCCGGTACCGGGGCCGCCGAGGCGGTCACGGCGGGCCGGGCTGGTGCGACAGGCGTTCGAGGCGCTCGACCGGGCGGCCCGGTACCAGGTGATCCCGCCGCTGCTGCAGGCCCGCACCCCGCGGGCGCGCCGGGAGCGGCTGGAGAGGGCGGTGCGGGCGCTGGCCGCCGGGGCGCGCTGACCGCTGCCGCGTGTCGGGGGCGGCGACTCGCTACGATCCGGTGGCCCTCACCCCGCCGGTGTTCTCGGGAGGAACAACGTGGCAGTGCCCCCGGAGGCGAGCGTGCTCGCCCGGATGTCCGACCTCGTCCGCGCGATGCCCGCCGAACGGGGCGGTGCCCTGTGGCGGCTCGCCGTCCGGGAGCGGCAGCTCGACGCGAACGTGGTGCGGCTCGCGCCCGGCGCTGAGGTGGCCGTCCATGTGGAGGCCGACCTCGACGTGCTGGTGTTCGTGGTGAGCGGCCGGGGGCGGCTGGAGACGGGCGGCGCCGGGTCGGAGGCGCTGGAGGCCGGGTGCGTGGTGTGGCTGCCGCACGGGGCGCGGCGCGGGCTGGCGGCGGGGCCGCACGGACTCGACTACCTCACGGTGCACCGCCGGCGTCCCGGTATGACGATCGGCCGGCCGACCGCTGCGGGGCGCGAGCAGGGCGGTGAGCCGGCCTGCCTGCTGGACCGGGTGTGCCCCGAGTGCGGCCGGCTCGCTCCCGAGGGCGCCGAGGTGCGGTACTGCGCGCGGTGCGGGACCGCCCTGCCGGAGCGCTGACGGCCGCCGCGAGGAGCTGTACGGCGGCGGCCGCCGACAGCACGCGGCAGGGAGACCTCCGCGAGCGGCCCCGCGACGGCCGCGCCCGGCGCGAAGCCGCTGCTCTCCAAGCCGGCGCCGGTCGTGAAGACCCGGGCGCGCGGCCGGCCGGGCACCTCCGTGCCGGATCGCGAACACCGCCGTGGGCTGCGGCCCCTCCCCCGGCCCCGCGATCGCCACGGCCGCCGGGAGTGCGGCGGGGTGACCGGCCGCGGCTGCGAGCAGCAGGGCGGCGCCCTGGAGGAGGGTCGCCGCCCGGAGCACCGCCTCCGGTGCGGGCGCCCCGGCAGGTGCGTGAGCAGCGCGTTCCCCAGGAGGGCGGCGGCCGCGGGGAGCAGCGCGGGTCCGGCCGTCTCCTCGCCCGTGCGGGCCGGAACGGCGCCGGCCGTGCAGCGGGTGAGGGGGTGGCGGTCTCTCACCGGCGGCACGTTACGCAGGTGACGGAAAACCACACCGGAAGCGTTACGTTGCCGGGGTGCACGCCGATGACCGCTCCTCCCGTCACTCGGTCAGGGCCGTCCCCGCCGCACCGAGGCCCTCGTCAACGCGTTGGCCCTCGACGGTCCGGTCCCGGCCGAGGTGGCGCGGCTGCTGCGGGAGCACGGCGAGAACGAGCCGGTCACCGTGTCGGAGCGGGATGCCGCCGGGCTGCGGGACGCGGCGTCGGCGCTGCGCCGGGTGTTCGCCGCCGACGGCCTCGACGCGGCGGTCGCGGAGCTGAACCGGCTGCTCGCGCGCGGTCCCGACCCGCTGCGGCTCGCCTCGCACGGCGGCGGCCCGTGGCACCCGCACCTGGACGCGTCGGACGACGCCCCGTGGGGCGAGTGGTTCCCGGCGTCCTCGTGCCTGTGCCTGGTGGTCCTCGGGCGGGAACGCCGGCGGCCGCCGGGCGGGGTCTGCGCGGCGCCGGGCTGCGGGCGGGTGCACCCGGTCCCGGGCAGCGGGGTGCCGCGCCGGCGCGCCAAGGCCGCGGAGGTGGCCCCCCGGGCGACCGGACCGGTCGGGCCGGTCGGGCGGGCCCGGTCGGCGTCAGCGCTTGACGGCGCGCAGCACCACGAACTTCGGGTCGCTGCCGACGACTTCGCAGTTGCCGAACACGCGGCGCAGCGTCACGTGGTGGCCGAGGTGCCGGTTGCCGACGACCCGCAGTTCGCCGCCGCTGCGCAGCACGCGGCGCGCGGCGGCGAACATCCGGCGGGCCGTCGCGTCGGTGACGGCCTGGTGGCTGTGGAACGGCGGGTTGTTGAGGACCACGTCGACCGAGCCGTCCGGTACGTCGGCGGTGCCGTCGCCGACGACGAAGCGGGCCTTCGCGCCGGGCGGCGCGGAGGCGCGGAACGTCTCCCTGGCGGAGGCGACGGCCTGGTACGACTCGTCCGTGAGGACCACCTCGGCGTCGGGTTCCGCGACCGCGACGGCGAGGCCGACCACGCCGTTGCCGCAGCCCAGGTCGAGGACGCGGGCGGCGCCGAGGCCGGTCGGCAGGTGTTTGAGGAACAGGCGGGTGCCGATGTCGAGGCGGTCGGCGCAGAAGACGCCCGCATGGTTGACGACGGTCAGCCCGGCCACCGCCGGGGCGTCGGCGGGCAGGGCGTACCGGTGCGGCCAGGGGTTGCGCGGGCGCGTGAGGGCCGGGTCGGGGGTGGCGTGGACGAGCCGGGCCTTCCTCACCGCGAGGGAGGTGCGGGTGGGGCCGACGAGCCGCTCGAAGAGGGTGAGCGTGGAGGTGTGGATCTCCTTGACCATACCGGTGCCGACGACGGTGGTCCCCGCGTGCAGGGCGGGTGCCAGGCGGTGCAACTGGTCCTCCAGGAGGGCCAAGCTCCTGGGCACGCGGACCAGCAGGACGTCGACGCGCTCCGGCGGGGTGTCCCGAGTGGTGAGGAGGCGCACGCGGTCCTCGGCGTGGCCGGCGCGGGCGAGGTTGGCCCGGGTGGCCTCGCGGCCGAGGTACGAGTCGGTGATCTGCACCAGCTCCGCGGCGGAGCCGGTGTCCGGGTGGTCGGCCAGGGCCGTGACCAGCGCGCCCCAGCGGTCGCCGACCACGGCGACGGTCCCGGCGAGGGCGGAAGCGTCCGGCTCGGCGAGGTGCCGCAGCAGGTACTCGTCGGCGGCGTCCCAGGCCCGGAGGGGGTCGCGGGGGTGCTCGGGGAAGCGGGTGAGCGCGTACTCGCCCCATGACGTGGTCAGACGGTTCATCGTGGGGTCCAGGCTAGTCCGTGCCGTTGGGCCGGGTGGCCTCCGGCCCCGCGGCGCCCGCCGGCCCGGGCCGCCGCGGGTCCAGGGTCATCCACTCCCGGGGGTCCTCCAGGGGCGTGAAGCCGGCCTTCCCGTAGACGCCGTGGGCGTCCCGAGTGGCCAGTGCGACGCGGTTGACGCCGTACGGCGCGAGGTGGTCGCGGACGGCCGCGACCAGGGCGGTGCCCAGGCCCCCGCCGCGGGCGGCGGGGGCCACGTACACGTCGCAGAGCCAGGCGAACGTCGCGAGGTCGGTGACCACGCGCGCGTACGCGGCCATGGCGCCGCCCTCCTTCGCGTACGCCCCGAAGTTGAGCGAGCCGTCGATCGCGGCGTCCTGCTTCCCGCGGCTGCGGCCGAGCGCCCAGTACGTGTCGGTGGACAGCCACCGGTGGATCTGCGCGCGGTCGAGTCGATCAGGGTCGGTCGAGATTTCATACGAGCCGAAAGCGTTCGTCTCCTTCATGGTCGAACAGTCGCAGAAGGCGGGCCTGTCGTCAGCGACGACTGCCACGATCGGGACATGAACGCGACTGCTGCCGACTACCGCTGGCTCGGTGACCACTGCCCGGAGCTGATCGAGGCCTACTGCGTGACGCTGGTGCACGCGGTCTCCCCGGAGGAGGCGCTCCGGCGATTGCGCGCGCGTGCGGACGGGCGGGTGGCGGGGATAGCCGCGCTGGTCGGGGCCGCGGCGCGGGCGTGGGGGGAGTTCGGCGGCGACCGGCACTTCCTGGGCCTGTGCGCGGTCGACGGCTGGACGCTGATGGTGGAGCCGAACGGCTACCTGGGCAGCCTCGACGAAGCGGCGGTCCCCCTGTCGCGGGGCACCGAGCTGGTCGCGCACTTCCGGAACGTGACCGCGGTGGACCACTTCAGCCGGTACGCGGACGGCGAGCCGCGGCTGCGCTTCGAGCCGCTCCTGCCGTACGCGCGGGGCCGCGCCGTCCCGGACGGGGCGGTGGCGCTGATGCGGGAGGTCGGCTTCGACCCGCGCGGGGACGAGGCGGCCCCGGAGGCGGCGGCGGAGGCGGCGTTCGCCCTGGCGGAGCGGCTGACCGGGGTGCGGCTGACGCCGGGGCTGCTGGACCGGGCGGAGTTCCTCACCGGGTCGGCGCCCGGGTTCTGAGACGGACGGGAACGCTCCGGATGAGACGGACCACGCCCGCGGACATAGACTCCCAGATACGGACAGATCTGTGCGAGGAGGTCCCTTCCGATGGAAGCAACCGTGGGCGACGAGCTGCTGGTGCACGGCCGCGTGGTCGGCCGGCACGACCGTACGGCCGAGATCGTCGAGGTCCTGGGCGAGCACGGCCATCCGCCGTACCGGGTCCGCTTCGACGACGACGGGCACGAGGCCGTGATGTCCCCGGGCCCGGACGCCGTCGTACGTCGCAGGGAACGGCCCGGGGAACACGCCTGAGCCACCCCCCGGGCCCTTCCCGTCCCCGTGCGCCTCACCACCCGGGCGGGCGGACCGGCGTCGGGTAGTGGTCGGCCACCACCTCGGCCATCGCACCGATCCGGTCCGCGACCACGTCCCGGGCGCCGAAGAAGGCGTGCCCGAGCACCTGGTCGTGGGCGCGGGCGAGGGCGAGGTGCCGGGACAGCTCCGCCGGGTCCTGCCACGGGGCGGGCGCCGCCGGGTCCCCCGCCCGGTACAGGGCCTCCCCCACGTAGAGGTGGACGCCGGTGCCGCGCACCGTCTCGTTCCACCAGGGCACCAGCGCGGCGTAGTCGGCGGCCCCGAAGCCGATGTGCCAGTACAGCTGGGGGGCGATGTAGTCGATCCAGCCCTCCCTGACCCAGGTGCGGGTGTCGGCGTGCAGGTCGTCGTACGCCTGCAGGCCGCGCGTGTCGGAGCCGCGCGGGTCGGTGGTGGCGTTGCGCCAGATCCCGAAGGGGCTGATGCCGAACCCCACCTCCGGCTTGACCTCCTTGATCCGCCGGGACGTCTCGTGGACCAGCAGGTCGACGTTGTTCCGCCGCCAGGCCGCCCGGTCGGGGAAGCCCCCGCCGTGCGCCCCGTAGGAGGCGTCGTCGTCGAAGACCTGCCCGGCGACCGGATAGGGGTAGAAGTAGTCGTCGAAGTGGACGGCGTCGACGTCGTAGCGGGCCACCGCGTCCAGCACGGCGTCCTGGACGAACCGCCGGACCTGCGGCAGGCCCGGGTCGTAGTAGAGCCTCCCGCCGTGGGGGACGACCCAGTCCGGGTTGCGGCGCGCCGGGTGGTTCCCGACCAGGCGCGAAGGGTCGGCGTGGGTGGCGACGCGGTACGGGTTGAACCAGGCGTGCAGTTGCAGGCCGCGCCGGTGGGCCTCCGCGACGGCCGTGCCGAGCGGGTCCCAGCCGGGGTCCCGGCCCTGGACGCCGGTGAGGCACTGGGCCCACGGCTCGTACGGCGAGGGCCACAGGGCGTCGGCGGTCGGCCGCACCTGGAGGATCACCGTGTTGAGGCGGCACTCCACGGCCCGGTCGAGCAGGGCGACCAGCTCGGCGCGCTGGTCGGCCGCGGGCAGTCCGGCGCGGGAGGGCCAGTCGCGGTTGGCGACCGTCGCCACCCACATCCCGCGGAACTCCTCCGTACGCGCCCCTCCGCGCCGGGGCCCGCCGCCCCCGCCGCCCCTCGGGCCCGGTCCCACCGCACCGGTCGCGTCACCGGTGACCAGCAGCGAGGCCACCAGTCCCGCCGCTCCCACGACCATTCCGCGCCGCCCGACCCGGCCGCCGTCCTCGTGTCCCATGCGTCACCCCTGCCTTCCCGTCGCCACCCGGCCGGCCCCGGCCGGCCCCGGCCGGCCCTCGTGGGCCACCGTGATCGTCCCGCCTCCTGACGCCCCCGGGGGGGCGGGAGCGGGCTCTCCAGGCCGTACGGCCGTCCCCGCAGAGCATGCCCGGCCCGAGGGGCCTCCGATCCGTGCGAACGGAGTAACGTCGTGGGGTCGAGGCGGGGGTGCCGGAACCATACGGCCGCCCCGCCACCCGGAGATCAGCGAAAGGCACGAGGTGACGGACTCAATGGCCGACATTGCACGCGTCGGAGTGGTGGGCTGCGGTCAGATGGGCGCGGGCATCGCGGAGGTGTGCGCCCGCAGCGGCCTGGAGGTCAAGGTGGCCGAGACCACCGGCGAGGCGCTGGAGATCGGCCGCGCCCGGCTGCACGGCTCCCTCGACCGGGCCGCCCGGCGCGGCAAGATCAGCGAGGAGGAGCGCGACGCGGCGCTGGCCCGGCTGAGCTTCACGACCGACCTCGGGGAATTCGCCGACCGCGACCTGGTCATCGAGGCGGTGGTCGAGAACGAGCAGGTGAAGACGGAGATCTTCCAGGTCCTCGACCGGGTGGTGACCCGGGAGGACGCCATCCTGGCGTCCAACACGTCCTCCATCCCGCTGGTGAAGCTGGCCGTGGCGACCTCCCGCCCCGACCGGGTCATCGGCATCCACTTCTTCAACCCGGCGCCGGTCCAGCAGCTGGTCGAGCTGATCCCCGCGCTGACCACCTCGCAGAGCACGGTCGACCGGTCCCAGACCGTGGTCGAGAAGGTGCTCGGCAAGCACGCGATCCGCGCCCGGGACCGGTCCGGTTTTGTGGTGAACGCGCTGCTGATCCCGTACCTGCTGTCGGCGATCCGGATGTTCGAGTCGGGCATCGCCAGCCGCGAGGACATCGACAACGGCATGGAGATGGGCTGCGCCCACCCCATGGGCCCGCTGAAGCTGTCCGACCTGATCGGCCTGGACACGGTCGCCTCGGTCGCCGACTCGATGTACGCCGAGTACAAGGAGCCCCTGTACGCGGCTCCCCCGCTGCTCCAGCGCATGGTGGACGCGGGCCGCCTGGGCCGCAAGACGGGCTCGGGCTTCTACACCTACTCCTGAGCCCCGCGCCCCGCGCCCCGCTCACCGGCGGGGCGCTCCGGGACTCCCGCGGGCCCGGGCGGCGCCCCCGGGCCGTGCGGACGGCCTCCGGTGCCCTCGGCCGCGGGAGAAGCGGGAGGGGCGCGTCCGGTGGTCCGGACGCGCCCCTCCCCTGCGGGTGGCGGGGCGTCAGGCGCCGCGCAGCACCGCCCCGGTGCGCTCGGCGGCGAGCGCCACGGCCGCGTCGCGGGCGGCCGTGGCCTCCTCGACGGTCAGCGTGCGGTCCCCGGCGCGGAACCGCAGCGCGTACGCCAGGGACTTGCGGCCCTCACCGATCTGTTCGCCGGTGAACACGTCGAACAGCCGGATGGACTCCAGCAGTCCGCCCGCGCCCTCGCGGAGCGCGCGCTCCACCTCGGCGGCCGGCACGTCCCCGTCGACGACCAGGGCGACGTCCTGCGTGGCCACCGGGAAGGCGGAGATCCGCGGGGCGTGCACGGGGCCGGCGGAGGCCCGCTCGACGAGGTCGAGGTCGAGCTCCATGGCGCAGGTCCGGGCGGGCAGGCCGAGCGCCTTGACGACGCGCGGGTGCAGCTCGCCGGCGTGGCCGGCGGTCCGCTCGGCGCCGTCGACGACGACGAGCAGCTCGGCGCAGCGGCCCGGGTGCCACGGGCCGTAGCGGCCCCGGCGGACGACCAGGTCGGTTCCGGTCTCCCGGGCGACGGTCCGGGCGGCCTCGACCGCGTCGGCCCAGTCGGCCGGGCGGCCCCCGCCCCACCAGCCGGCCTGCTCGCGCGCCCCGGCGAGGACCGCGGCGACGTGCCGCGGCTGCTCGGGCAGGACGGCGTCGACGCCGGCGAGCTCCGCGTCGGTCGGGCGGCGGTCGACGGGCAGCCGCACCGCGACGCCCGGCTCGGCGGCGGCGCGGAAGACCGCACCGGTCTCGAAGAGGGCCAGGTCGTGGCTGCCGCGGCCGTCGTTGCGGCGCAGCGCGGCGAGGAGGCCGGGCAGCAGCGTGGTGCGCAGCGCGGGCTCCTCGTCGGAGAGCGGGTTGACGAGCCTCACCACCCGGCGGGCGGGGTCGTCCGACGGGAGGTCGAGCTGGTCGAGGACCTGCTCGCCGATGAACGGGTAGTTCAGCGCCTCGACGTACCCCGCGCCGGCCAGGGCGCGGCCCACACGGCGGTGGGTGCGCTGGCGCTCGGTGAGTCCGCGGCCGGCGGGCGGCCGGGGCAGCGTGGAGGGGAGGTTCTCGTACCCCTCCAGCCGGATGACCTCCTCGGCGAGGTCGTTCGGCTCGCTCAGGTCGGGGCGCCAGGACGGGACGGTGACGGTGAGCTCGTCCTGCCCGTACACGTCGCAGCCGATCTCCTGGAGGCGGCGGACGACGGTCTCGCGGCCGTAGGCGACGCCCGCGACCCGGTCGGGGTGGTCGGCGCGCACGGTGATCGTGCGCGCGGCGCCCGGCGCGACGACCTCGGTGACGCCGGCCTCGGCCGTACCGCCCGCGAGGAGGACCAGCAGATCGACGGCGCGCTGCGCGGCGGCGGCCGCGGCCTGCGGGTCGACGCCCCGCTCGAACCGCTTGGACGCCTCGGAGGACAGCTTGTGGCGGCGGGCCGTGCGGGCCACGGAGATCGCGTCGAAGTGGGCGGCCTCGACGACGACCTCGGTGGTGCCGCGGACCCGGCCCGTGTCCGGGTCGGCCGCGGTGTCGGCGATCTCGGTGTCGGCGCCGCCCATGACGCCCGCGATGCCGATCGGGCCGCGGTCGTCGGTGATGACGAGGTCGGCCGGGTCGAGGGCGCGGACGGTGCCGTCGAGGGTGGTGATCTTCTCGCCGGGCTCGGCGCGGCGCACCCCGATCGGGCCGTCGAGGCGGCTGCGGTCGTAGGCGTGGAGCGGCTGGCCCAGTTCGAGCATCACGTAGTTGGTGACGTCGACGGCGAGGGAGACCGGGCGCATGCCGGCCTTCTGCAGACGGCGCCGCAGCCAGATCGGCGACCGGGCCTCGGGGTCGAGGCCGACCACGGTGCGCGCGGTGAAGCGCGGGCAGCCGACGGGATCGGTGACCTGGACCGGGTAGCCGTACGAGTTCGGCGCGGGCACGTCCAGGAGGGCCGGGTCGCGCAGCGGCAGCCCGTACGCGATGGCCGTCTCGCGGGCGACGCCGCGCATCGACAGGCAGTAGCCGCGGTCGGGCGTGACGGCGATGTCGAGGACCTCGTCGTACAGCTCCAGCAGGGCGGTGGCGTCGGTGCCCACCTCGTGCTCGGGCGGCAGGACGACGATGCCCCCGGTGCCGTCGTCGCCCATGCCGAGCTCGTCGGAGGAGCAGATCATGCCGCGCGACATCCGGCCGTAGGTCTTGCGCTCGGCGATGCGGAAGTCACCGGGCAGGACGGCACCGGGGAGGGCGACGACGACCTTGTCGCCCCGGGCGAAGTTCCGGGCGCCGCAGACGATCTCCTGGGGCTCGCCGGTGCCGTTGGCCGGGCCGACGTCGACGGTGCAGAAACGGATCGGCTTCTTGAACTCGGTGAGTTCCTCGATGGTGAGGACCCTGCCCACCACGAGGGGGCCGGTGAGGCCGGCGCCGAGCCGCTCGACGGTCTCGACCTCCAGGCCGGCCGAAACCAGTTTGGCCTGTACGTCGCGGCCGGTCTCCGTCGCCGGCAGGTCGACGTACTCCCGCAGCCACGAAAGCGGGACCCGCATCAGATCTCCATCCCGAACGGCCGGGTGAACCGGACGTCGCCCTCGACCATGTCTCGCATGTCCTCGACGTTGTGGCGGAACATCAGCATCCGTTCGATGCCGAACCCGAAGGCGAAGCCGCTGTACCGCTCCGGGTCGACGCCGCAGGCGACGAGCACCTTGGGGTTGACCATGCCGCAGCCGCCGAGCTCGATCCAGCCCTCGCTGCCGCAGGTGCGGCAGGGCCGGTCCGCGTCGCCGACGGACTCGCCGCGGCAGACGTAGCAGAGCATGTCCATCTCGGCGGAGGGCTCGGTGAACGGGAAGAAGTTCGGGCGCAGCCGGGTCTTCATGTCCGGTCCGAACAGCGCCCGGACCATGTGGTCGAGGGTGCCCTTGAGGTCGGCCATCGTCAGGCCCTCGTCGACGGCGAGGAGCTCGATCTGGTGGAAGACCGGGGTGTGCGTGGCGTCGAGCTCGTCGGTGCGGTAGACGCGGCCGGGGCAGACGACGTACACCGGCGGCTCGCGGTCGACGAGCGTGCGCGCCTGCACCGGCGAGGTGTGGGTGCGCAGCACGACGCCGGACTCGTCGTCGCGGGTGCCCTCGGGCCCCCGGACGAAGAAGGTGTCCTGCATCTGGCGGGCCGGGTGGTCGGGGACGAAGTTGAGGGCGTCGAAGTTGAACCACTCCGCCTCGGCCTCGGGGCCCTCGGCGACCTCGTAGCCCATGGAGACGAAGACGTCCGTGACGCGTTCCATGAGGGTGGTCAGCGGGTGGCGGGCGCCGGCCGGGATGCGGTCGTGGGGGAGGGTGACGTCCACCGCCTCCTCGACCAGCACGCGGGCGTCGCGCTCGGCCTCCAGTTCGACCTGGCGGGCGGCCAGGGCTTTGGAGACCGCGCCGCGCGCCTGGCCGACGCGCTTGCCCGCCTCGGCCTTGGCCTGCGGGGGCAGGGCGCCGATCTCCCGGTTGGCGAGGGCGAGGGGCGAGGTGCCGCCCGTGTGGGCGACCTTCGCGTGGGCGAGCTCGTCGAGGTCGCCGGCGGCGGCGAAGGCGGCGAGCGCCTCGTCCCGCATGCGCTCGATCTCTTCCGGTTTCAGTGCCTCGACCTCGACTGGGTCGTACGACTTGTTCGGTGCCGACATCTCTTCCCGTACTTCCGAATGGGCTGGGGCCCCCGCTCGACGACCGAGGACGCAAGGGTGCCAAAGGCCGAGTCTAACGGGGTGTGGCTGTCGCGGGACGGGCCCGTGGGTGCCGTCGGGTCCGGACCGGCGGGATCAGATCCCCCGGGTCAGGTACGTCGGGGCCCCCACGGGCAGGGTGAACCGGAACTCCGCGCCCCCCGCGGGGGCACGGCCGACGGTGATGGTGCCGCCGTGGGCTTCGACGAGTCCCTTGACGATGTACAGGCCGAGACCGGTGCCGCCGCGGGTGCTCCCCCGCCAGAAGCGGGTGAAGACACGGCCCATCGACTCCTCCGGGATGCCGGGACCCTCGTCGCTCACGGTGACCGCCGTTCCCGTCTCGTCGTCCTGCGGCCCGGTGGGCGCCACCTCGATGGTGACGGTTCCCTCGCCGTGCCGCACGGCGTTTTCCAGGAGGTTGCCCAGAATCTGATCGACCTTGTCCGGATCGGCCCACAACTCGGGCAGGGGTCGGCGGACGCGGACGAAGAAACGGTCGGGCGACTGCCCGCGGGCGGTGAACCCCTGGACGTGGCGGCCGACGGCGGCGGCGACGTCGACGGGCTGGCGGCGCACCTCCAACCGGCCGGAGTCGATGCGGGAGATGTCGAGCAGCTCGGTGATGAGCCGGGTGACGCGTTTGGCGTCGGCGTCGACGGTCTCCAGGATGAGCCGCTTCTGCTCGTCGGTGAACCGCTCCCACTTGGCGAGGAGGGTCCGGGTGAAGCCCCGGACGGAGGTCAGCGGGGAGCGCAGCTCGTGGGCGACGGTGGCGATCAGCTCGGCGTGGCTGCGCTCGTTGCGGCGGCGGGCCTCGGCGTCGCGGAGCGTGACCACGACGCGGCGGACCGGGCCGAGCGGCTCGTCCCTCACGTAGCGGGCGGCGGCGAGGACCTCCCGGCCCCCGGGGAGCAGCAGGTAGCGCTCGGGCTGACCGGTGCGGATGGCGAGGCCGCCGTACGGGTCGGTCAGCGCCCACCAGCGGCGTCCCTTGAGGTCCTCCAGCGGGAGGGCCTCCTCCAGGGGGCGGCCGAGCGCCCGTTCGCGGGGGACGGCGGTGATCCGGACGGCCGGGGCGTTGAAGCAGACGATCCGGCCGGCGGCGTCGGCGACGACGAGCCCGTCGGGCATGTCGTCGGGGTCGCACTCCCGGACGGCGGGGGCGCCGGGGTCGCGCGCGGGGGCGCCGTCGCGGGCCGCCCGGCGCGTTAAGGCGCCGCGGTCCTCCGCGTGGCTGCTCGTGCCGAGCGTCATGCCGGTGTCCCCACCCCCAAGTGTCGCGCGACGGGTCTTCGAGCCCGTCACCCTACTAGCTCGGGGTGGCGCGGCGGCAACCCCCGGCCGACCGCTGCGCCCGGGCGGAGGCGTAGAGGCACACCGCGGCGGCGGTCGCCAGGTTCAGGCTCTCGGCCCTGCCGTGGATGGGGACGCGCACGACGGCGTCGGCGAGGGCGCGGGTCTCCTCCGGGAGCCCCCATGCCTCGTTGCCGAAGATCCACGCGGTGGGGCCGCCCATGGTGCCCGCGTCGAGTTCGGCGTCGAGGTCGTCGGCGCCGGCGCCGTCGGCGGCGAGGACGCGGGCCCCGGCGGCCTTCAGACCGGAGACGGCCTGCCGGACGGGGACGCCGACGGCGACCGGCAGATGGAAGAGGGAGCCGGCGGAGGCGCGGACGGACTTGGGGTTGTACAGGTCGACCGAGGCGTCGGTGAGGACGACGGCGTCGGCGCCGGCCGCGTCGGCGCAGCGCAGGACGGTGCCGGCGTTGCCGGGGTCGCGTACGTGGGCCAGGACGGCGACCAGCCGGGGGCGGGCGGCGAGGACCTCCTCGAACGGCGAGTCGAGGAAGCCGCAGACGCCGACGAGGCCCTGCGGGGTGACGGTCTGGGAGATCTCGGCGAGGACGGCGTCGGAGGCGTGGTGGACGCGGGCGCCGGCGGCGCGGGCGGCGTCGACGATGGCGGCGTACCGGGTGGCGGCCTCGGCGGTGGTGAAGAGTTCGCGCAGCGTCGGCTCGCCGTCCGGCCCCCGGTGCCCGGCGGCCTCGCGGACGGCCTGCGGCCCCTCGGCGATGAACCGGCGCTCCTTGCTCCGGAAGTTCCGCTTGGCCAGGCGCCGCGCGGCGGCGACGCGCGGGGAACGCGGGGAGATCAGCTCGGGGGTGCCCATGGTGCTCGGCGGCTCTTTCTGACCTGCGGGGTCGGGTTCGTGGCGGGGGACGGCGAACGCACCGGACCCGCAGGCGCGGGGCCTGCGGGTCCGGTCGGAAGAACGGCGGCCTGGGAAGGTCAGGCGGCGGCCTTCGGGGCGTTGACGTCGCTCGGGAGGGCCTTCTGGGCGACCTCGACGAGGGCGGCGAACGCGGTGGCGTCGTTGACCGCGAGCTCGGCCAGGATCTTGCGGTCGACCTCGATGTTGGCAGCCTTCAGACCCTGGATGAAGCGGTTGTAGGTGATGCCGTTGGCGCGGGCGGCGGCGTTGATGCGCTGGATCCACAGCTGGCGGAAGTCGCCCTTGCGCTTCTTGCGGTCGTTGTAGTTGTAGACCAGCGAGTGGGTGACCTGCTCCTTCGCCTTGCGGTACAGGCGCGAGCGCTGGCCGCGGTAACCGCTGGCCTGCTCGAGGATCGCACGGCGCTTCTTGTGAGCGTTGACTGCGCGCTTGACGCGTGCCACTTGTTGACTCCTTGTAGCGGGGCCGCGGGACGGTCACACGGCCCGGGAACGAACGGGTCCCGGCTTTCGGGGGGCTTCGGATCAGACGATCGGGGTCAGATGCCCAGCATCTTCTTGATCTTGGCGCTGTCACCCGGGGCCATCTCGGCGTTGCCGGTGAGGCGGCGCGTCAGCTTGGACGACTTGCGCTCGAGCAGGTGGCGCTTGCCGGCGCGCTCGCGGAGCACCTTGCCCGAGCCGGTGATCTTGAAGCGCTTCTTGGCACCGCTGTGCGTCTTGTTCTTCGGCATAGCGCCGTTGTCTCCTCGTCAGTGGCGCCCCCAGCCGGTCCGGGGACCGGCGCGCGGGAGCGTCAGGTGGGTCGGTTTCGCGTCCCGGGCGGGGTGCCCCGGACACGGCCTTGCGGGCTACTCGGCGGACGGATCCGCCTGGGCGGGCTGGCCCTGGCGCTCCGCCTTGCGGGCGGCCTGCGCCTCGCGGGCCTCGGCCATGGCCTCGGTCTTCTTCTTGTGCGGACCGAGAACCATGATCATGTTGCGGCCGTCCTGCTTCGGGTTCGACTCGACGAAGCCGAGCTCCTGGACGTCCTCCGCGAGCCGCTGCAGGAGCCGGTAGCCGAGCTCCGGCCGGGACTGCTCGCGTCCGCGGAACATGATCGTGATCTTGACCTTGTCGCCCTGCTTGAGGAACCGGACGACGTGACCCTTCTTGGTGTCGTAGTCGTGCGGATCGATCTTCGGCCGGAGCTTCATCTCCTTGATGACCGTGTGCGCCTGGTTCTTGCGCGCCTCACGGGCCTTCATGGCCGACTCGTACTTGAACTTCCCGTAGTCCATGAGCTTGCACACGGGCGGACGGGCGTTCGCCGCGACCTCGACCAGGTCGAGGTCGTACTCCTGGGCAAGCTCCAGGGCCTTGGCGAGCGGAACGATTCCGACCTGCTCGCCGCTGGGACCGACAAGTCGCACCTCGGGAACGCGAATCCGGTCGTTGATGCGGGGCTCGGCGCTGATGGATCCTCCTCGGTAGCACCACGCGACCGCCTGGCGGACGGACGCGTAACGTCTGTTCTGAGACCAACCGCGCCGGTGCGTGAAAAAACGCCCCGGACGGGACACAGGCGGGGCTCCTGGTGATACCGGAGCACCGCCACGGTGTACCGCGGGGCGCTGTGCTCGGGCGGGTCCATCGTCCGTACGGAACGATGGGCGCCGCCTGACCGGTGACCCGCCGCCCCGGGGGCGGCCAGGTGGGAGACGGAGCCTCCACTTGTGGGCCGGAGCTGATGCGGTTCCGGCCGGTCGTCACACCAGGCTACCATCTGCCCGCCGGTGCGCCCAACCGGGCGGGCCGGGCCGGACGGGTGGCGCGAGCGCCTATCGTGTGGGACATGAGTGACGCCACGCCCAGCGAGCCCGCACCCGACTTCGCCGCCATGACCCGCGACATCGCGGAGGTCCCCGCGGTGGAGGTGATCGTCACGGTCGCCGTGAACCTGATGAGCGCCGCGGCCGTGAAGCTCGGGCTGACCGAGGAGGGCGACGCGCACAAGGACCTGGACGAGGCCCGCAAGCTGGTGCACGCCCTGGCGGGCCTGCTCGACGCGGGCGCGACGGAGATCAGCTCCTTCCACGCGGCGCCGCTGCGGGACGGGCTGAAGTCCCTGCAGCTGGCGTTCCGCGAGGCGTCGCTGGTACCGGACGAGCCGGGTCAGGGGCCGGGCGAGAAGTACACCGGCCCGGTCTTCGGCTGACCCGGCCCCTCTCCCTGCTCCCTCTACTCCTCTCCCCCCTACTCCCGTACGTGGAACTACTCCCGTACGTAGAAGGGCCCGCCCGGCGGGGCGGCCCCGGCCGGCAGCAGCGCCAGGTCGAGGCCCCGCACCAGGCGGGCCCTGAGCGTCTCGTCCGCCGCCGCGGCCGTCGCCACGCGGCGCG
>JAAXOU010000209.1 GCA_012396115.1 Streptomyces somaliensis DSM 40738 | reverse complement strand
CCGGTCCCGGAGCGCCGGCCGCGCGCCCCCGGCCCCGGCGGGGGCCGCGCCGCGGGGGCCGGGGTCAGAGCTCCGGGCCGTCCCCCGGTTCCTCCTGGTACGAGTAGCGCTGCTCGGCCCACGGGTCGCCGATGTTGTGGTAGCCGCGCTCCTCCCAGAAGCCGCGGCGGTCGGCGGTCATGTACTCGACGCCGCGGACCCACTTGGGACCCTTCCAGGCGTACAGGTGGGGCACGATCAGCCGCAGCGGGAACCCGTGCTCCGCGGTGAGCGGCTCGCCGTCCTTGTGGGTGGCGAAGAGGGTGCGCTCGGAGGCGAAGTCCGACAGCCGCATGTTGGCGCTGAAGCCGTACTCGGCCCACACCATCACGTGGCCGGCGCCGGGGGCGGGCGGGGCCAGCTCCAGCACCGTGCGCGCGGGGACGCCGCCCCACTCGGCCCCGACCATGCTGAACCTGGTGACGCAGTGCAGGTCGGCGACGACGGTGGAGAACGGCAGCGCGGTGAACTCCTCGTGGTTCCAGCAGTGTTTCCCGCCGTCCGCCGTGGCGCCGAAGACCTGGAACTCCCAGCGGTCGGGCCGGAACCTGGGGACGGGGCCGTAGTGGGTGACCGGCCAGCCGCGCTGCAGGCGCTGCCCAGGCGGGAGCGCGGGCTCCCCCGCCGCCCGGTGTTCCCCGCTCTCCGGCTGAACCATGCCCCCAATGGTGACAGACCGGGAGGGGTGGTCACGACCGAAGCGCGGGACGAATGGGGTGGGCCCCGACAGGTCACTACTTACTGGACGACCCTCCCCGGTGGTGCGAGGATGCGCGCATCCCGCCCCCCTTATCCACGCGGAAGGAGCCTCTGCCATGCAGGGCGACCCCGAGGTCCTCGACTTCCTCAACGAGCAGCTGACCGCCGAACTGACCGCGATCAACCAGTACTTCCTGCACTCGAAGATGCAGGAGAACTTCGGGTGGACGAAGCTCGCGAAGTACACGCGAGCGGAGTCCTTCGACGAGATGAAGCACGCCGAGGTGCTCACGGACCGGATCCTCCTCCTGGAGGGCCTGCCCAACTACCAGCGGCTCTTCCACGTCCGCGTGGGCCAGACGGTGACGGAGATGTTCCACGCCGACCGCGAGGTCGAGGTGGAGGCGATCGACCGGCTGCGGCGCGGCATCCGGGTGATGCGCGACAAGGGCGACGTCACCTCGGCCAACATCTTCGAGGCGATCCTCGCCGACGAGGAGCGCCACATCGACTACCTGGACACGCAGCTGGAGCTGGTGCAGAAGCTCGGGGAGTCGCTGTACCTGGCGACGACCGTCGAGCAGCCGGAGGGCTAGGCGCGCCGCCCGTCCGGCGGGGCGCGGACCGGGTCGGCCCTCAGGCGGCCCCGGAGAGGACCTGGAGCGCCGGGGACGGCGCCGCGGCGGGGGCCGGGGGCCGCTCGGAGGGTGCCGGGCCGCCCTGCTCCGCCGGCTCGCGCCGCGGGCAGGCGCCCCGGCCCAGGATGGCCTGGATGCGGCGCACGCAGGAGCCGCAGTCGGTGCCCGCCTTGCAGGCCGAGGCTATCTGGCGCGGGGTGCGGGCACCGGCGTCCGCGTGCTCCCTGACCTGCTTCTCGGTGATGCCGAAGCACGAGCAGACGTACACGCGGGTCACCTTCCTGCAGGTCGCGGCCGACATCCCCCACCCAGGTGGTGAGGTTAACCTAACCTTACCTACGGGACGGGGTGCGCGGAAGCCCGGAGGGCGCCCCGGACACGGCGGTGGGGCGCGGATCACACCGGTCCGCGCCCCACCGCCGTGCCGCCGCCCCGGAGGGCGGTGGCCCCGCTCACTGGTCCCGGTACATCTCCGCCACCAGGAACGCGAGGTCCAGCGACTGGCTGCGGTTGAGCCGCGGGTCGCAGGCCGTCTCGTAGCGCTGGTGCAGGTCGTCGACGAAGATCTCGTCGCCGCCGCCGACGCACTCGGTGACGTCGTCGCCGGTCAGCTCGACGTGGATGCCGCCCGGGTGCGTGCCGAGCGCCTTGTGGACCTCGAAGAAGCCCTTGACCTCGTCCAGGACGTCGTCGAAGCGGCGCGTCTTGTGGCCCGAGGCCGCCTCGAAGGTGTTGCCGTGCATCGGGTCGGCGACCCAGGCGACGACCGCGCCCGCGGCCGTGACCTTCTCCACCAGCTCGGGGAGCCTGTCGCGGACCTTGTCGGCGCCCATGCGGACGATGAAGGTCAGCCGGCCCGGCTCGCGATCCGGGTCCAGGCGGTCGACGTAGGTGAGCGCTTCGTCGACCGTGGTCGTCGGACCGAGCTTGATGCCGATCGGGTTGCGGATCCGGGACGCGAACTCGATGTGCGCGTGGTCCAGCTGCCGCGTGCGCTCGCCGATCCACAGCATGTGGCCCGACGTGTCGTACAGGTCGCCGGTGCGCGAGTCGACACGGGTCAGCGCCGACTCGTAGGCCAGGAGCAGCGCCTCGTGGGAGGCGAAGAACTCGACCGTGCGGAACTCGGCCGGGTCCGTGCCGCAGGCCTTCATGAAGCTGAGGGCGTTGTCGATCTCGCGGGCCAGCTGCTCGTACCGCTGGCCGGAGGGGGAGGACTTCACGAAGTCCTGGTTCCAGGCGTGCACCTGGCGCAGGTCGGCGTAGCCGCCGGTGGTGAAGGCGCGGACCAGGTTCAGCGTCGAGGCGGACGCCTGGTACATGCGCTTGAGGCGCTGCGGGTCCGGGACGCGCGCCTCCTCGGTGAAGTCGAAGCCGTTGACGGAGTCGCCGCGGTACGTGGGCAGGGTCACCCCGTCGCGGGTCTCGGTGGGCTTGGAGCGCGGCTTCGAGTACTGGCCGGCGATCCGGCCCACCTTCACGACGGGCACGGAGGCGGCGTACGTCAGCACGGCGCCCATCTGCAGGAGGGTCTTCAGCTTGGCGCGGATGTCCTCGGCGCCCACGGCGTCGAAGGACTCCGCGCAGTCCCCGCCCTGGAGCAGGAACGCCTCGCCCCGGGCGACGGCCCCCATCCTGGCCCGCAGCTGGTCGCACTCACCGGCGAAGACGAGCGGCGGATACGACTCCAGCTCGGCGATCACGTCGCGCAGAGCCTCGGCGTCCGGGTACTCGGGCTGCTGCGCCGCGGGCAGGTCTCGCCAGGTCGCCTGGGCGGCGACGGCGTGGGTGTCAGCGTTCACGGTCACCTCCATCACATTACGCGCTCCGGACAGGCGTCCACGTACGGGACCAGGAAGTGAGACGGCCGCTTCCGCTCCGGGGCGGAGGCGGCCGGCGGCGGGACGTCCCCTTCGCGGGTGCGGGTTTGGTAGCGTCCCGCGCTCCCGGGCCGAACGGCCCGTACGGACGCCAACTTCGCACGCAGGGGTGGGACTTGAGCGTTGAACGTCGAAGAGACCGCAGGAGGGGCAGACTCCTGGTGCACGGCATCGCCTCGGTGGTCGCCGTGGCGACGACCGCCGGCGCCCTCGCCGTGGCGTCCCCCGGAGTCCCCGGCGCCCCCGCGGCCGCGGCCGCGGCGCCGGGCACGGAGCTGCAGGCCCGGTTCGAGGAGGCCGCCCGCGAGTTCGGCGTCCCGGTGAGCGTGCTGATGGCGGTGGCGTACCGGCAGACGCGCTGGGAGAGCCACGGGGGCCGGCCCAGCACCACCGGCGCGTACAACGTCATGGGACTCACCCGGGTCGGCCCGGAGGACCTGGAGGACCCGGAGGACGGCCACGGCGGCGGGGACGACGAGCACCGCCTCGCCCACATGAACCGCAGCGGCGACCCGGAGGTCGAGAGGCGCTTCGACGCGGAGAGGGCGCTGAAGTCGGTGCGCGGGAAGCCCGTCGACACGGACGACCCCCGGCTGCACACGCTCGACGAGGCCGCCCGGCTGGCCGGCGCCTCCCCCGACGCGGTGCGCGTCGACCCCCGGCAGAGCGTCCGCGCCGGCGCGGCGCTCCTCGCCGAGTACCAGCGGAGGGCCACCGGCTCCCTGCCCGACGAGCCGGACGGGTGGTACCCGGCCGTCGCCCGCTACAGCCAGGCGCCCGACCGCAGGGGCGCGCGGCTGTTCGCGGAGCGCGTCTTCGAGTCGATCCGGACCGGCGAGCGGCGGACCACCGGCGACGGGCAGCGGCTGTCCCTGCCCGCCGACCCGTCCGTGAGGCCGGTCCGGCCGTCGAGGGTCCCGCTCGCGGCGGCCCCGGCCACCGCGGCCACCTCGGCCACCGCCCCGGCCCCCGACTGCCCGGCCGGCCTGGACTGCGACTTCCGCCCGGCCGCGTACGAGCAGAACAGCGGCCCGGACGACTGGGGCAACTACACCGTGGCCGGCCGCCCCGCGAACGGCCAGGACATCCGGTACATCGTCATCCACGACACGGAGGGCGGCTACGCCGGGTCGCTGTCGGTCTTCCAGAACCCCGGCACCTACGCCAGCGCCCACTACCTGATCCGCGCCTCCGACGGCCTGGTCACCCAGATGGTGGAGAACCGGAACGAGGCGTGGCACGCGGGCAACAAGACCCTCAACACCCACTCGATCGGCATCGAGCACGAGGGCTACGCCATCAAGGAGGGCAGCTGGTACACGGAGCCGCAGTACGAGTCGTCCGCGGCGCTCGTGAGGCACCTGGCCGCCAAGTACCGCATCCCGCTCGACCGCGAGCACGTCATCGGCCACGACGAGGTCCCGGGCGCCCTGGACACCAAGGTCCGCCCCATGCACTGGGACCCGGGCCCGTTCTGGGACTGGAACCACTACATGGCGCTGATGGGCGCCCCCACGGGTGCCGGCGGCGCCGGCGGCCCGCTCAGGGCTGGGCAGCTCGTCCGCTTCGTGCCGCCGTTCACCCGGGCCAACCAGCCGAAGCTGACCAACGGGGGTGCCGCGGTCACCCCGCGGCCGGCGAACCTCGGCTACCTGTACACATCGCCCTCCACCGGTTCGGCCACGGTCGGCGACCCCTACCTGGGCGCGCAGACCTGGAGCGAGGGCTGGAACTGGGGCAACAAGCTCGTCGCCGGCGGGACGTACGTCGTCGCCGAGGCGCGCAACGACTGGACGGCGATCTGGCACGGCGGCCGGAAGGCGTGGTTCCGCAACCCGGGCGGCCAGTACACCGCGCCGGTGCGGTCCGGGACCGTGCTGCGGGCCGGGGCCGGCGCGACCGTCGAGGTGTACGGGCGCGGCTACCCGGAGGACGCGGCGTACGCGGGCACGGGCGTGCCGGTGCCGGACCGGAACGGCGCCCACCTGACGAGGTACGCGCTCCCGGCCGGGCAGCTGTACGCGTCGGCCGGCGCGGCCGTGCCCGGCACGTACTACCACAGGGGCACGTTCGACGGCACGGGCCCCGGCTCGCGGACGCTGGTGCGGGGGAAGAACTCGTTCCGCCCCGTCCGCTACAACCACCGCCTCGCGTGGGTCGACGCGGCCGACGTGGAGGGGGTCGCCCCCACCGCGCCGGACCCGGGCACCGACCGCCACAACGTCCTCGCCCGCGACGGCTCCGGGGTGCTGTGGCAGTACCAGGGCACCGGCGGCGGCACCTCCCCGTTCTTCGTCCGCTACCGCGTGGGCGGCGGCTGGGGCGCGTACGACCTGGTCACCCCGATGACGGCGCTGCGCGCCGACGGCAGGGGCGACGCGGTGGCCCGCGACCGCTCCGGCCACCTGTGGTACCACCGGGGCAGCGGCAACCCGTCGGCGCCGTTCGCCGCCCGGCTCCACGTCGGCCGGGGCTGGCAGGTCTACGACCTGGTCAGCGGCGCCCGGGACCTCACCGGCGACGGCCTCGCGGACCTCGTCGCCCGCGACGGCTCCGGGCGCCTGTGGCTGTACCGGGGCACCGGCCTCCCCTCCGCCCCGTTCGCCGTCCGCGTCCCGGTCGGCAGGGGCTGGCAGGTGTACCGCACGGTGACCGGCACCGGCGACCTCACCGGCGACGGCAGGCCCGACCTGGTCGCCCGCGACGGCGACGGCGGGATGTGGCTGTACCGGGGCACCGGCAGCGCGGCGGCGCCGTTCGCCGCCCGGCTCCACGTCGGCGGGGGCTGGCAGGGCTACGACGCGCTGCTCGGCCCGGGCGACCTGAACCGGGACGGCCGACCGGACCTGGTCGCCCGCGACGGCGGCGGCCGGATGTGGCTGTACCGGGGCACCGGCAGCGCCGCCTCGCCGTTCGCCGCCCGCACGGCGATCGGCGGGGGCTGGCAGATCTACGACCTGTTCGTCTGAGGCACCCGCCCCTCGCGGCGCGCACCGGCGCGCGGCCCGCGGCCCGTCCCCTTGGTGCGGCGGTCCGCGGCGCAGCGGGCCCTCGCACCGAGGGGACGTCGCTCCGGGGTGCCCGGCCGCTCCGGCGCGGACGGCTTCGCCGGGGCGCGGCCCGGAGGTCCGGGCGGGGTTCCGGACCGGACGGCGCCGCAGCCGCGCGGGGCGCGGCCGGGGCGGCCGGGAACGCCCACGCCCGTGCCGGCCGTCAGCCGGCGGAGACCAGCACGTTCTCGCTGCGGCGGCCCTCGGCGTAGTCGGTGACGTTCCGCAGCGTCGCCTCGACGATCTGGCCCACCGCCTCGGCGGTGTAGTACGCCTGGTGGCTGGTGACCAGCACGTTCGGGAAGGTCATTAGCCGGGCCAGGGTGTCGTCGTCGACGCCCACCAGGGACTTGTCGAGGTGGAACAGCCCGGCCTCCGCCTCGTACACGTCGAGGCCCACGCCCGCGAACCGGCCGGCGCGCAGCTGGGCGACGAGGGCGTCGGTGTCGACGAGGCCGCCGCGGCTGGAGTTCACCAGGATCGCGTCGTCCTTCATCGAGGCGAGCGCCTCGCCGTCCAGGAGGTGCCGGGTCCGCGGGGTCAGCGGCACGTGCAGGCTGACCAGGTCGGAGGCGGCGAGGATCTCCTCCTTGCCGACGTACGTCATGCCGAGTTCGCGGCAGGCCGGGTTCTCGACCAGGTCCCAGCCGAGGAGGCGCATGCCGAAGCCGTGCCCGATCCGGGCGAACGCCTCCCCGATCCTGCCGGTGCCGAGCACGCCGACGGTGCGGCCCCGCATGTCGCGGCCGAGGAGGCCGTCGAGGCGGAAGTCGAAGTCCCGGGTGCGGTGGGCGGCGCGGACGAGGCGGCGGTTCACCGCCATGGCGAGGGCCCACGCGAACTCGGCGACCGAGTAGGGCGAGTAGTACGACACGCGGGCCACGGTCAGGCCGAGGCCGCGGGCGACGTCGAGGTCGATGTTGTTGAACCCGGTGGAGCGCTGGGCGATCATCCGGGTGCCGCCGGCGGCGAGGGTGCGCAGGACGCCGGCACCGAGGTCGGCGTTGACGCTGGTGGAGACGGCCTCGTGGCCCGCGGCGAGGGGGGCGGTGTCCTCCGTCAGGAAGACGTCCAGGCAGCGGAGGTCGTGGCGGCCCGCGAAGGCGCCCTCCAGGAGGGGTTCCTCGTCGGCCTGTACGCCGAAGGCCAGGACGTCCACGGTGCCTCCCGCCGGTCGGTGCGGTCACTGCGGAATATACGGCCCCGCGGATGTGGTAGCCGGAGACGGAGAGCGGCTTGTACGCGGGGATGTCCCGGGCGCAGTGCTCCATCAGGTCGCCGATGAGGCGCAGGTGGGGCTCCGGCTCGAACAGCCACTCCTTCTGGGCGAT
>JAAXOU010000208.1 GCA_012396115.1 Streptomyces somaliensis DSM 40738 | reverse complement strand
CAGTACGGCACCCCGCACAACCCGAGGCCCAGCACGAGCGCCAGCGACGCCCGCAGCCCCGGCCAGTCCGCCGCCACGCCCCCCGCCCACGCCCCGCCGTACCGCTGCATCCCCGCCCACCCCGAACGGGAGAACAGGAACGGCCGCTCCTGCGGCCGCAGCCGCGCCAGCCCCTCGTACCCGGCGCGCGCCATCGCCAGCCCGTACACGTTGTGCGCCTCCCGGTGGTCGCCGCCCCGGCCCTCCAGCGCGTGCCGTGCCGACCGCGGCAGCGTCATCTCACCGAACGGGGCGAACGACACCGGCTCGTCCATGTCGTGCCACACCCCGGAGAAGCCCTGCGCCAGCCGCTCCCCGTACAGCCCGCCCCACCACTCCCGCACCGCGGGGTCGGTGAAGTCGGGGTACGCGCACCCGCCCGGCCACGCCGCCCCCCGCACCACCCGTGCGCGCGCGTCCCGCACGAACGCCCCCCGCGCGCCCACCCGCGCCCCGCTCTCGTACACCACGCCGCCCCGTTCCGCCCTCACCGCCGGGTCCACGACCGACACCAGCCGCACCCCCCGCTCCCGCAGCTCCGCCGCCAGGCCCGGCAGATCCGGGAACCGTCCCCGGTCCACCGTGAAGGTCCGGCGGCCGTCGTGGTGGCCGACTCCCAGGTGCAGCGCCGACAGCGGGAGCCCCCGCTCCCGGTAGCCGGCCGCCACCCGCCGCACCTCCTCGGCGCTCCCGGACCCCCAGCGGGCGTGCTGCGGCCCCAGGGCCCACGCCGGCGGCACCGCGGGCGCCCCCGTCAACTGGGCCCAGCCGTGCGCTATTCGCGTAGGGGACCCCACCACCACCCAGCAGCGCAGCGGCCCCCCGCTCATCCGCACCTCGCTCAGCCCCGGGCGGTCGTGCCCCGACCCCGCGCCCTCCCAGCCCTCCCGCAGCGACACCCACCCGTCCCACGTGCTGTCGTAGAACGCCAGGTGGACCCCCGCGTCGGCCACCACCCACTGCACCGGCATGGTGATGTGCAGCGGGTCGGCCCCCGGCCCGAAGGCCCTCCGCGGCCCGGTGTTCCACAAGCGGTACCTCCCGTCCGGCAGCCGCGGCCCCGCCGACCGCCCCCCGAGCCCGAAGAACCGGGCGTCCGGCGGCACCTCCGAGCGCTGCACCCACCGCGCCCCGCCCCCGTCCACCGGCTCCCACCACCGGGGCGGCAGGTCCCGCCGCAGCACCACCCCGCCCGGCGTGCGCACCTCCACCGCCCCGTTGCGCGACACGCAGACCGTCACCCGCTCGGCCACGACCCGCCAACCGCCCTCGGTGTCCGGTTCCAGCACCACGCGCGCGTCCGGCTCCGGCACCTCGCCCGCCAGCGCGTACGACGGGAACGGCTCCGCCCCGTCCCAGCCCCAGAACACCGCGGCCCCGCCCGTCACGCACACCCGCAGTTCGGACCGGGCGAACCGCACGATCCCCCCGCCCGGCAGCGGCTCCACCCCCACCACCCGGCCCGGCACCCGGGCCCGCTCCGGACCGCGCGGAGGCAACCCCGCGGCGTCCGCCCTCCGACGCCTCCACACCGACCGGAGGGCCCGGGGCCCCCACGTCCTGCCGAACACCCACACCGAACGCACCAGCTCACGACCGTACATGTCGATCACCCTGCCACCCGCCGAGACGCGTGCGTAAGGCGTTCAACTGCCGTTCACCTGGGGTAATGGCACATGTTCAACCGCCCGTTCGGGCGCGGGGAGAGCTGGTGCGAAACACGCTCCCGTGGCATCGTCCCTGTCAGCCGCGTCACGCGCACACCCAGCCCGTGCGCGGGACACACGCAGATCCGCGTACAGCCAGGGAGCACACCCCATGACATCGACGTCAGCGACAGCGCACTCCGAGCCGCCCGAGCCGCTGTGGCAGCCGGACCCGGACCGCATCGCCTCCGCCGCGGTCACCCGCTTCCAGGCATGGGCGGCGGAGCGCCACCGGGCCCCCGCCGAGGGCGGTTACCCGGCGCTCCACCGCTGGTCCGTCGACCACCTCGACACCTTCTGGCAAGCCGTGGCCGAGTGGTTCGACGTCCGCTTCGGCACCCCCTGCGAGCGGGTGCTGGGCGACCGCGCCATGCCCGGCGCCCAGTGGTTCCCCGGAGCCACCCTCAACTACGCCGAGCACGCCCTGCGCGCGGCCGACGAACGCCCCGACGCACCCGCGCTGCTCCACGTCGACGAGACCCACGAGCCGACGCCCGTCACCTGGGCCGAACTCCGCCGCCAGGTCGCCGCCCTCGCCGCCGAACTCCGCGCCCTCGGGGTGCGCCCCGGCGACCGCGTCAGCGGCTACCTGCCCAACGTCCCGCAGGCCGTCACCGCCTTCCTCGCCAGCGCCGCCGTCGGCGCCGTCTGGACCTCCTGCGCACCCGACTTCGGCGCCCGCAGCGTCCTCGACCGCTTCCAGCAGGTCGAGCCCGTCGTCCTGTTCACCGTCGACGGCTACCGCTACGGCGGCAAGGAGCACGACCGCCGCGACACCGTCGCCGAGCTCCGCCGCGAACTGCCCACCCTCCGCGCGGTCGTCCACGTCCCCCTCCTCGGCACCGCCGCGCCCGAGGGCGCCCTGGAGTGGGACTCCCTCACCTCCGGCACCACCGCCCCCCGGTACGAGCAGGTCCCCTTCGACCACCCCCTGTGGATCCTCTACTCCTCCGGTACCACCGGCCTGCCCAAGGCCATCGTCCAGTCCCAGGGAGGCATCCTCCTCGAACACTTCAAGCAGCTGGGCCTCCACTGCGACCTCGGCCCCGACGACGTGTTCTTCTGGTACACCTCCACCGGCTGGATGATGTGGAACTTCCTCGTCTCCGGCCTCCTCACCGGCACCACCGTCGTCCTCTACGACGGCAGCCCCGGCCACCCCTCCGTCGACGCCCAGTGGCGCGTCGCCGAACGCACCGGCGCCACCCTCTACGGCACCTCCGCCGCCTACGTCATGGCCTGCCGCAAGGCCGGCGTCCACCCCTCCCGCGACCATGACCTGTCCCGGGTCAAGTGCGTCGCCACCACCGGCTCGCCCCTCCCGCCCGACGGCTTCCGCTGGCTCCACGACGAGTTCGCCCGGAGCGGCGCCGACCTGTGGATCGCCTCCGTCAGCGGCGGCACCGACGTGTGCAGCTGCTTCGCCGGCGCCGTCCCCACCCTCCCCGTCCACATCGGCGAACTCCAGGCCCCCTGCCTCGGCACCGACCTCCAGGCGTGGGACCCCCGGGGCGAACCCCTCGTCGGCGAGGTCGGCGAACTCGTCGTCACCAACCCCATGCCGTCCATGCCGATCCGCTTCTGGAACGACCCCGACGGCAGCCGCTACCACGACAGCTACTTCGACGTGTACCCCGGCGTCTGGCGCCACGGCGACTGGATCACCCTCACCGACCGCGGCTCCGTCGTCATCCACGGCCGCTCCGACTCCACCCTCAACCGCCAGGGCGTCCGCATGGGCAGCGCCGACATCTACGAAGCCGTCGAACGCCTCCCCGAGATCAGGGAATCCCTCGTCATCGGCGTGGAGGAGCCCGACGGCGGCTACTGGATGCCCCTCTTCGTCCACCTCGCCGACGGCGCCGCCCTCGACGAGGCCCTGACCGACCGCATCAAGCGGACCATCCGCACGGAACTCTCGCCCCGCCACGTCCCCGACGAGATCGTCGAGGTCCCCGGCATCCCCCACACCCTCACCGGCAAACGCATCGAGGTCCCCGTCAAGCGCCTCTTCCAGGGCACCCCCCTCACCAAGGCGGTCAACCCCGGCTCCGTCGACGACCTCGACCTCCTCCGCTTCTACGAGGACCTCGCCCGCCGACGCGCCCAGCGCCCCGCGAGCTGACCGGCCCACCCGCTGTCAGTCCCCCTGGTTACTCTGTGTGAGCATCGAGCGACATTCGATCACCAGGGGGACCGATGGCACACCCGACCGACATCACAGCCCTGCGGCACGCGCTGCGCCGCGAAGCCCCGGCCACGCTCGGCATCCTCGCCGACGCGGAGGACTTCGCGGCCATGCGCCGGTACCGCACCTTCACCTTCGACGACCACCCCACCTACCTCCGCGAGGCCGAGCGCCTCCTCAGGGCCCTCGCCGCCGGCGGCACCCACACCACCGTCACCCTCTTCGACCCCGAGGAGTACGCCGCCTACTGCGCCGAGACCGGCCTCGATCCCGACACCCGCGCCAGCCGCACCCGGTACACCGCCGAGATCGCAGCCAGTGGCGTCCGCGTCCCCTACACCGGACAGCCCCTCGACGAGCTCGTACCCCTCCTCGTCAAGGCCGCCGTGCGCCACGCCACCCGCGAGTACGCCGCCCTCCTCCTCGACGACGCCGGCCAGTGCGCCGACTGCGGCCAGGACATCGGCCGCGCCGCCTACGAACAGGCGTCCCGTGCCGTCCTGCGCATCCTCGACGAGGCGGGACCCGGCGCACACCAACTGGTCTGCAGCGTCCCCGCCGCCGACGAACGACTCCTGGCCGTCCTGCGCACCGACCGCACGGCCCTCGAGCCCGCCCGCCTCGACTCCCCCGAGGGCACGGAGTTCCTCACCGTCCTCGCCGCCGGCCTCGCGCGCGCCACCCCCGGCGGACTCGTCCTGCGCACCAGCACCCCCGGCACTCCCGACCGCCTCCACGGCTGGCGCCTCGACCACGGGCGCCTCGTCCCCCTCACCGAGGCCGAGGTCTTCAACGCGTACTGCACCGACGCCGACACCGGCGAGCCCCTCCCACCCGAACCCGGCGTCGAGTACCGCGCGGGCTTCGACCTCGCCCCCGACGACGGCCGCTCCACCCACCACTGACCGGACAGGGCGAAAGGGGCCTCCCGACCGCGGGAAGGCCCCAGTGCCCCGGCCTCACTCCCCGGACAGCACCGCCGCCGCGGCGCCCCGCGCCTCCTCCGCCGAGTCGGCCGCACGCGCCGCGGCGGCCGCCCGCTCGCACTGCGCCAGCGTGTGCTCCGCCAGCACCGCCCGCACATGGGGGATCGACGCCGCACCCATCGACAGGGAGGTGACACCCAGACCCGCCAGCACACACGCCAGCAGCGGGTCGGACGCGGCCTCACCGCACACGCCACACCCCTTGCCCTCGGCACGCGCCGCCCCGGCGGCCGCCGCGACCAGGTCCAGCAACGCCGGCTGCCACGGGTCCTGGAACCGCGACACCGCACCCACCTGCCGGTCCGCCGCGAACGCGTACTGCGCGAGGTCGTTCGTACCCAGCGACAGGAAGTCGACCTCCCGCAGGATCGACCGCGCCCGCAGCGCCGCCGACGGGATCTCGACCATCGCGCCGACCCCGGCACGCACCCCCGCCTCGCGGCACGCCTCCGCGAACGCCCCCGCATCCGCCCGGTCCGCCACCATCGGCGCCATGACCTCCAGGTGCACCGGCAACCCCTCGGCGGCCTTCGCCAGCGCGGTCAGCTGCGTCCGCAGCACCTCAGGGTGCTCCAGCAGGGCCCGCAGACCCCGTACGCCCAGCGCGGGGTTCGGCTCGTCCGACGGTGTCAGGAACGCCAGCGGCTTGTCCGCGCCCGCGTCCAGCACCCGGACGACGACCCGGCCCCCCGGGAACGCCTCCAGCACCTTCCGGTACTCCTCGACCTGCCTCCCCTCGGACGGCGCCCGCCCGCCGTCCTCCAGGAACAGGAACTCCGTACGGAACAACCCGACGCCCTCGGCCCCGGCCTCCACCGCCGCCGGCACGTCCGCCGGACCGCCGACGTTCGCCAGCAGCGGCACCCCGTGCCCGTCCGACGTGGCACCGGGACCGGTGGACGAGGCCAGGGCGGCCCTGCGCTCCCGCGCGACCCGCTCCAACCCGGCACGCCTCTCCTCGTCGGGCTCGATGAAGACCTCACCCGTACCGCCGTCCACGGCGACCACGGTTCCCTCCGCCAGCCCGCACGCCCCCGGCAGCGCCACCACCGCGGGCACGCCGAGCGCCCGCGCCAGGATCGCGCTGTGACTGGTCGGCCCGCCCTCCTCGGTCACGAACCCGAGCACCAGCGACGGGTCCAGCAGCGCCGTGTCCGCCGGCGCCAGGTCCCGCGCGATCAGCACGTACGGCTCGCCACCGTCGGGGACGCCCGGCATCGGCACGCCCAGCAGCCGCGCCACGATCCGGTTCCGTACGTCGTCGAGGTCGGCGACCCGGCCCGCCAGGTACTCCCCGGCACCCGCCAGCAGCGCCCGGTACGCGGCGAACGCGTCGTACACGGCCCGCTCGGCGGTCGAGCCCACGGCGATGCGCCGCTCCACGTCGGCCATGAGCTCGGGGTCCTGGGCCATCATGACCTGCGCTTCCAGCACGTGCTGGGCCTCGCCCCCGGCCAGGACACCCCTCGCCGACAGATCGGCCGCCACCGCTTCGGCGGCCCGGCGGGCACGCCCCTGCTCCCGTTCCACCGCCTCGGCGGGGATCCGCTCGGCCGGCGGTTCCAGCACCGCCGTGCCCATGTGCCGCACCTCGCCGATCGCCACACCACGGCTCACACCGACGCCGCGCAGTGTTGTCTCCATCTTCACCAGTCTCCGATCGTGCGGCGGCCGGGGCCGTCGCCTGGGGAACATCCCGTTCGACGTCGTCGCGCGGACGGCGACGGCGTCACCGCCAGACGAAGAGCGTCTCGCCGGCCTCCAGATCGCCGTCCTCGCGCAGTTCGCCGAGGGCGTCCCGGGCGGCGTCCAGCGCCACGACGGGACAGACCGGGGACTTGCCGGCCTCCTCCACGGCGGCCGGGCTCCAGCGGACGATCCCCTGACCGCGGGTGACGGTGTCGCCCTTCCCGACGAGCAGCTCGAAGCCCTCGCCGTTGAGCTGGACGGTGTCGATGCCGAGGTGTGTGAGCACCCCGCGTCCCTCACCGTCGACGACCACGAAGGCGTGCGGGTGGAGGGAGACCACGATCCCGTCGACGGGGGCGACGGCCGTCGACGGCTCCCGCGACGGGTCGATGGCCGTGCCCGGCCCCACCATGGCTCCGGAGAACACCGGGTCGGGCACGGCGGCAAGCCCGATGGCGCGTCCGGCGAGGGGTGATGTCACGGTGGTCATGGAAGGCCTCCCAAAGACAGGGATCGAGCACAGTCATCACTGTGCGTAGCAAAAAGTATGTTCTTCAGAGCGTATGTCACGGAAAGTCCGCACTCCGCGTGAGGGGCTCCGGTCGGTAGGCGCGGACCGCAAGGGCGATTTGCCTCGACTCGCGGGTAGGAGTACTGTCGTAGGCCTGCCTGAAGCCCGGTGCAATACACCGAGGCGGGGCAACGACATAGCCAAGACGAGATCCTAACTGGTCTACACCACCATTGGCCCGCATGTGTGTGCGGTCGATCGGGGGCGTGGACGGAAGGTCGGCAAATCCTTGGTAGAGTCGGAAAGCGCCGAAAGGCGGAGGCCTTCCAATCGGCCGCTGGGTGCGGAATCGGACCGGGGACGGGACGGTAAACGGATCTGGTAGGGTTGGAGACAGTGGAAAGGGAAGCGCCCGGAGGAAAGCCCGTGAGGGTGAGTACGAAGGAAGCGTTCGTTCCTTGAGAACTCAACAGCGTGCCAAAAGTCAACGCCAGATATGTTGATACCCCGTCTCCCTGTGGGGAG
>JAAXOU010000207.1 GCA_012396115.1 Streptomyces somaliensis DSM 40738 | reverse complement strand
CCCGGCCCGGCCGGCGCGCCCGGCCCCTTCGGCGCACCGGACCCCTTCGGCGCACCCGACCGTGGTCCCAGCACGTCCGGCGGCCCCGGCCGGGGCCCCGACGGACCAGGCGCGTCCGGCATGCCCGGCCAGGGGCCCGGCGCGTTCGGCGGGGGTCCGGGCGGGCCCGGCCACGGCCCGTCCGGCGGTCCCGCGTCCGCCCAGGGCGCGCCCCGCTCCGCCGACCCCGCTCCGCCGCAGGCGTTCCGGCAGCCCGACGCCCCCCGGGGGGACGACTGGGTGCTGCCGCCGCCCGCACAACCGCAGGCCCCGCCCCCGCCGCCCCGGGTCCAGCCCCCCTACGGGCAGCCGCAGCAGCCCCCGTACGGGCAGCCCCCGCACGGGTTCCCCCCGCAGGGACAGCCCCCGCAGGAGCAGCCCCACCCCTGGCAGGCCCCCCAGGGAGAGCCCTTGCACGGGCAGGCCCCGCACGGGCGGGCCCCGCACGGGCAGGCCCCGCACGGGCGGGCCCCGCAGGCGCACGCGCCCACCGGGTGGGCCGTGGTCGTGCGGACCGACCGCGAGTACTTCGCGGCCATGCTGCGCCGCAGCGGTCCCGAGGCGGCAGGACTCGACCTGCCCGCCCACTCCCCGGAGCGGCGCGTGCCGCTGACCGGGCAGCAGGTGACGGTCGGCCGCCGCCGGCAGTCGACGGGCGAGTCGCCGGACATCGACCTGGCGGTGCCGCCGGAGGACCCGGGCGTGTCGCACCGGCACGCCGTGCTCCTGCGGCAGCCCGACGGTTCCTGGGCGGTGGTGGACCAGGACTCCACCAACGGCACGACCCTGAACGGCTCCGACGAGCCGATCCGGCCCCACGTGCCCGTACCGCTCCAGGACGGCGACCGCGTCCACGTGGGCGCCTGGACGACCATCACCCTCGTACGGGGCTGACCGCCCCGGCACGGGCGGCCCCGGCGGGCCGCGCGGCGGGCCCGGGAGCCGTCCCGGCGCGCTCGCCGCGCGGCCCGTCGGGGAGGGGCGGCCCGCTCCCTCCCGCACCCGGGCCGTGCGGCCCCCGCCGCCCCCTCCTCGCAGGACGGGGGCGGGGGCGGGTGGTCCCGGGGCCGGCGCCCTCCGCCGGCGCGTCTGAGACGATGGACGGGTGAATGAGATTCCGCGCGGCACTCTCCAGGAGCAGACGTTCTACGAGCAGGTGGGCGGCGAGCAGACGTTCCGGCGGCTGGTCCGCCGCTTCTACCGGGGCGTCGCCGAGGACCCGCTGCTGCGGCCGATGTACCCCGAGGAGGACCTGGGGCCGGCCGAGGAACGGCTCGTGCTGTTCCTGATGCAGTACTGGGGCGGCCCCCGCACCTACAGCGACCGCCGCGGGCACCCGCGGCTGCGGATGCGGCACGCCCCGTTCACGGTGGACCGGGCGGCGCACGACGCGTGGCTGAAGCACATGCGGGACGCCGTGGACGAACTCGGGCTGTCCGAGGAGCACGAGCGGCAGCTGTGGGACTACCTCACGTACGCGGCCGCGTCGATGGTCAACACCGCCGGCTGACCCCCGGCGCGCGGCGGGGCCCGGGGGCGGTGCGGAGCGTCAGGGGCGGTGCAGGGGCGTGACGCCCAGTCCCCCGAGGCCCGTCGCCGTGCGGACGGCCACCGACCCGTAGGGGGTGCGCAGCCGCAGCCACGGCCCGGCGGCCAGCAGTACCAGGGGCACTCCCTGCGGGACGGCCCCGGGCGGGGGCAGGAAGCCCAGCGACCGGGCGGCGTGCACGGCGCGCAGCGGCAGCCCCGTGCCGGCGACGGGACGGGACCATATCTCGCGGCCGATCCGGTCGCGTTCCGCGCGGGTGCGCTGCCGCGGCGGCAGCTCCCCGTCCCGTACGCGGAACTCGGCGACCCCCGCGGCGACGACGGCGTGCAGTCCGGCGGCGTCCGGCAGGCCGGGCACCTCGCGCCAGCCGCCGCGCGGCGGGAGGACCCCGCTCCACGGCGGGCCGGTGACGGGCGCGGGCAGGACGGCCTTCCCGGCCGCCTCCTCGATGCCGTCGAGCAGTTCTCCGGCGGAGACGGTCGTGTCGAGTGCCGTGTCGTCGGCGAGGGCCGCCGTGCGGACGGCGAGGACGTCGAACGACGGCGGGCTGCCGAAGACGGCCAGGACGCCGCCGCCCGCCCGGAGGCGGACGGCGGCAGCCCGGTCGTAGTGGAGGAGCCGGCCCAGGAAGGCGGCGACGCCCGCCGCCCCCCGGTCCTCGGCGAAGTGGAGCGGGGCCGTCATGCGACGGCTCCCTCCGAGCGCATCCCGTCGTCCACGTACTCCTGGAGGAACGCCCGCTCCTCGGCGGTGATGCGGCGCGGGCGCTGGGCCTCCAGGTCGTAGGGGACGACCACCGTGGAGGCCCGCACGTAGACCTGGTCGGGGTCCTTGATCTCGTACGCGATCGTCAGGGAGACCGCGCCGATCTTGGTGACCCAGGACTCGACGGTCACCGGCTCGTGCCGGTGGAACAGCGGCCTGAGGTAATCGATCTCGTGGCGGGCCACGACGGACCCGCCGGAGAACGACGGGGAACCGTTCCCCGGCGCCAGCCGGAACATGAGGTCGATCCGGGCCTCCTCCAGGTAGCGGAGGAAGACCACGTTGTTGACGTGCCCGAAGGCGTCCATGTCCGACCAGCGCAGGGGGCAGCTGTAGATGTGCCGGGTCACCTGAAGCGCCGCCTCAGCCCCGGGTGAGCTTCTTGTACGTGGCGCGGTGCGGACGGGCCGCGTCCGGACCGAGGCGCTCGACCTTGTTCTTCTCGTACGACTCGAAGTTGCCCTCGAACCAGAACCACTTGGAGTCGCCCTCGTACGCCAGGATGTGCGTGGCGACGCGGTCGAGGAACCAGCGGTCGTGGGAGACGACCACGGCGCAGCCGGGGAACTCCAGCAGCGCGTTCTCCAGGGAGGACAGGGTCTCGACGTCGAGGTCGTTGGTCGGCTCGTCGAGGAGCAGCAGGTTGCCGCCCTGCTTGAGGGTGAGCGCCAGGTTGAGGCGGTTGCGCTCACCGCCGGAGAGGACTCCGGCGGGCTTCTGCTGGTCCGGGCCCTTGAAGCCGAACGCGGACACGTAGGCGCGGGACGGCATCTCGACCTGGCCGACGTTGATGTAGTCCAGCCCGTCGGAGACCACGGCCCACAGGGTCTTCTTGGGGTCGATGTTCTCGCGGCTCTGGTCGACGTAGCTGATCTTGACGGTGTCGCCGACCCGGATGGTGCCGGAGTCGGGCTGCTCCAGGCCCTGGATCATCTTGAACAGCGTGGTCTTGCCCGCGCCGTTCGGGCCGATGACGCCGACGATGCCGTTGCGCGGGAGGGTGAAGCTGAGGTCGTCGATGAGGACCTTCTCGCCGAAGGCCTTGCTGAGGTTCTCGACCTCGACGACGACGTTGCCCAGGCGCGGGCCCGGCGGGATCTGGATCTCCTCGAAGTCCAGCTTCCGCATCTTGTCGGCCTCGGCGGCCATCTCCTCGTACCGGGCGAGGCGGGCCTTGGACTTGGCCTGGCGGCCCTTGGCGTTGGAGCGGACCCACTCCAGCTCTTCCTTGAGCCGCTTGGCGCGCTTGGCGTCCTTCTGGCCCTCGACCTTCAGACGGGCCTGCTTGGTCTCCAGGTAGGTGGAGTAGTTGCCCTCGTAGCCGATGGCGCGGCCGCGGTCGAGCTCCAGGATCCAGCCGGCGACGTTGTCCAGGAAGTACCGGTCGTGGGTGATGGCGACGACGGTGCCGTCGTACTTGGCGAGGTGCTGCTCCAGCCACTGGACGGACTCCGCGTCCAGGTGGTTGGTGGGCTCGTCGAGGAGGAGCAGGTCGGGGGCCTCCAGCAGCAGCTTGCAGAGCGCGACGCGGCGCCTCTCGCCGCCGGAGAGGTTGGTGACCGGCCAGTCGCCGGGGGGGCAGCCCAGGGCGTCCATGGCCTGCTCCAGCTGGGCGTCGAGGTCCCAGGCGCCCGCGTGGTCGAGCTCCTCCTGGAGCCGGCCCATCTCCTCCATCAGCTCGTCGGTGTAGTTGGTCGCCATCTCCTCGGCGATCGCGTTGAACCGGTCGAGCTTGCCCTTGACCTCGGCGACGCCCTCCTGGACGTTCTCCAGGACGGTCTTCTCCTCGTTGAGCGGGGGCTCCTGGAGGAGGATGCCGACCGTGTAGCCGGGCGACAGGAACGCGTCGCCGTTGGAGGGCTGCTCCAGGCCCGCCATGATCTTGAGCACGGTGGACTTACCGGCGCCGTTCGGGCCGACCACACCGATCTTCGCGCCGGGCAGGAAGCTCAGCGTCACGTCATCGAGGATGACCTTGTCGCCGTGCGCCTTGCGCGTCTTGCGCATCGTGTAGATGTACTCAGCCAAGAGAAACCGTCCGGCAGTCAGTAGGAGTCGATTCGCGGCTCCGCCGCATGTGGGCAGGCACACCCCATCTTGCCTGACCGCCGCCCCGCAACAGAAATGAACGCCCGGGGGCGGGCGGGACCACCGCCCCTCCGCCGGGCGCCCGGGGTCCCGGCCGCCCCGGCCCGGCCACCGCGACCGCCCGCCCCTCCCCGCCGGGGCCTGCCGGGTCCTGCCGGGGTGCCGCGCCCCGTCCGGTTCTCCCTCCGCCGGGTCCCGCCGCACCCCGCCGGGGCGCCGCGCCCCGTCCGGTTCTCCCTCCGCCGGGTGCGGGCGACGCGGTGCCGCCGGTCACGGCCCCGGGCGGGTCCGCCGAAGGCGTCAGCGGCGGATGCCGCGGCGGGCGGAGCCGTACCCCCTTTCCCCGGTCGACCGACGGGCCGCCCTTTCCCCGACCGGTCGCCCTTGCCCGGGGCCGCCCTTGTCCGGCCGACCGTGCTTTCCCCGGCCGCCGCCCTTGCCCGGTCGGTCGGCCGGGAAAAGGGGGCGGCCCCGGACGCGGTGCGCGTCCGGGGCCGCCCCTGCGGGCCGCTGCGGGGTCACTGACCGGCCGCGGCGCCCTTCTTCTTGCGGAGGAAGAAGACCGCGCCGCCGCCCAGCAGGAGGAGCGCGACGGCGATGCCGGCGATCATCGGCGTGGCGTTGGAGGCGCCGGTCTCGGCGAGGTCGCCGGTGGCGTCGTCACCGGCCGTGTCACCGCCGGTGGTGCCGCCCGAGGTGGTGTCGCCGGTCTGGGGGCTCGGCTCGGAGCCGGGCTCGTCGCCCCCGGTGGTCGGCGGGGCGGTGTCGCCGCTGGTCTTGCAGTCCAGGACGCCCTTGAACGTCTTCGTCTCGCCGCCGGGCAGCGCGATGGTGAAGTCGTAGGCCTGGTCCTCGCCGACCGGGACGGTGACGGTCTTCGACTCGCCGGCGCCGATCTCGACCTTCTGGTTCGCCAGCTCGAAGGTGAACGCCTCGTCGCCCTCGTTCTTCGCGGTGACGTCGATGCCGCCCTTGACGCAGTTCTTCTCGGCGGTCAGGGCCGGGATGGCGCCCTTCTTCGCCCAGGTGGCGCTGGCGGTCGCGGAGACGGTCGACTGGCTGGAGCCGGCGAGGATCTGCGTCTGGCTCTTGGAGAGGCTGGCGAAGGCGCGGCCCACGGAGACGGACGTGCTGGCCTGGACGTTGAACGTCGCGGTGCCGTCGGCGGTGCCGGCGGGCACGTCGACGTAGAGGTCCGTGCCGTCCTTGGCCTCGGTGACCGGCTTGCCGTCCTTGTCCGTCACCTTGACGCCGGGGACGTCGGGGGCGGTCACGGTGGCGCGCTCGGCGTTGGTGCGGACGGTGATCGGGCCGAGCTTGCCGCCGGCCTTGCCGGAGACCGCGTTCGACTCCAGGCTCAGGGACGCCTTGGGCTCCTGGAGGTTCCGGGCGTTCTTCTCCAGCCAGTCCGCGAGCTTCTCGGCGGCCGGGTCCTTGGCCGTGACGTCCACGCCGTCGGAGAAGCGCCAGATGGCGACCTGCGTGCCGGCGGCGGCGGTCTCCTTGGTCAGGGAACCGGCCTCGGCCTTCGCGGCCAGGCCCGCCAGGTCGTCGACCTGCGGGTAGGAGTTCTTCAGGACCCAGAGGATCTTGCCGGCGTCCTCGTTGTGGCCGAGCGAGGTCTGGTCCCAGGAGGCCTCGAGGTACTTGGCCTCCTTCTGGGTCGGGTTGTGGGCGTCGATGCAGTAGGTCTTGAGCGTGCCGCCCCCGTCGACGGCCATCTCGAAGAGGCCGGCGGAGATCGTCTCCTCCTTGCCGCCGGTCTTGAGGACGGCGTCGGCGTAGACCTTCAGGCCGGTCAGGGTGGCGGAGGCGCCGCCCTGGTGCTGGGGGGCCTCGTCGGCGACGGCGACGGACGCCCCGGCTATGGAGCCTCCCGCGATCAGACCGGAGGTCAGGACCGCGGCGGCGAACCGGCGGCCGAGCCGCTCCCGCCGCTGGACAGAAAGCGCAGCAAACACAGATTTCCCCTCTGGACGAATCCCCCTCTGGGTGCGACCGCCGCGGCGCGTGGCACGCCGCAGGGCACCTGGGGGGTGGGACTCGCCTGATGAATCAAGTGCCCCGTGGGTACGGGGAATCCTAGAGAGGTGGGAACGGCCCGTCCCGGCCGAGGTACCCACTCGACCATTCCGAATCGAAATCGTTATCGCGTAATGGGCATGGCACCCTTGATTTCCGGTCAGGGGCCGTCGAACCGGCCGGTGTCCACCTCCCGTCCGGGGCGGTACGGGCACCGGGTCGAGGCCGCGTCAGGTCGGCACCGGCTCTGGAGCGCGCGGCGTCCCCGCTCCCTGACGTTTCGTCAGGAGGCCTTCGCGCGGCTGTTTCCCGCCGCTGCGGCGGAAGGCGGCCGTACCGCGGGTCAGGTCGTGGCCGACGGCCACCGCCTCGATGTCGACGAACGTCCTGCGCCGGCCGTCCGCGGCCTCCTCGCGGACCCGCAGCCGGCCGTGCACCACCAGCGGCTCCCCGACCGCCACCGAGGCGGCCAGGTTCGCGCCGAGCTGCCGCCAGGCGTTCACCGTGTAGAAGCTGGTGTGCCCGTCCGTCCACGCCGCGCGCTCCCGGTCCCAGCGGCGGGCCGTTGCGGCGAGGCGGAACCTCGCCACCGCGCCCGCCGGCGTCTCCCGGTACTCCACGTTGGTCGCCACGTTCCCCACGACCGTCACCAGGGTGTCGTTCACGGCTGCCGCTCCTCCCCGTCCGACGGCGCTCCCCCGCGCCGTCCGTCCCCTCCATGGTGGCCGCACCCGCCGGGTCCCGCCCGCCCCTGTGGACGGCGACGGCCCCTGTGGACAACTCCGTCACCCCGTCGGGGTCCGGCCCCCCGACACCGTCGCGTACTGCTCGCGCACCTCCCGGTAGCGCATCAGCTCCGTCGCGATCGGGTCGAGCACCATGGCCCGCCCGCAGCCCGCCGCCGCCTCGCGCAGCCGCCGCTCGGTCTCCTGCCCGTACCTGCGCGCCGGTCCCCGCGCCGCCACGACGCACGCCCATTCGACGAGCGGCCCGCCCACGATCCCGGCGAGCATGACCAGCACCGGAGGCCACAGGCCCGGTTCCAGCACGCCGATGATCTGGCCCACCAGCCACAGGGAGCCGAACACCTGGAGGAGCGTCATCGACGCCTGGACGAGGACGGCGACCGGCCACCAGGCGGGGCGGGGCGGCCGACCTCCCGGTTCCGGGGCGCGGGCGCCGGCGGCCAGTTCGTCCAGCGCCTCGGGCAGCCCCCGCGCGCCGCGC
>JAAXOU010000206.1 GCA_012396115.1 Streptomyces somaliensis DSM 40738 | reverse complement strand
AAGGGGGACGAGAGGGTTCCGAACGGTCACCGGGGGACCGGCGCCCGCCGGCCGCCGGGCCGGACGCGCGCGGGGGCGCCGACCCGCCGGGCGGCACGGACCGGCGGCCCTTCCTCGTGTTCGGCGTGGGCACCGGGACGATCCTCTTCCTCCTCGGAGTGATCATTGTCCGGATATTGCGCTCGTGCGCGTGATCAGGACGGTGCTTTCGGGGCCCGATTCGGCCAGGATGGGGGAATGGGATTTCATGTCGATTCCGAGACCGGGCGCCTGCGGCGCGTCATCCTGCACCGCCCGGATCTGGAGCTGAAGCGCCTCACCCCCAGCAACAAGAACGACCTCCTCTTCGACGACGTGCTCTGGGTGCGCCGCGCGCGTCACGAGCACGACGGGTTCGCCGACGCCCTGGCGGACCGCGGAGTGGAGGTCCACCTCTTCGGCGACCTCCTGTGCGAGACGCTCGAGCTGTCCGCCGCCCGCAAGCTCGTCCTCGACCGGGTCTTCGACGAGAAGGAGTACGGTCCCCTCGCGACCGACCACCTCCGCTCCGTCTTCGACGCGATGGACACGCCCCGGCTCGTGGAGGCGCTGGTCGGCGGCATGACGAAGCGCGAGTACCTGGCCGGCCACGCCGAACCGACGTCCGTCCGCTTCCACGTGATGGACCTGGACGACTTCCTCCTGCCGCCCCTCCCCAACCACCTCTTCACCCGCGACACGTCGACGTGGATCTACGACGGCGTGTCCATCAACCCGATGCGCTGGCCGGCCCGCCGCCGGGAGACCGTCCACTTCGAGGCGATCTACGGGCACCACCCCCTCTTCACCGGCCCGGAGGCGGGCTCGTTCCACCACTGGTCACAGGGGCAGGACGACTACCCGTCCACCATCGAGGGCGGCGACGTCCTGGTCCTCGGCAACGGCGCCGTCCTCATCGGCATGAGCGAGCGCACGACCCCGCAGGCCGTCGAGATGCTCGCGCGCGGCCTGTTCGCCGCCGGTTCGGCGCACACGATCGTGGCGCTGGACATGCCCAAGAGCAGGGCGTTCATGCACCTGGACACGGTCATGACGATGGTCGCGCCCGACGCTTTCACCAAGTACGCGGGGCTCGGCATGCTCCGCTCGTACACGATCGAGCCGGGCGAGGGCGGGCAGCCCCTCAAGGTCACCGACCACGCGCCCGAGCACATGCACCGCGCCATAGCGGACGCGTTGGGACTGCCGGCGATCCGCGTCCTGACGGCGACCCAGGACGTGCACGCGGCGGAGCGGGAGCAGTGGGACGACGGCTGCAACGTCCTCGCCGTCGAGCCGGGCGTCGTCATCGCGTACGAGCGGAACGTCACCACCAACACCTACCTGCGGCGGGAGGGCATCGAGGTGATCGAGATCCCCGGCAGTGAACTCGGCCGGGGCCGCGGCGGCCCGCGCTGCATGAGCTGCCCCATCGAACGCGACGCCGTCTGACCCCACCCACCCGGACCACGACACCACGGCAGGCCCGCACTCTCGCGGGCTGCCCCTGCCCTCGCTGTATAAAGATGCTTGCTGCTGTATAGAATTCCGCCATCGTCCGTCCTCGCCCCCGCCCGGCCTCACCCGCCCCGCCCGCACGCAGACCCAGGAGCGCCCATGGCCCCCGACCTCACCGGCCGCCACTTCCTCAAGGAACTGGACTTCACCGCCGAGGAGTTCCGCGGCCTCGTCGACCTCGCCGCCCGCCTCAAGGCGGCCCGGAGGGCCGGCACCGAGGTCCCGATGCTGCGTGGCAGGAACATCGCCCTGGTCTTCGAGAAGACCTCCACCCGCACCCGCTGCGCCTTCGAGGTCGCCGCCGCCCACCAGGGCGCCTCCACCACCCACCTCGACCCCTCGTGCTCGCAGATCGGCCACAAGGAGTCCATCAGGGACACCGCGCGCGTCCTCGGGCGGATGTTCGACGCCGTCGAGTACCGCGGCGCCGGCCAGGAGACCGTCGAGGAACTGGCCCGGTACGCGGGCGTCCCCGTCTACAACGGGCTCACCGACGACTGGCACCCCACCCAGATGCTCGCCGACGTGCTCACCGTCACCGAGCACACCGGCAAGCCGCTGGACCGGGTGGCCTTCGCCTACCTCGGCGACGCCCGCAACAACATGGGCAACTCCTACCTCGTCACCGGTGCCCTCCTCGGCATGGACCTCCGCGTCGCCGCCCCCCGCGCGCACTGGCCGGCCGAGGACGTCGTCACCCACGCCCGCAAGCTCGCGGAGGAGAGCGGCGCCCGCCTCACGCTCACCGAGGACGTCGAGGAGGGGGTCGCCGGCGCCGACTTCGTCGCCACCGACGTGTGGGTCTCCATGGGCGAGCCGAAGGAGGTCTGGGACGAGCGGATCGCCGCCCTCCGCCCGTACGCCGTGACGATGGACGTCCTGCGCGCCACCGGCAACCCCCGGGTCGGATTCCTGCACTGCCTGCCCGCCCTCCACGACCTGGGCACCACCCTCGGCCGCGAGATCCACGCACGCCACGGCCTGACGGAGCTGGAGGTCACCGACGAGGTCTTCGAGTCGCCGCACTCGCTCGTCTTCGACGGGGCCGAGAACCGCCTCCACACCGTCAAGGCCCTCCTGGTCGCCACCCTCGCAGGCCCGGACCTCCCGCGCCCCTGACGGCGGACGCACCCGCCCGCGCCGGACCACCCGGCCCCGGACCACATCACCCGCTCCGCACTCCCTGCGCCCCGTCCCCGGGGGTTGATACTGAGCGGTGCCGGCGTCCACCCCTTCGCCCGCCGCCTGCCCGCCCCGTAGCCGGAACCGCCCCGGCTGGACTGCGGAGGTGCCGGTACCGGACAGCGCCTTCGGGAACCGTCTCCACCACCGAACGGCCGCGTCGACGGCCACATCCGACGCGGCAACCCACCCACAACTCGCGGTCACAGGGTGACCGCACCTTGAAGGAGGGACCTCGTGGGCATTTTGGACGAGCGGCTCGGCAACGGTGGCACAGGGAGCATCCTCACGCAGGTCGAGGCGCCCGTCTGGCCCGGACGGCGCGACCGAGCCGACGAAGCGGCAAAAGCGGTCGGCATCGGGGTGATTCACATCCGCTGTCACACCACCACCTGGGACTACTCGCGAAAGGAGGCGGAGAGGCATTACGAGAGGGTGAACATCAGAGAGCGCCCGAGGGCGTTCCGCCCGGCAACCGGTGACGAGGTCACCACCGACGCCGACGGCGTCGTCACCGTACCCTTCGGAGGCTCCTCCCTCGCCGCGATCCTGGACTGGTGCTTCGAGGTACAGCGCGTCCTCTCCACGATCCGGAGCGGGGCCTCGGCCGACGGGTCGACCGGGCCGTCTCCAAGGCCCTCAGGAAGCACGGACAGAGCCGTTCGTTTGACAAGCCCCGATACCCACCAAAGCGAATCAAGCCTGGGACGCCCTCACCTCTGCTTGTGGTGCAGGAACCATGCGATGAGGGGCACCACGATGATGACGAAGAGAACCACGAAGATGACGCCGGCCTCCGAGGACTCCAGTGGCATCGGGGCGCTAATGCTCATCGTCGCGCCTTCCTCATGCTTACGTATGCGAGGACGAGTGAAGCGCATCCTGACGCCAGGAGCAGCAGACCGCAGCCGAGCGCGATAGCAGCTTGGTTGAACAGTGTGACGAGCAGGAGTCCGCAGGTGACCTGCAGGAGGCCGAGTGGTGCAAGGGTCTTCTCACGTCCTGGCTGAATCATTTCCTTGTCTCCTGTCATGGGGGCCGGGGTCGTCCCCGGCCCCCATTGCGTCAGCTCAGATTGTTCTGGTAGGTCGCACCCACGTACGTGGCCGCGCCTGCGCCAATGGCCATACAGTAGGGCGTTGCTGCTACGGCTCCTACGTTGGTGAAAGCCGCTGCTCCCGCCACGCACAGGCCGGTGATGCCGATCTCCGCAATCATCGCGGCTGTGGCTGCCTCAGCCGCGTCTTCGCCTTCAGTCAGGCCGGAGTAGAGAATGCTGCCGATGCCAAGGGCGTTACCGATGCCGTCGACGCTGAGAAGCCCCGTGGGGTCGGTGTGATTGACGGGGTCGCCTTCGGCGTAGCGGTAGGGGTTGGTTTCCTGGCCGGAGGGGTCGGGCTGGGTGAAACGGCCGAGGGCGGGGTCGTAGTAGCGGGCGCCCATCTTGTACAGGCCGGTGGGGTCGAGGTAGGCGCCGGCGAAGCGGTACGGCTGGGAGAAGGCTTCGGTCGCGTTCTGGCTTGTGCCGTAGGCGCTGTAGGTGTAGGCGTGGGTCCGCTTGCCCGCCTCGTCGACCAGGCCGAGGACGTTGCCGGTGGCGTCGGTGAGGTAGTAGTAGGACTTGCCCGCGTTGCGCACGGAGTTGAGTGTGCCCGCGGGTTCGCGGATGAATCCGGTGTCGGTACCAGCGGTAGTGGTGCCGGTCAGGCCGAGTGCGGTGTGGTGGAAGGTTGTGTCGGCGAGCTTGGTGCGTTCGGTGTTGTCGGTGCCTGCGTGGGTCAGGGTTCGGGCGACACCGGTGGTGGCGATGGACTTCAGTTGGCTGTGGTCGGTCCAGGTCTGGCTGGTGCGGAAGGTACCGCCTGCGGGGGCGGCGGCGGTTTCATTGCCGGCCTTGTCATAGGACCAACCTGTGGTGGTGCCGTTGCTGGTGGTGAGTTGGGAGGCGTCGTTGTAGGCGTAGCTCGCACCGCTGATGGCACTGACGGTGAGGAGGTTGCCGGCCTTGTCGTAGGAGTAGTTCCAGGGGAGGGGGGACTCGCCCGTCTTCTGGGGGTCGACGCGGATCAGTCGGCCCTGGCTGTCGTAGCCGTAGGTCGTGATGATCTGGGTCGTGTTGTTCTTCAGGGTACGAATTTTGGTGCCGTCGGTCGCGTTGTTGGTGCCGTACTTGTAGGTGTAGGCGAGGTCGACCAGGGTGACAGTGCCGGAGACCGTCTTGACGGCGGTGGGTCGGCTGGAGGCGTCCAGGGTGATGCTCTGGGTGGTGCCACCGGGGTAGGTGGTCTTGGTGCGCTTGTCGTTGTTGTTGTATGTGTAGGTGGTCTTTTTGCCCGCCGGGTCGAGCAGTTCGGTCAGGCGGCCGGCCGCGTCCCAGGTGTAGTCGGTCTTACCGTTCGGGTCCTGGTACCAGTCCACCTCGCCTCCGGGCGTGTAGGCCAAGGTGGTGAGGGAGTCGTCCTGCAACTTGCGGAATTGTTCCCGGTTCAACCCGTCGAAGGTCCAGGTGGTGGTGCCGGTACCGTCCGTGCGCGAGGTGAGGTTGCCGTCCTCGTCGTAGGTGTAGGTGACGGTGGCGTAGCCGGAGGTGTCGGTCTTGGTGATCCGGTCGCGGGCGTCGTAGGTGTAGAGCGTCTTGACTCCCCGCCCGTCGGTGGAGGTGGCCGTGCGACCCAGGATGTCGTAGGCGTAGGTGGTCGCGCCCAACGGTGCGGGTGGGGTGACCTTGGTCAGGTTGCCCTTGGTGTCGTAGGTGAAGGAGGTGGTCTTGCCGTTGGCGTCTTTCGCCGTGCAGCGCTGGCCTTGGAACCCTCCGCAGGTCGGGGTGGTCCCGTTGTAGGTGTAGGTGAGTTGTCCGCCCGTGGTGCCGCTGGTGGTTACCGACAGCGTGTTGCCTGCGGTGTCGTAGGCGTAGGTGTCCTTGCGGCCGTCGGCGTTGGTCATGCTGGTGGGCAGGTCGGCGCCAGCGATCGTCTGGTACTGGGTGGTGGCGTTGGCGCCGGTGGGTAGTTTGGCCGAGACGGGGTTGTTGCGCGTGTCCCAGCCGTAGGTGGTGACGTTACCGCCTGTGCCTTCGGCGCCGGTGCCCATCGCGTCGGTCGCGGTCTGTACCAGGTGGTTCTGGTAAGTGGTGGATCGGTTGTGTCCCAGCGGGTCGGTGACCTTGGTGATCTCACCGTCGGCGTTGTGGGTGTGAACGGTGCGGTCACCGTCCGGGTCGGTCGCGGTCGTGGTGCCCGCCTGCCAGGGGTATTCGGTGTTGTAGGCGTAGGTCCAGGTCGGGCCCGAGCCGCCGTCCAGGCGTTGCACGGAGACGACGCGGTTCTTGGAGTCGTAGTTGAACAGGGTCTCGTTGCCTCGCGGGGTGGTGATTTTTGCGAGTCTGTTCGAGGAGTCGTAGGCGTAGAGGGTGGTTTTGCCGTCGGTGTCGGTGGACTTGACCAGGTTTCCGCCACCCTTGCCGTCGGCGCCCGGCGTGGAAAGCTCGTAGGAGACGGTGCGGTCGGCGTTGTCGGTGGCTTGCCAGTGTGTCTCGTTGCTTCTGACCAGGTCGATCCAGTGACCCGAGCGGGTCTCGGTCAACTTGAAACCGGTGTGCTCGCCGTCCTGCTCGTGCCGGGTGACGGTGATCGTCCCGTTGTTCTTGTCGGTGACCTTCGTCAGATTGCCGCTGGCGTTGTAGGTGTCCTTCGAGCCGGACTTGCGGTCGGTCAGCGTGTAGGTGCCGTCCGCGTTCTTTTTCAGGTCTTTGCTGTAGCCGGTCGGCGTGGTAAACGTACCGTCGGCGTTCTTGGCGAAACGCACCGTCGCGCCAGTGGCGTCATAGTGGATCACCACCCCGGTGAACATCACGTCCAGCTGACGCTCATATCCCTGCCACCAGTTGTCCATTTGGCTGTACGGGCCGGTGAAAGAGTTGTAAGTGCGGGTCAGCTTCAGCTTCTGGCCCACTCCGGTGATGTCGAAGTCGGTGGCGGCCAGCATCAGGTTGCCGTTGGACAGGTTCACCCGTGCTACCAGGGCGTCGGTCAGGCGTGTGTCGGAGTAGCGGTGCCAGGGCACCCCGCCTTGTCCCTCGGGTACGAACGTCAGCACCCCTGGTGTCGAGCGTGCCGATTTCTGCGGCTCGCTCCCGTCAGGACGCTGTTCCTGGGCCGCACGCCAGGCGGCTTCCTCCGCCGACGGTGTGGTCGAAGGTTCGCTGGGTACCGGCTTGTTGATGCCCACCGGTATCTGCGGAGCGGCGGGTCTGGGACTGCTCTCACCCCAAGCGGATAAGGCGGGTGCCTTCTTCTGCGCGACCGCGCCTGCGGCCGGGAACGAGGACAGAGCCAGGTCACCGGAAGTGATCAAGGCCAGTGCGGCCAGGCGAGCAGTCTTCTTGCGGGCGCGCCATGAAGGCGTGCCTAAGCCACGCAAGTTCACAAGGATCCCCTCACGGGATGCAGGAACCAGCGACTCCACTGATCGCTGGGCGCACACAAGCTGTCACGCCACGACCGCGAATCCGACGGCGTGCCCCCGATCTTTCTTCATACACGGCCGGGAACCAGACCCTCCACATGATGCCCAATTGCACTCTTTAGTCACGTGTTTCGGATTTCGTCAGCGCCCCGTAAGCGGCGAAAGGTGTGAAGCGAGCATTCATCGCGACTGGAAATAAACATACATTTGCCGCCACTACTGGTGGCACCCCGGCCACCACCGCACCACCATTCCACCGCCCAAGCACGTGCGACGAGCCGAACTCAGCCTGAGTGCCCCAGGTCTGTCAAGCTGAGCCGCCCCGGGATCTGTAGAGATTTCAACTTATGGCTGTGACCTGGGGCTTCGTGAGTTCGGTGTAGTAGTTGGCCTCGTATTCGACCGGCGGGAAGTGTGAACCGCCCCGTGTCATGTAGAGACTCGATTCCGTGAAAGGATTGAGTCATGGCACGACCTTCCCGTTACCCGCTCGAGCTGCGCCGTCGCGCGGTGCGCATGTTCACCGAGGTCCGCGGTGGCTGTCCGACCGAGACGGCCGCCCTGCAGGCGGTCACCGAAA
>JAAXOU010000205.1 GCA_012396115.1 Streptomyces somaliensis DSM 40738 | reverse complement strand
GCCGCGGGACCGGGCGGGACGGCCCCGCGCTCCCCGCGGGCCCTCGGGCTCCCCGCCATCCCCGCGTTTCCCGGACCGGACGGTGACGGCCGGCCGCTCCTCACCCGCAGGGGTGATTCCGGCGGGGGCGGGTGGTCGGCGGGCCGGCCCGTCCCGCCCCGCGGCGGACCCGCGACCGACGCGGGGCCGAGGGGCGCGGGAGGACCAGCCTCCCCATCCGGCTGCACCGGGTCGCTCTCCCGGAGTACCCTTCCTTGATCGTTGGAGACGTGCGTTCGGAACCAGAAGGCGGTGCGCGGGTGAGCTCGGGAGGGCTGGAGCTGCCCCCAGGTGACTCGGGTCACGAGGGGGACTCCCCTGACTCCGCAGATGTCCCGCCCGGCGCGGTCTCGCTCGCCCGGCCGATGGAGATCGGTGCGGAACTGGACTGGGACGCCCGGGACTGGAGTGAGGTGCGCACCCGCGCCCAGCGCGCCGGGCGGGCCTACATCTGGCTGAATCTGGTCGAGCAGCGCCTCCGCGCGGTGGTCGCCGCCGTGCTGCGGCCCGTCTACGAACCCACCCACGGCGACGACTGGGTCGTCGCGGCGGCCGGGCCCACCGGCCAGGAGTGGGTGCAGCGGGCCGTCGCCGTCCGCGAGGTCTCCCGCCGCAAGGGCTACCTCCTCGACCCCGCCGACGACAACGTCCTCAGCTTCCTCACCCTGCCCCAGCTGCGCGAACTGATGGTCCAGCACTGGCCCTGCTTCGAGCCGTACTTCGACGACCGCCGCGAGCTGGAGCTCGCGTTCGACGAGCTGGAGGTCACCCGCAACGTCGTCTCCCGCAACCGCGCCCTGTCCCGCACCGTCCTCGACCAGTCGGAGCGCGCCTCGGCCCGGCTGCTGGAGATCCTCGGCGGCGGCGCCGGCGCGCCGTCCGCGCACCGCCTGCCGGTCGACGCCGTCGAGGAGCTCGTGGGCGACCGGTACGCCGACGTGGTCTCCGTCCACCCCGACCGGGTGCGGCTCCAGCGGCAGCTGCCCGCCGAGGACCTGTTCGGCGGCGCGCGGCGGCTCGACGCCATGGGCATAGGCCTGAACCTGCTCGTCCAGAACTTCTCCGGCCGCCGGCTCGTCCGCCTCGCGGAGTCCGGGTGCCGGGTGCGGCTGCTGTTCCTCAACCCCGCCAGCAGCGCCGTCAAACGGCGCGAGCGGGAACTCGGCATCAAGAAGGGCGAGCTCAGCCGCTCGGTGGAGATGAACATCCTGCACATGCGGCGCGTGCGCTCCCGGCTGCGCGATCCGGGCGCCTTCGAGATCCAGGTCTTCGACGAGACGCCCCGCTTCGCCGCCTACCTGGTGGACGGCGACGGCCCCGACGGCGTCGGCGTTGTCCAGTCCTACCTCCGGCGGGCCCGCGGGATGGAGGCCCCCGTCCTGGTCCTGCGGGGCGGGCGGCGGTCCGTCGTCACCTCCGCCCCCGACGGCGACCACGGGCTGTTCGAAACGTACCGCGAGGAGTTCGAATCGTTCTGGGCGGATTCGCGCCCCGTGTCGTGAAGGCCCCGGTGCGGGGTACCGGGGACCCGCTGTCAGTACCGCGTGCGAGGGTGGGAGCCCACGGGGGGAGGGCGCCGCGGCCCGCGCGGCGCCGCGAAGGAGGTTCGACATGCACTGGCACGGGGAGACCCTCGTCGGCTTCGACCTGGAGACGACGGGGACGGAGCCGTTCGAGGCGAGGATCGTCACGGCCGCGGTCGTGGAGGTGCGGGACGGGCGCACCCTGACGCGCCGCGAGTGGCTCGCCGACCCGGGCGTCCGCATCCCCGCGTCGGCCTCCGCCGTCCACGGCATCAGCAGCGAGCGCGCCGCCGCCGAGGGCCGCCCGGCCCGCGAGGTCGCCGACGAGGTCGCCGGCGCCCTCACCGGGTACTGGTCCCGGGGCGTGCCCGTCGTGGCGTACAACGCCGCGTTCGACCTGACCCTGCTCGCCGCCGAGCTGCGGCGGCACGGGCTGCCCTCGCTCGGCGAGCGGCTGGGCGGCGAGCCGGTCGGGCCCGTCGTCGACCCCTACACCATCGACCGGGCCGTCGACCGCTACCGGCGCGGCAAGCGGAACCTGGAGGCGGTCTGCGCCGAGTACGGCGTGGTGCTCGACGGTGCGCACGAGGCGGCCGCCGACGCGCTGGCCGCCGTGCTCCTGGCCTGCGCGATAGCCGAGCGGCACGCGCTGGTGGCCCGCCTGGCGCCGCGCGAGCTGCACGCCCGCCAGGTGGAGTGGTACGCCGAGTGGGCGGCCGACTTCCAGGACTTCCTGCGGCGCAAGGGCAACGCGGACGCCGTCGTGGACCCCCGGTGGCCGCTCCGGCAGCCGGACGCGGTGGCCGCCCGCTGAGCCGGGTCCCCGCTCAGGGGTGGGCGGCCAGGAAGCCCAGCAGGGACGTGTTCACCCGCTCGGGCGCCTCCAGCTGCAGCCAGTGGCCCGCACCCTCGACCCGCTCGTACCGCCAGGAGCCCGCCACGTACTTCTCCGTACCGGTCATCGCCCGCTCGGTGAGGAACCGGTCGCCGGTGCTCCACATGCCCAGTACGGGTCCCGGCAGCGACGGCGGCCGCACCTCGGGGCCGAACATCGCCCGCGGCGGCAGCCCCGCCCGGTAGACGCCGAGCGCCGCGGTGAGCGCGCCCGGCTCCGACAGTCGCTCCACGGCCTCGGCGGCGTCCGGGTGCTCGGCGAGGAACTCCCGGGCGTGCGCGGCACCGTCGCGCAGCAGCCACTCCTCGGCGACGCCCTCGTGCTGGAACAGCAACATGTACCAGGAGAGGCAGCGCTGCTCCCAGCCCGCGTCGACGAACGCGCCCCAGTGCCCCACGGACAGCAGCGACAGGCTCGCCACCCGGTCCGGCGCGGCCATGGCCACCCCCTGTGCGATGCCGGACCCCCAGTCGTGGCCGACGAGGTGGACCCGGCCGGCGCCCAGCCGGTCGAGCAGCTCCAGCAGGTCCGCCGCGGAACGCTCCGGCGCGTACGCCGCGGTGTCCGCCGGCCGGTCGGAGCCGCCGAAGCCGCGCAGGTCCGGGACGATCGTCCGGTAACCGGCCGCGTTCAGCGCGGGCACCTGGTGGCGCCAGCAGTCGTGCGTGTCCGGGAAGCCGTGCACCAGCAGTACCGCCGGACCGAGGCCACCACTGTCCTGGACCTCCAGGGCCACCTCGGCGAGTTCGACGCGCATCCGCAAGCCTCCGATGTCCGGTGGGACCGCACGGGTCCTGACGCGGCCATCATGACAGGCCGTCAGAACGGGTACCAGCGGACCTCCGGGTCGCCGTCCCGCAGCGACGCCACGCGGCGGCGGAACTCGGCCAGCGCCCTCGGATCGGCCGGCGCGTGCTGGGCGACCCAGGCGCAGCTCGCCGTCTCGCGCGCCCCGCGCAGCACGTCGCAGCCCTCCCACTCCCGCACGTCCCAGCCGTACGCGGCCGTGAACGCGTCGTACGCCGCCGGGTCCGTGCCGTAGCGGTCCCGCGACAGGACCAGCACCACCAGGTCGTGCTCGCGCAGGTCCAGCGAGAACGTCTCCAGGTCGAGCAGGACCGGGCCGTCGGGGCCCACGTGGACGTTGCGCGGCAACGCGTCACCGTGGATCGGCCCCGGCTCCAGGCGCGGGACGAGCGCCGCGGCGGCCTCGGCGAACCCGTCCCGCCGCTCCCGCAGGAACGCGGCGTCCGCCGGGTCGACGGCGTCCCCGGCGAGCCGCAGCCACCGCTCCACCCCGCCCAGCAGGTCCCGGCCGGGCAGCGGGAACGGCGGCGGGGGCAGCTCGTGCACCCGGCGCAGCAGCGGCGCCAGGTCACGGGGTTCGGCCGGCCGCACGGCTCCGGGCAGCCGCCGCCACACGGTCACCGGATGCCCCTCGACCAGCCGCGCCCCGGGCTCCGCCGCCCGCACGGCCGGGACCCCCGCCGCGGCCAGCCAGTCGGCGACCGCCACCTCGCGCCGCGCCCGGTCCAGCAGCCCGGCGTCCCGGCCCACCTTCACCACCAGGTCCCCGGCGGCGAACACCGCGTTCTCGCCCAGCGCCAGCAGCGTCGGGCCCGCGCCACCCGCCGCGTACCCGGCCGCGTCCAGGATCTCCCGCGCCCTCGCCTCGTCCATGCCGCCGCCCCGTCCTCCACCCGTCGCGAGCCCACCGCCCGCACCGATCGGCCGGCGGCCAGTCTCGCACCCGCGCCGGGCACGCCCCTCCCGCTCCCGGCACCGCGCCGCGGTCCGGCTCGCACCGGCTCCCCGGCTCCCGATCCGATCCGAACCGGTCCGACCCGGTCCGATCCGGTCCGCGCGATCTCCCAACCGGCCCGCGCCGACCCGGACCGTGCCGTTTCCCCCGTCCCGTCCCGTCTCGCCCCGCCCCGTCTCGTGACCACGGTCCGCGCGGTGTCGTGAGCCGGAAACCCGAGGGTCCTGTCCGGTCGGTGGCGGACCCCGGGCGGTTCCACCGCCGGGACGGCCCCGGACCCACCGCGGCCGGCCGGGCCGGCCCGGCCGGCCGCGGTGCGGTGCGACCGGGGCAACCGGAACGCGTACTGGGGTGAACGGGTGGATTCCCCCGCTCCGGGGCCGTCCGCTCGCGGCCACGCCTGCCTGAACGGGCGCGGCGGTCCGGACGCTCCTACGGTGAGAAACGACACCAACGGTATGTATCGGAAGTGGAGTGCGGGGCATGGGCGACGAGGCGATCCACGGTGAGCTGGACCGGCGGGCGGCCGACGTGGCCGACCGGGTGGTGGCCTGGCGCCACCATCTCCACCAGCATCCGGAGCTGTCCAACCGGGAGGCGAACACCTCCCGGTACATCACCGACCACCTCCGCTCCCTGGACCTCGACGAGGTCCGCACCGGCATCGCCGGGCACGGTGTCGTCGGCGTCCTGCGCGGCGGCGGGTCCGGTGACCGCATCATCGCGCTGCGCGCCGACATCGACGCCCTTCCGGTCGAGGACCTGTGCGGTGCCGACTTCGCCTCCACGACCGTGGACGAGGAGTACCCCGGCGGGCCGTTCCCCGTCTCCCACGCGTGCGGTCACGACTGCCACACCGCCATGCTCATGGGGGCCGCCACCGTGCTGGCGGGCGTACGCGAACGGATCCCGGGCACCGTGCTGTTCGTCTTCCAGCCCGCCGAGGAGGGTCCGCCCGTCACCGAGAAGGGTGGTGCCCGCGAGATGGTCGACCAGGGCGCCTTCACCGACCCCGCTCCCACCATGGTGTTCGGCATGCACGTCACGCCGTACCCGAAGGGCCACGTCGCCTACCGGATCGGCAACCAGTACGGCGCCTCCTGCCTCGTCAAGATCGTCATCACCGGTGAGCAGGTCCACGGCTCCACCCCCTGGCGGGGCACCGACCCCATGCCCGCCGCCGGTGCCGTCCTCACCGGCATCGGCCAGCTCTACCGCAAGCTGTCCGCCTTCACCCCCGTCACCGTCACCATCGGCCACGTCGAAGACGTCGGCCGCTTCAACGTCATCGGCGAGACCGTCACGCTGTGGGGCACCATCCGCTGCACGGTGGAGAGCAGCATGGGCGACGTCCAGGACCGGCTGACCACACTGGCCGAGCACACCGCCCGGGCGTACGGCTGCACCGCCACCGTCGACTACCTCCAGGACGTCCCCGCCGTCCACAACCGGGCCGAGTGGGTCCGGGCCGCCCTGCCCAGCCTGCGCCGCGTCGTCGGTGACGACCGCGTCGTCGAGACCTTCCCCACCCTCGGCTACGACGACGTCTCAGAGCTCGTCAACCGCTACGGCGGCCTGTACGTCGCGCTGGGCGTCCAGGACACCGAACTCGGCTCCTCCGGCGCGTTCACCCCCGTTCCCGGCGGGCGCGGCCTGGTCGCCAACCACAACCCCCGCTTCTACGCCGACGACGACACCCTCGTCACCGGCGTCCGCCTCCACGCCCACGTCGCGCTCGACCACCTCGCGGGCCGGCTGGTCCCGGAGGACGGCGCGTGACCGGTCGGCGGCATGCCGGCGGTCGGCGCCCCGGCGGGTGGTGTGACCGTGCGAGCGGGGAGTCACCCGGCGCCGATCACGCGGGCGGTGGGGGGACGCGGCTGACCGCCGCGGTCACTTCCCCCCGTGACCAGCGCGGTACGGCACGCCTGCTCGCAGGGGAAGCCGTGCCAGGGGTCGGCCCGCCCGTACGGGTTCCCCTCCCCGGGTGGCGGCCCCGGCGGGCGGGCGAGGTGGGCACCAGGGGTGTCCTCGTCACCACCCGCGTGCGGAACACCGTCCGCGGGGCCGCCGAAATGGCCCAGGGGACCGCGCCCCGATTGGCCCGCCCCCGCGGGCCCGCCACCCGCTAGCGTCACCGGTATGAGCACCGAACAGCCCCCCGTCACCGTCGATTTCTGGTTCGACCCCGCGTGTCCCTTCGCCTGGATCACCTCCCGCTGGATCCTGGAGGTCGAACGCCACCGCGACATCCGGGTGCGCTTCCACGTGATGAGCCTCCACCTCCACAACGCGGGCAACGAGCTGCCCGACTGGTACCGGGACCTCGTCAACCGCTCCGTGGGCCCCGTCCGCGTCGCGGCGGCCGTCGCGCGGCACCACGGCGAAGACGTGCTCCGCGACCTCTACACGGCCCTGGGGACCCGCATCCACCGCGACGGGAACGACGACTTCGACGCCGTCGTCGCCGAGGCCCTCGCCGAACTCGGCCTCCCCGCCGACCTCGCGGACGCCGCGCAGGACCCCGCGTACGACGAGGCGGTGCGCCGCAGCCACGACGCGGGCAAGGACCCGGCCGCCGACGGCTACGTCGGCACGCCGACCCTCCACGTCGACGGTGCCGTCTGGTTCGGCCCCGTCCTCAACGCGGTCCCGCGCGGCGAGGAGGCCGTCCGCGTCTTCGACGCCTTCCGCACCCTCGCCGGGCACGACGGGTTCTTCGAACTGAAGCGCACCCGCACCGGCGGCCTCGAATACGTCTGACCCCCGCCCGTCAGGTCTCCCGCAGGGGTGCGTACGCCTCGGGCTCCAGTCCGAACGTCCACGCCACGCCCTGCCGCGCGGTCCGCGTGTCCGGAGGCACCCGCAGCCAGTACGTACGGCTCGTGCCGTCCGGCTCCGGCGTGGAGTTGACGACCTCCACCATGACGACGTCCTCGTCGTCCGGCAGGGGTATCCGCCACAGGACGCCCGCCCCGTCCCGGTCCACCGGCTCGGCGCCCGACTCGCGCAGGTAGCGGTCGTAGCCGTAGGACTCCAACATCACCCGGCGCAGTTCCGCGTTCTCCTCGCCCCGGATCCGGTCGGGCGTCAGGGACCGAAGCTCCGCCAGGAAGTCCGCCGGGACGGGTGTGCCGCGCCAGGCGTGCAGCGCGAAGCCGTCCGGGTAGGCGAGCGCCGGGCCGTCGGCGCGGTCCAGCCGCCCCGCCTCGTCCCGGTGCAGCTCGACGGGGCGCTCGCTCACCACGGCCAGCCGCTCGTACGGCCACCACCAGCCCGCCGACCGGGCCACCGCGGCGAGCCCGTCGAGCGGCGTGCCCTCCCGCGGGCCGAACGCGCACAGCCACGCCGCGTCGTGCTGGCCCAGCACCGCGTCGAGCAGCAGCAGCCGGACCTCCGCCTCCCCGGCGCGGCCCTCCGCCGGCCTGCTCGACATGGACCAGGTCCCCGCCTGGCTGCGCATCCTCGTCGCGGGCTGGCCCGCGGTCGCCTTCCTCGGCGGAACCCTCCTCGCCCACTCCCCACCGCCGACGGCGGACAAGGA
>JAAXOU010000204.1 GCA_012396115.1 Streptomyces somaliensis DSM 40738 | reverse complement strand
CGGCCGCGGGCGCCGCCGCGTCGCGGTCCCGGCCCGCCCCGGCGCCGGCGGCCGCGGGCGTCAGGGCGATGTCCAGGACCTGCCGGACGTCCGTCACCGTGTGGACCTCCAGCCCGTCGAGGACCTCGGCGGGCACGTCGTCGAGGTCGGGCTCGTTCCGCTTGGGGATCACGACCGTGGTGATCCCGGCCCGGTGGGCGGCGAGCAGCTTCTGCTTGACGCCGCCGACCGGCAGCACCCGCCCGGTCAGCGACACCTCGCCGGTCATGGCCACGTCCGTCCGCACCGGCCGGCCGCTGAGCAGGGAGGCGAGCGCGGTCGTCATGGTGACGCCGGCGCTCGGTCCGTCCTTCGGCACGGCCCCCGCGGGGAAGTGGACGTGGACGCCCCGGTCCTTGAGGCCGGTGACGGGCAGTTCCAGCTCCGCGCCGTGCGAGCGGAGGAAGGAGAGCGCGATCCGCGCGGACTCCTTCATCACGTCGCCGAGCTGCCCGGTGAGGGTGAGCCCCGCGGCGCCGGTCTCCGCGTCGGCGAGGGACGCCTCGACGAACAGCACGTCGCCGCCCGCGCCGGTGACGGCCAGGCCGGTCGCGACGCCGGGGACGGACGTGCGGCGCTCGGCCGGCTCCTGGGCGGACTCGGGCACGTGGTGCGGGCGCCCGAGGAGGCTCTCCAGGCCGTCCGCGCGGACGGTGAACGGCAGTTCCCGGTCGCCAAGTTCGGCCTGGGCGGCGATCTTCCGCAGGAGCCGGGCGACGGACCGCTCCAGGTTCCGCACGCCCGCCTCGCGGGTGTACTCGCCGGCGAGCCTGCGCAGCGCGGCCTCCTCGACCACCACCTCGTCCCGGTCGAGCCCGGCCCGCTCCAGCTGGCGCGGCAGCAGGTGGTCGCGCGCGATGACGATCTTCTCGTCCTCGGTGTAGCCGTCGAGCCGGACCACCTCCATGCGGTCCAGGAGCGGCTCGGGGACGGCCTCCACCACGTTCGCCGTGGCGAGGAAGACGACGTCGCTCAGGTCGAGTTCGACTTCGAGGTAGTGGTCGCGGAACGTGTGGTTCTGCGCCGGGTCGAGGACCTCCAGCAGGGCCGCGGCCGGGTCGCCGCGGAAGTCGGAGCCCACCTTGTCGATCTCGTCGAGGAGGACGACCGGGTTCATGGAGCCGGCCTCCTTCACGGCGCGGACGATCCGGCCGGGCAGGGCGCCGACGTACGTCCGCCGGTGGCCGCGGATCTCCGCCTCGTCCCGTACGCCGCCGAGCGCGACGCGCACGAACCTGCGGCCCATGGCGCGGGCGACGGACTCGCCGAGGCTCGTCTTGCCCACGCCGGGCGGCCCCACCAGCGCGAGCACGGCGCCGCCGCGGCGACCGCCGACGACGCCGAGGCCCCGGGCGACACGGCGCTTGCGGACGGCGAGGTACTCGGTGATGCGCTCCTTCACGTCCTCCAGTCCGGCGTGCTCGGCGTCGAGGACCTCCCTGGCGCCGCGGACGTCGTAGTGGTCCTCGGTCCGCTCGTTCCACGGCATCTCCAGGACCGTGTCCAGCCAGGTGCGGATCCAGGAGCCCTCGGGGGACTGGTCGCTGGCGCGCTCCAGCTTGTCGACCTCCTTGAGGGCGGCCTCGCGGACCTTTCCGGGCAGGTCGGCGGCCTCGACGCGGGCCCGGTAGTCGTCCGTGCCGCCGTCGGCCTCCTCGCCGTTCAGCTCGCGGAGCTCCTTGCGCACGGCTTCGAGCTGGCGGCGCAGCAGGAACTCGCGCTGCTGCCTGTCGACGCCCTCCTGCACGTCCTTGGCGATGGACTCCGCCACGTCCTGCTCGGCCAGGTGGTCGCGCAGCTGCTCGGTGGCGAGCCTCAGCCGGGCGACGGGCTCGGCCGTCTCCAGCAGGGCGATCTTCTGGGCGGTGGTGAGGAAGGGGGAGTACCCGGCGTTGTCCGCCAGGGCGGAGACGCCGTCGATCTGCTGGACCCGGTCGACGACCTGCCAGGCGCCGCGCCTGCGCAGCCAGCTGGTGGCGAGGGCCTTGTACTCCTTGACCAACTCGGCGACGGCACCGGGCAGCGGGTCGGGCACGGTCTCCTCGACGAGGGCGCCCTCCACCCACAGGGCGGCGCCCGGCCCGGTGGTCCCGGCTCCGATCCGCACGCGCGCCCGGCCCCGGACGAGCGCCCCGGGGTCGCCGCCGGAGAGCCGCCCCACCTGCTCGACCGTCCCGAGGACGCCGGTTCCCGCGTACGTGCCGTCCACCCTGGGGACCAGCAGCACCCGCGGCTTGCCGTTCCCGTCCCGCGCGGCCGCCTGGGCGGCCTCGACGGCGGCGCGCACCTCGTTGTCGGACAGGTCCAGCGGCACCACCATCCCCGGTAGCACGACCTCGCCGTCGAGCGGCAGCACGGGCAGGGTGAGCGGATCGGACGTCGAAGCCATGATCTCCCCTTCGGCAGTCAAGTTGAGCTACACCGACTCAATGCCCGGGGGTCCGACATCGTTCCCGTCCCCTTGTTCGCCCTGAGCGATCATCCGCCCTCCCCTCCCGGGGCGGCGCCGGGAGGGCCGGGCCGCGCCGCACGGCCGGAGCGGCGCGGCCCGGCCGCCGTTCGCGGAACCGGCAACACCGGTTCCGCGGACGGCCGTTGTCAGTGACGGCTCCTACGATCCACTCATGAGCATGATCGGGGAGTACGTGAGGCTGACCGCCGACGAGTTCGCGCGGGCACTGGGGGATCCGCGGTGGGCGCAGGAGCGGGTCGGCGAACTGGTCGAGGCCGAGTTGCGCGTCGGGGGCGGCGGGGCCCCGGGGCGGTGCCTCGACACCGACAAGGCGTGGCACGCGCTGGACTTCCTGCTGTCGCGGATCGGCTTCCCCGTCGACGTCGTCTTCGGGGAGGGCGCGATACCCGGCGCCGAGGACTGGGGGTACACCCCGCCGCGCTACCTCACTCCCGAGCGGGTCGGGGCCGCCGCCGAGGCGCTGCGGGGGACCCCCGTCGAGCGGCTCGTCGCGGGGGTCGGTCCCGAGGACCTGGCGCGGGCGGAGGTGTACCCGGTGGTGGTCTGGGAGCGGGGGGAGCCGCTGGAGTACGTGACGGCCTACTACGAGGCGCTGGTCCCGTTCTTCGGCGCCGCGGCCCGTGACGGGGACGCCGTGCTCATGTGGCTGGACTGAGCCGGTTCTCGCAGCTCGCCGGCACCGTGTCGCCCGGGTCCGCCGCGACGGCGTCGGCGCCGGCGCCGCAGGAGGCGACGCGGTCGCCGGACTCGCCGTCGCCGAGGGTGATCCGGTCGCCGCCGCCGTGCGTGGTGACCTGGTCGGCACCGGCTCCGGGGTCGACCACCGCGTCGAGGGGCACCGCGACGTGGACCCGGTCGTCGAGGTCCCCCGTCCGGAGGGTGATCCGGGTGACCCCGGCGGCGGGACCGCAGGTGACGAGGACGTCGTTGCGCCGGACGCAGCCGGGGCCCGCCGCGGCCCCGGTCTCGTCCTGCACCGCCAGCTCCCCGAGGAAGACGCCGACGGCCACGTCGTTCTCGACGCCCGGGGCGGCGTCGTAGACCACGGTGCCGCCGAAGCGGGCGGCCGTGCCGCCGCGGGCCGGGGCCTCCGGGGCGGCCAGGGCGAGGGGGGCGGCCAGACCCAGGCCCAGGGCGCCCGCCGCCGCGGACACGGCCGCGCGGCGCAGCGCGACGGGTGCGGGTTTCGTCATGATCGGTTCTCCTTTCACACGTCCCCCCGGGCCACCGAAGCAGAGAGTCACCACATCCGCACCATCTGTTGCTCCCTGGCATCGTGCCGCCCTCCCCCTGTGTAATGGCCCCGTGCAGAACGCAGACATTACGGCGGCGTGGGTCCGGGGCTGGGCCGTCTCCCGCGGCACCCCGCCCCCGGTCGAGGAGCCCTGGGGCTACCGCATCGACGTGGGCCTGGGCCGCCACGTCCTCCGGCACGTGGTGCCCGAGCCCGACGGGCCAACCGTCCGCCGGCTCTGCGAGACCGTGACCCGGCCGTACGCCTGGCTGAAGGTCCTCGCCGAACCCGAGGAGGTCGCCGGCTGGATCACCCCCGGCTGGACCGTCCCCGACGACCCGGGCTTCATGATGCACACCGTCCTGCGCCCCGCCCCGGCGCCGGAACCCCCCGCCGGGTACACCCGGCACATCGAGGTCCACGAGGGCGTCCACCTCGTGCGCGTCCTCGCCGGGGACGGTTCGCTCGCCGCGCGCGGCCAGGTGGCGCCCACGGGCCGCACGGCCGTGTTCGACCAGATCGAGACGTACGAGGGGCACCGCAGGCGCGGCCTCGGCAGCACCGTCATGCGCCTCCTCCACAGCGCCGCCGCGGCGGCCGGGGCCACCACCGGCGTCCTCGCCGCCACCGTCGACGGTTTCGCCCTCTACACGTCGCTGGGCTGGCGGTACCAGGGCCCGCTGACCGGGGTGGTGCGCGACGGCGGCCCGTCCGCGGACGGCGCCGGCGGCTGACCGCCGGCCGCGGACGCCCCTCCCCCGCGCGCCCGTTCCGCATAGGCTGGGGCGCATGCCCGTGACGCTCGACCGACGCGAAGGCCCGTACGGCGAGGTCGTGCTGCGACGACGCGGCGAACACTTCGAGATCATCGCCAACGGCACCTTCCTGATGGACACCTCCGACGGCCGCTCCGAACGGCTCCTCGTCGACGCCGCCCTCCGCGCCCTGGGCGGGGGCCGCTCCACCCGCCCGTCCGTGCTGATCGGCGGGCTGGGCGTCGGCTTCTCCCTCGCCCACGCCGCCGCCGACCCCGCCTGGGGCCGCATCACCGTGGTCGAACGCGAGCGGGCCGTCATCGACTGGCACCGCGAGGGCCCCCTCGCCCCCTTCTCCGCCCGCGCCCTCGCCGACCCGCGCACGCTCCTGGTCCACGCCGACCTCGTCGCGCACCTGCGCGACCCGGAGGGGACCGACACCTACGACGCGCTCTGCCTCGACATCGACAACGGGCCGCAGTGGACGGTCACCGAGGACAACGGCGGGCTGTACTCGCCGTCCGGCCTGGCGGCCTGCGCGCGCCGCCTCGGCCCCGGCGGCGTGCTGGCCGTCTGGTCCGCCCGGCCGTCCGCCGGTTTCGAGGAGTCCTTACGGAATGCCGGTTTCGGCAGGGTACGGACGGAAGAGGTACCCGTTGCCCGGGGTGTACCGGACGTGGTCCACCTAGGGGTTCGACCCGCATAGCCGCAATGCGGCCGCTGCCTTTATGTTGTTGACGGAAGCGCACGGATCTACAGCTCGCGCAGGACGCGACAGGGGCGGGGCATGGAGCACGCACACACCAGCCACACCGGCAACGCGGTCACGCCGGGTACCCAGCGCCGGGTCCTGGTCGTCGAGGACGACACGACCATCGTGGACGCGCTCTCGGCGCGGCTGCGGGCCGAGGGGTTCCTCGTGCAGACCGCCTCGGACGGACCGGCCGCCGTCGACGCGGCGGAGGCGTGGCAGCCCGACCTGATGATCCTGGACATCATGCTGCCGGGCTTCGACGGGCTGGAGGTCTGCCGCCGCGTCCAGGCGCAGCGGCCGGTGCCCGTGCTGATGCTCACCGCGCGGGACGACGAGACGGACATGCTCGTCGGACTCGGCGTCGGCGCCGACGACTACATGACGAAGCCGTTCTCGATGCGCGAGCTGGTGGCCCGGGTCCACGTGCTGCTGCGCCGCGTCGAGCGGGCCGCGCTGGCGGCGGTCACCCCCCGCAGCGGCATCCTGCGCCTCGGCGAGCTGGAGATCGACCACGCCCAGCGCCGCGTCCGCGTCCGGAGCGACGACGTGCACCTGACGCCGACCGAGTTCGACCTGCTGGTCTGCCTGGCCAACACCCCGCGCGCGGTGCTCTCCCGGGAGCAGCTGCTCGCCGAGGTGTGGGACTGGGCCGACGCCTCGGGCACGCGGACGGTGGACAGCCACATCAAGGCGCTGCGCCGGAAGATCGGCGCCGAGCGGATCCGCACCGTGCACGGCGTGGGGTACGCGCTGGAGACCCCGGCGCCGTGAGCCCCGGGCAGCCCGGCGCCCGGGCCGCGGACGAGGACCGGCCGGCGGGCCGCGCCGCCGGCCCGGACCGCGGCCGGCGGGCCCCGGAGGACGGGGCGGACCGCCGCCCGCGCGGCCGGTCCCGGTCCCTCACCATCTCGATCAAGACGAAGCTCTGCTCCCTCGTCGTCGTCTCCGTCTTCATCACGACCGGGCTGCTCGTGGTCGCCCTGCGCACCGAGACCGAGCTCCGGTTCATCACGGTCTTCTCGGTGATCGCGACCCTGCTGCTCACCCAGTTCGTCGCGCACGGCCTCACCGCCCCGCTCGACGAAATGAACAAGGTCGCGAAGGGCATCTCGCACGGCGACTACACCCGCCGCGTCCGCGGCGCCGACCGCCGCGACGAGCTCGGCGACCTCGCCTCCACGATCAACCGCATGGCGGACGACCTGGAGGCCGTCGACCGGCACCGCAAGGAGCTGGTCGCCAACGTCTCCCACGAGCTGCGCACCCCGATCGCCGCGCTCCGGGCCGTCCTGGAGAACGTCGTGGACGGAGTCTCGGCCGCCGACCCGGAGACCATGCGCACGGCGCTGGCGCAGACCGAGCGGCTGGGCCGCCTGGTGGAGACGCTGCTCGACCTGTCGCGGCTGGACAACGGCGTCGTACCGCTCCGGTCGCGCCGGTTCGAGGTGTGGCCGTACCTGTCGGGCGTCCTGAAGGAGGCCGGCCTGGCCGCCTCCCAGCGCGCCGTGGGCTCCGGAGCGGTCCCCCACACCCGTACGGACGTGCACCTGCACCTGGACGTCTCCCCGCCCGAGCTGACCGCGCACGCCGACGTGGAGCGGCTCCACCAGGTGGTGGCGAACCTCCTGGACAACGCCGTGAAGCACTCGCCCCCGCACGGCCGGGTCACGGTCCGGGCCCGGCGCGGGCCGTTCCCGGAGTCGCTGCGGCTGGAGGTCCTGGACGAGGGCCCCGGCATCCCCGAGTCGGAACGGCACAAGGTCTTCGAGCGGTTCAACCGGGGCAGCGTCCCCGCTCCGCACGGGCCGGGCAGCGACGGCGGCACGGGACTGGGCCTGGCCATCGCCCGCTGGGCCGTGGACCTCCACGGCGGCCGCATAGGCGTGGCCGAATCCGAGAGCGGCTGCCGCATCCTCGTCACCCTTCCGGGGATCCCGCAGCAGCGGAGTTGACATAGGGTTCGAACCGGAGGCGCTCCGGGCCCGCGTGCGTGTGCGTACGGGCGCGCACGCCCCTCCGGGGCCGGTTCGGAACCGATCAGAGGTGCGGGGAGCGGAAGCCGCAGCTCAGCCGACTAGTACCCGCTCGCCGCCGAACTACGCATGTTTCCCGGCACTTCTCCCGCCGAAACCCGCCGTTCGATGTGATGTACGCGACGATGACACGCCCCGCCTGCGCCTTCCGCCCACAGAGGCGTAGCCTTTATTTCCGCTGTCCATCACCTTGTGAAGCGGAAGAGGGCGGTTGCCGCCGTGTCGTCTCAGTCCCCCAGTAACTCAAGCGTCTCGACCGACCAGGACGGCCGGGGGCAGAGCCCCGCGGCCGCCTTCGGTGCCAACGAGTGGCTCGTCGACGAGATCTACCAGCAGTACCTCCAGGACCCGAATTCGGTCGACCGCGCCTGGTGGGACTTCTTCGCCGACTACAAGCCGGGTGCCTCCGGCTCGGCGGACAAGCCCGCAGGCCAGGCCCCCGCGGGCGCCGTGACGCAGCCGGCCCCGGCCCCGCAGGCGCCCGCAGCCCCGGCCGCCCCGGCCCCGCAGGCGCCC
>JAAXOU010000203.1 GCA_012396115.1 Streptomyces somaliensis DSM 40738 | reverse complement strand
CGCCCGGCGGGGGCGCGCCGGCCGGGCCCGGTGCGCCGTGCGGGGGCTCCCCGCGGCCGACGTGCTCGTCGGCGCGGCCGATCAGCCAGTCGCGGCTGGGGACGACCAGCCCCGCCGGGGTGAAGGCGATCTTCCGCAGTTCGGCGTGGCTGCCGGAGTCCTTGCGCCACAGCCCGCTGACGATGTCGACGGCCTCCTCGGGTGTCGCGGCGAACTCCAGGCCCGCGTAGACGGGCGCGCAGGAGTCCAGGCCCAGGTCCTGGGCGGACAGGCGCCGGCCGAGGCGGCGGGTGAACACCTCGGCGATCAGCGCGGGGGTGGTGCCGCGCGGCTGTTGGCCGCGCAGCCACCGGGTGACGGAGGTCTTGTCGTAGCGGAGGTCGAGCCCGTGCTCGAGGCCGAGTTGGTCCACCCGTCTGGCGAGGCCCGCGTTGGAGAACCCCGCCTCCGCGATCAGTGCGGCGAGCTGACGGTTGGGGGTGCGCTGCGGAGGTCGGTCCGTCATCGGCTGTGCGGTCTCCTGCCTTCCGGGCCGGGGTCGGCCCCCTTGGGACGGCGCGAACTTAACCGCCGCCGCCGCCGCGACCGTCGCCTTCGCCCCGGATTCATCCGATCGTGTGAGAATCGAATTCGGTACTGACGCGTACCGACGGGTACTGACGCGTACCGACGCGTGCGGACCGCTTCCGGGACGCCGTGCCGCCCCGAACCCGCCCGTCCCGCCCGGCGGCGGCCGCCGTACAGTGGCGGGGGCGCGGGACGCGCATTTCTAGGGAGGCGGTGCCGTGAGCGAGCTGCGATTCGTCCACCTGGGGTTCGGCGAGGACGCCGTGGACTACCTGGACGCGTGGGAGAGGCAGCGCGAGGTCCACGCCGCCCGCTTCGCGGACGAGGTGCCGGACACCTGCCTGATGCTGGAGCACCCCCCCGTGTACACCGCGGGGCGGCGCACCGAGGACGGCGAGCGCCCGCTGGACGGCACCCCCGTCGTCGACGTGGACCGCGGCGGGAAGATCACCTGGCACGGCCCCGGCCAGCTGGTGGGGTACCCGATCCTGAAGCTCCCCCGCCCGGTGGACGTCGTCGCGCACGTGCGGCGCCTGGAGGAGGCGCTGATCCGCACGGCGGCGGAGTTCGGCCTGGAGACGACCCGCGTCGAGGGCCGCAGCGGCGTGTGGGTGCTGGGCGACCCGGTCGAGGAGCGGTCCGCGTCCGGCGGGCTGTCGCTGGACCTCGACCCCCGGCTGGGCGACGAGGAGTTCGACCCGCGCCTCAGCGGCCCCGACTACGCCCCGTCCAACGCGGGGCAGCGCCGCGAGGACCGCAAGCTGGCGGCGATCGGGATCCGCGTCGCCAAGGGCGTGACGATGCACGGCTTCGCGCTCAACGTGAACCCGGACAACACCTGGTTCGACCGGATCGTCCCGTGCGGCATCCGCGACGCGGGCGTGACCTCGCTGGCGAACGAGCTGGGCCGGGAGGTGACGATCGCCGAGGTCCTGCCGGTGGCGGAGCACCACCTGCGGGAGGTGCTGGGCGGCGCCGAGCCCGCACCGCGCGTGGTCGACCGGACGCCGGACCCCGCGGGGGCGCCGGAGGGGGCGCCGGCCGCCTGACCGCCCCGGCCCCGGGGGACGTGCCCCCGGCCGGCCCCCGGCCGGATGCGGGGCCGCGTTTTCGCCGGGCGTACCCTGGTGTTCGCCGAAGAATCGAAGCCGTAGGAGCCAGCCGTGTCCGCAGTCACCCCCGACGGACGCAGGATGCTGCGCCTGGAGGTCCGGAACAGTCAGACCCCCATCGAGCGCAAGCCCGAGTGGATCAAGACCCGGGCGAAGATGGGTCCCGAGTACAACCAGCTGCAGAAGCTGGTCAAGAGCGAGGGGCTGCACACGGTCTGCCAGGAGGCGGGCTGCCCCAACATCTTCGAGTGCTGGGAGGACCGCGAGGCGACGTTCCTCATCGGCGGCGACCAGTGCACGCGGCGCTGCGACTTCTGCCAGATCGACACCGGCAAGCCGCAGGCCCTCGACCGCGACGAGCCGCGCCGCGTCGGCGAGTCCGTGGTGGCGATGGACCTGAACTACGCCACGATCACCGGTGTCGCCCGCGACGACCTGGAGGACGGCGGCGCCTGGCTGTACGCGGAGACGGTGCGGCGGATCCACGCGATGACCGCGGACCGCGAGGGTGGCCACACCAAGGTCGAGCTACTCATCCCCGACTTCAACGCGGTGCCGGAGCAGCTGGCCGAGGTCTTCTCGTCCCGCCCCGAGGTGCTGGCGCACAACGTCGAGACGGTGCCCCGGATCTTCAAGCGGATCCGCCCCGGCTTCCGCTACGAGCGGTCGCTGGAGGTCATCACCCGCGCCCGCGAGGCCGGCCTGGTGACCAAGTCGAACCTGATCCTCGGCATGGGCGAGACCCGCGAGGAGGTCGGCGAGGCCCTGCGGGACCTGCACGGGGCCGGCTGCGAGCTGATCACCATCACCCAGTACCTGCGCCCCTCCGTGCGCCACCACCCGGTGGAGCGCTGGGTGAAGCCGCAGGAGTTCGTGGAGCTGAAGGAGGAGGCCGAGGAGATCGGCTTCTCCGGCGTCATGTCGGGCCCGCTGGTCCGTTCCTCGTACCGCGCGGGCCGGCTGTTCCAGCAGGCGATGGAGGCCCGCGGCGCCTCGGTGGGGACCGCTCCGGCAGTGTGACGTCCGGCACGACCCGGTGCCCGGCCCGTGCGCTCCCGCGCAGGTGGGCGCCGGCCGGGCGGCGTACGGCCGGCGCCGGGCCGCCGCCGTCGTTTGACCGGCCGGACGTGCGCTGGTAACACCGGTGGGTGACGATGGCCGTGCGCGCCGTACGCGCCGCCCCCGCGGGCCCGGTGCGCCGGCCCCGCCCGTCCCGATCCGCTCACCCGCTCCAGGGGGACACCGACATGCACGCCCCGAGCCGGCAGGTACGCGCCCACGCCCTCCCGTCCGTCGCCGAGGCCCTGCGCGCCGTGGAGGCGCTGCTGCTGCCCGGCGGCCAGCGGACGGCCCGCCGCAACGCCTGGACCTCCGTGCTGGAGGACCGCCGCAGGGCCCGCGCCCGGGTCGAGGCGCAGCACGTACTGGAGGCCGCGGCGAGCCGGGCGCCGTGGGAGACGTAAACTTCTGAGCATGGCCAGGAAGTCGAATTCCGACAGCGGTGACGCCGCTGCGAACCCCGGGCGACTGAAGCAGATCGCTCTGACGTACAAGATGACCCGCCGGAGCGATCCGAAGGTCGGGCTCGTCATCGCCGCCGTGGGGATCGTCGTGTTCGGCGCCCTCCTCGCGCTCGGCTTCCTGATCGGGCACCCGGTCTACCTGGGCGTCCTGGGCTTCGTACTGGCCTTCCTCGCGATGGCGATCGTCTTCGGGCGACGGGCCGAGCGGGCGGCCTTCGGGCAGATGGAGGGCCAGCCGGGCGCGGCCGCGGCCGTCCTGCAGAACGTGGGCCGCGGCTGGACGACCACGCCGGCGGTGGCGATGAACCGCAACCAGGACGTGATCCACCGCGCGGTCGGGCGCCCCGGCATCGTCCTGGTCGCCGAGGGCAACCCCAACCGGCTCAGGAGCCTGCTCGCGGCCGAGAAGAAGCGGATGGCCCGCATCCTGGCGGATGTGCCGGTGCACGACATCATCGTCGGTGACGGCGAGGGCCAGGTGCCGTTGAAGAAGGTCCGCACGACGATGCTGAAGCTGCCGCGTGTGCTGACCGCGGCCCAGGTGACGGTGGCGAACGACCGGCTGCGGGCCCTGGGCGACCTGATGAGCAACATGCCCCTGCCGAAGGGCCCCATGCCGAAGGGCATGCGGATGCCGCGCGGCGGAAGGCCCCGCTGACCGGGGACGGCACGGCGGGACGGGACGGGAGGGGTGGCCGCACCGGTGCGGCCACCCCTCCCGTCCCGTCTCACTCCGTCCGCACCTGTACGGCGCGGGCGAGCCGGTCGTGGAGGCCCCGGCCGTCGCGGTCCCAGATCAGGGCGGGGACGGCGAGGCAGAGCAGGGCGGTGCGCAGGGCGGTGCGGCCGAAGCCGAGGCGCCGGCCGTCCTCGGCGATGACGCGCAGCCCGAGGAGCCGCTTGCCGGGGGTGCAGCCGACGGTGCCGACGGTGAGGGTGCCCAGGAGGAACAGCACGCCGAGGGCCCAGTTGCCCGCCGCGTTCCAGTCGCCCCGGGTGATCAGCCCGTACGCGACGAGCATGCAGAGGGACCAGTCGACGAAGACCGCTCCGAAGCGGCGCCCCAGCGGGGCGACGGAACCGGGCCCGGTCTCCGGCAGGCCCAGCCGCTCGCCCCGGTAGCCGAAGTCGGCGCCCATCTCCTCGGCCGCCGCGCGCGGCCCGGAGAGCCACGATCCGATCACTCGCCTGTCGTCCACCCCTCCACGGTACTGCCCCCGCTTCCGGCCGCCGCGGGCCGGGGCCGGGGAGGGACGTGTGGTCCCGGCCTCCGGCGGGCACCGGAGGACGTGTGGCCCCGGCCTCCGGCGGGCACCGGAGACCCACTGGTTAACCTGGCCGAAACAGACGGGTCACGCTCGGGAAATCCCCCGTACCTATGGTCGGGTCCAGCGTGGGCCGTCGCACCGGGCGCACGAACGAGCCGCAACCCCGCCCTCCCCCGGGTGGGAGGAGGAGGAGTTGGATGTTCCAGAACGCCGACGAGGCCAAGAAGTACATCAAGGACAACGACGTCAAGATGGTCGACGTCCGGTTCTGCGACCTCCCGGGTGTGATGCAGCACTTCACCATCCCGGCGACGGCGTTCGACCCGTCCGAGGAACTGGCCTTCGACGGCTCGTCGATCCGCGGCTTCCAGGCCATCCACGAGTCCGACATGGCCCTGCGCGCGGACCTGTCGACGGCGCGGCTGGACCCGTTCCGCCGGGACAAGACGCTGAACATCAACTTCTTCATCCACGACCCGATCACGGGCGAGCAGTACAGCCGCGACCCGCGCAACATCGCGAGGAAGGCGGAGGCGTACCTCGCCTCCACCGGCATCGCCGACACGGCGTTCTTCGGCCCGGAGGCGGAGTTCTACGTCTTCGACTCCGTCCGCTTCAACACCTCCGCGAACGAGGGCTTCTACCACATCGACTCCGAGGCGGGTGCCTGGAACACCGGCGCGGTCGAGGACAACCGCGGTTACAAGGTCCGCTACAAGGGCGGCTACTTCCCCGCCCCGCCGGTCGACCACTTCGCCGACCTGCGCGCGGAGATCTCCCTGGAGCTGGAGAGGGCCGGCCTGCAGGTCGAGCGCCAGCACCACGAGGTGGGCACCGCCGGCCAGGCGGAGATCAACTACCGGTTCAACACGCTGCTGGCCGCCGCCGACGACCTGATGCTCTTCAAGTACATCGTGAAGAACGTCGCCTGGCGCAACGGCAAGACGGCGACCTTCATGCCGAAGCCGATCTTCGGTGACAACGGCTCGGGGATGCACGTCCACATGTCCCTGTGGCAGGGCGGCGACCCGCTCTTCTACGACGAGCAGGGCTACGCCGGCCTGTCGGACACGGCGCGCCACTACATCGGCGGCGTCCTGAAGCACGCCCCGTCGCTGCTGGCCTTCACCAACCCGACGGTCAACTCGTACCACCGTCTGGTGCCGGGCTTCGAGGCGCCGGTGAACATGGTGTACTCGCAGCGCAACCGCTCGGCCGCGATGCGCATTCCGATCACGGGCTCGAACCCGAAGGCCAAGCGCGTCGAGTTCCGCGCCCCGGACCCGTCCTCCAACCCGTACCTGGCCTTCGCGGCCCTCCTCCTCGCGGGGCTGGACGGCGTCAAGAACAAGATCGAGCCGGCGGAGCCGATCGACAAGGACCTGTACGAGCTGGCCCCCGAGGAGCACGCGGACGTCGCCCAGGTCCCGACCTCCCTGCCCGCCGTCCTCGACGCCCTGGAGGAGGACAACGAGTACCTCCAGGCGGGCGGCGTCTTCACGCCCGACCTGATCGAGACGTGGATCGACTACAAGCGCACCAACGAGATCGCCCCGATCCAGCTCCGCCCGCACCCGCACGAGTTCGAGCTGTACTTCGACCTGTGATCCGCGGGTCCGGTGCCCGTGCGCCGGAGCGTCCGTGAGGGCCGTCACCCCCCGGGGGTGGCGGCCCTCACCGTCGCGGGGCGGTCCCCCGGCGGTCCGCCGGAGGGCGGGGCGGGGGCGCGTCCGCGGCGGCTGCGTCCGGCCGGGCGCCCCTCCCGCGGTGGCGGACCGTGTACGACCAGGTGACCGCCGTCATGAGGCCCGGGACGGCCAGGAGGGGTGCGAAGGCGAGGACCCAGACGGTCCGCGGGGTGCCCGGGTCCAGGTACGTGCGGGACTCGACCGTCACCGCCACCACCAGCTGCCAGACCGCCAGCAGGACCAGGCTCACCGAGGCCGTCCAGGCCAGGGCGCGCAGGGCGCGCGGACCGACCGGGAGGCGGCGGTCGGTGACCAGGAGCAGGGGGAACAGGGACGCCAGCTCCGCCAGGACGGAGAGCGCGACCACGTACGCGGTGCCCCAGCCGGGGACGGCGTAGACGTCGCGCAGGGTCTCGTCGTCGTAGCCGACGTAGACGCCGGACGCCATCGCGATGCGCCACAGGCCCGAGGGGAGCGCGCACAGGGCCGTGGCGTGGGCGGCTCGGCGGGCCCAGCGCGGGGCGGGGAGGGGAACGGTCGCTGTCGGCATGGGTCCATGCTGGGCGCGGGAACCGCTCGGGGCCTCCTCCGGCGGGACGGACCCGCTCCCCCGTACGGCGGAGGGCCGGCCGCGGGCGGACGACCCCGGGCCCGGTCCGCGGGCGGGGCGGCGGCACGGGCGCGGCACCGCACGGCGGTACCGCGCGGCGCGTCCCCCGGGGCGTACGGGGCGGGCCGGAGGAACCCGGTGGAGGGCCCGGCGGGGCGGTGCCGTCGCCCGCCGGGCCGCCGGTCGGTCAGTGGGCGGAGCGGATCAGCGAGCGGACCATCCGGCACGTGGTGTCGGACGGCGGGCGGATGTCGAGGTCCCGGGCCGCGGCGCGGATCGTGTCGTCGTCGGCCCTGGAGGGGGTGTACACGCCGGAGTCGAGCAGGGCTATCGCGAGGCGCATGGCTTTCAGGTGGCGGTTGTGGGACACGTACCACTCGCGCGGCCGGCCGGCCGGGAGCGGCTTCTTCCGCAGGGGCTTCCAGGCTTCGAGCGGCAGTGGCGTGACGGTGGCGACGGCCATCGGCGACCTCCCGGTGCGGGGTGTGAGGGCCCTGCCCGGACCCTCACCTACTGCTTCGATTCTACCGGCGGGCACTGACGGACGGCCCTGGCCAGACGGGGTGCGGGGCGCTGCGCGGTACGGTGGGCGGCATGGAGATCTGGATCAATCCCGCCTGTTCCAAGTGCCGTGGTGCGCTGGACCTCCTCGACGGGGAGGGTGCCCGGTACACGGTCCGCCGGTACCTGGAGGACGTGCCGTCCGCCGACGAGATCCGCGACGTCCTCGGGCGGCTCGGCCTGGAGCCGTGGGAGATCACCCGCGCCCAGGAGGCGGACGCGAAGGAGCTGGGGGTGCGGGACTGGCCCCGGGACGAGGCCTCCCGCGAGCGGTGGATCGAGGCGCTCGCCGCCCACCCGAAGCTCATCCAGCGGCCCATCATCACCGCCGACGACGGCACGGCGGTCGTCGGCCGCTCCGAGGAGGCCGTGCGGGACGCCCTGTCCCGGTCGTAGGGCCCCCGGCCGCCGGGGGGCGCCGTGGGCGTGCCGCCCGGGGACGGCCGGGCCCGCCGCTTCGCCGGGGTGGCCGAAACGCTCC
>JAAXOU010000202.1 GCA_012396115.1 Streptomyces somaliensis DSM 40738 | reverse complement strand
GCCGCTGCTGCTGGCGCTGGCGGGGCTGCGGGCGGTGGAGGCGCTGCCGGAGGTGCTGCGGGTGCTGCGCGGGACGACGGCGTTCCGCCGCGAGTGGGTGCTGGAGTCGGCCCTGCGGGCGGTCGCCGCGTTCGGCCCGGCCGCGCGGGAGGCGGCGGCGGACGCGCGGGTCCTGCTGGACGACGCCTCCACCGGGACGGCGACGGCGGCGGCACGGGCGCTGTGGGCGGTGGAGGGCGACGCGGGTGCGGTCCTGCCGCGGCTGCGGACGCTGCTGCGGGCGCCGGGGGCGCACGGGCGGCGGTCGGCGGCGCGGGTGGTGGGCGCGTTCGGCGGGTCGGCCGGAGCGGCGGCGCCGGAGCTGCGGGCCTGCCTGACGGCGCCGGACGTGTGGCTGCGCGTCGACGCGGGGACGGCGCTGTGCCGGGTGACCGGGGACGTCGGGGAGGCGCTGCCGGTGCTGCTGGCGGCGTGGCGGGAGAACCGGCACACGCGCCCGGAGATCGCCGAGTGCCTCGCCGAGCTGGGGCCGGTCGACCGGCTGGCGCCGGAGGCCGCGCCGCCGCTGCGCGCCGAGCTCGCCCGTACCAGGCGGCACAACGTCTCGGCCGGGATGTCCGGGGACCACGACGTCCACGAGGACGAGCGGCTGCTCTCCCTGTGCCGCCGCGCGCTGGGCGTCCCGGCGGGGTGAGGCGCGCCCCGGCGGGCGCGGCCCCGGCCGGGAGCGGGGCGGATGCTCCGGGCGGCGCGGGGGCCGGTGCGCGGTCCCGGGGCGGCGGCCCGGGCGGCGGAGGGCCGCGGGGGTTCCGGCGACGACGCGGCACAGTGTGAAATAAGGGACATATCACCTAACGCTTGCTACGTTGCGGGGCATGACCGCAGCGACGGCGGAGTCCCCGCCACCCCGGGAGCGCCGTCCCAAGCGGCGCGGTGTGGAGTTCTCGCTGCTGTGCTGCGCCGTGCTGTGCTCCATGTACGGCTACGCCGCCGTGGGCCTCGCCCACGGCGGCGCCCTGCCGCACGACGTCGCCGGGTACGGGGCCGGTCTCGGCCTGCTGGCGCTGACGGGCCACCTGGCGGTGCGGTTCGGCGCCCCGTACGCCGATCCGCTGCTGCTGCCCGTCGCGCTCCTGCTCAACGGCCTGGGCCTGGTCCTCATCCACCGCCTCGACCTGGAGACCCCCGCCGACCGGGCCGCGCCCGCGCAGCTGGTGTGGACGACGCTGGGCGTGGTGCTGTTCGCGGCCGTGGTGGTGTGCCTGCGCGACCACCGGCTGCTCCGGCGGTGCGCCTACCCGTCGGTGGCCGCCGCGCTCGTCCTGCTGACGGTGCCGATCTTCTTCCCCGCGGTGAACGGGGCGCGGATCTGGATCCGGGCCGGCGGGCTGTCCTTCCAGCCGGGTGAGATCGCCAAGATCATGCTCGCGGTGTTCTTCGCCGCGTACCTCGCCGCGAACCGCGCCGCGCTCGCGCACACGGGCCGCGCGCCGGGGCGGGCGCGGCCGCCGGCCGGACGGGCGCTGGGCCCGGTGGTCGCGGTGTGGCTGGCCAGTGTGGGCGTGCTGGTCCTGGAGCGGGACCTCGGCACCTCGCTGCTGTTCTTCGGCCTGTTCGTGATCCTGCTGTACGTGGCGACGGGGCGCACCGGCTGGGTCGCGGTCGGGCTGCTGCTCGCCTCGGCGGGCGCCTTCGCGGTGGGGGCGCTCGAACCGCACGTCCACGGGCGGGTCGAGGACTGGCTGCACCCGTTCGCGTCGATCGAGGCGGGCCGGGGGCCGGGGCAGCTGGCGCAGTCGCTGTTCGCGTTCGCGGCGGGCGGGGTGTTCGGCTCGGGCCTGGGACTCGGCCACTCGGCGCTCATCGGCTTCGCCGCCAAGTCGGACTTCATCCTCGCCACGGCGGGCGAGGAACTGGGCTACGCCGGCCTGACCGCGCTGTTCCTGCTGTACGCACTGCTCGTGGCGCGCGGCTACCACTACGGGCTCGCGCTGCGCGACCCGTTCGGCCGGCTGCTGGCGACCGGGCTGGCGTCGCTCCTGGCGTTCCAGGTCTTCGTCGTCGCGGGCGGGGTGACGGGGCTGATCCCGCTGACCGGGATGGCGATGCCGTTCCTCGCCCAGGGCGGCTCGTCGGTCGTCACCAACTGGATCACGGTGGCGCTGCTGGTGCGCCTGAGCGACTCCGCCCGCGCCCCCGCCCCCGCCGGCCCCGCCCCCGGGCCCGCCGTGGTCGCCGTGGACCCGCCGCCCGTGCCGGAGGGCGTCCGGTGACGCGTCACATCCGCCGCGCCGCGGCCCTGTGCCTGGTCCTGCTCGCGGCCCTGCTGGTCAACGCGGCGCGCGTCCAGGTCCTCCAGGCGGACCGGTTCGACGGCAACCCCGCCAACCGGCGCGCCGTGCTGTCCCGGTACGCCGAGCCGCGCGGCGACATCCTCGTCGAGGGCCGCCCGGTCACCGGCTCGCAGGACACCGGCGAACTCCTGCGGTACGAGCGCACGTACACCGAGGGCCCCCTGTACGCGCCGGTCACCGGCCACGTCTCGCAGACGTACGGCACGACGCTGGTGGAGGAGGCCGAGGACGCGGTCCTCTCCGGCACCAGCGCGCGCCTCCCCCCGTGGAGCGGCCGGGGCCCCGGCCGCCGCGGCGGCCACGTCGCCACGACCGTCAGGTCCGCCCTCCAGCGGGCCGCGTACGGGGGCCTGGCGGGGCGGCGGGGCGCGGTCGTCGCGCTGGAACCGTCCAGCGGCCGGATCCTGGCCCTGGTGTCCAGCCCGTCGTACGACCCCGGCCTGCTGTCCGGCACGGGCAGCGAGGTCGCCACGGCGTGGGCGCGGCTCAACACCGCGCCGGGCCGGCCGATGCTGAACCGGGCACTGCGCGAGACGTACCCGCCCGGCTCCGCCTTCAAGATCGTGACCGCGGCGGCGGCCCTGGACGCGCGCGTCGTCACGGACGTGCACGCGCCGAGCGGCACCCCCGACCCGTACCGGCTGCCCGGCACCGGCACGGTGCTGCCGAACGAGGCGAAGGGCTGCGACGACGCCTCCCTGGCGTACGCGCTGCGCTGGTCGTGCAACACGGTGCTGGCGCGGCTCGGGGTGGAGGTCGGCCTGCCGCGGATGCTCCGGACGGCGCGCGCGTTCGGCTTCAACGACCCGGACCTGCGCGTCCCCTCCCGCGTGGCGCGCTCCAACTTCGACACGGAGATGTCCCCGGACCGGCTGGCGCTGTCGGCGATCGGCCAGTACGACACGAGGGCGACGCCGCTGCAGATGGCGATGGTCGCGGCGGCGGTCGCCAACGACGGGGAGCTGGCCCGCCCCCACCTGGTCGAGTCGACGACCACGGCGGACGGCGGCCTCGTCGGGCGGACGCCCCGGAGCACGTACGCCCGGGCGATGACCCCGCCGACGGCGCGGCTGCTGCGGGAGATGATGGTCGACGTGGTCGAGGGGGGCTCGGGCAGCAAGGCGGCCGTCGAGGGCGCGGAGGTGGGCGGCAAGACGGGCACCGCCCAGCACGGCGTCGGCAACCAGGGCACGCCCTACGCGTGGTTCATCGGCTGGGCCCGCGCGGCGGACGCGGCCCGGCCGGGCGTCGCGGTGGCGGTGGTCGTGGAGGACGCCGAGGCGCGGCGCGAGGAGATCAGCGGCGGCGGCAGCGCGGCCCCGATCGCCCGGGCCGTGATGGAGGTGGCGCTCGCGCCGGAACGGGACGGCTGACGCCCCGGCGGGGCGGCGGGACGGCCGGACGGTTCGCACGACGGCCGGGCGGTTCGTACGACGGCGGGAGGCCGGGCGGTTCGTACGACGACCGGGCGGGCCGTCCCGCCGGGTCACTCCTCCGTCCCGTCCTCCGTCCCGCCCTCGGCGATCGCCTCGGCGACCTCCGCGACGCGTTCCGCCTCCTCGGCGGCGAACCGCTCCGCGTCGAGCCGCTCGGCGACCTCCTCGTCCTGGGCCGTCAGCAGGTCGAGGTTGGAGTCGCCCAGGTCGAGCACGCCCATGTCGAGGTAGGCCCGCTGCAGCCGCTCGCCCCACAGGCCGATGTCCCTGACGCACGGCACGATCCGGCTGAACAGCAGCTTCCGGAAGAGCCGCAGGGACTCCGAGCGCTCCGACATCTCCTCGGCCTCGCGCCGGGGGATACCGAAGTTCTCCAGCACCTCGACGCCCCGCAGCCGGTCGCGCATCAGGTGGCAGCCCTCGATGACGAACTCCTCGCGCTCGCGCAGTTCGGCGTCGGTCAGCTGCCGGTAGTGGTCGCGCAGGGCCATCCGGCCGAACGCCACGTGCCGGGCCTCGTCCTGCATCACGTAGGCGAGGATCTGCCGGGGCAGCGGCTTGTCGGTCGTGTCGCGGATCATGCCGAAGGCGGCGAGCGCCAGGCCCTCGATGAGGACCTGCATGCCGAGGTAGGGCATGTCCCAGCGGGAGTCGCGCAGGGTGTCGCCGAGCAGGGACCGGAGGTGGTCGTTGATCGGGTAGAGCATCCCGATCTTCTCGTGCAGGAAGCGGCCGTAGATCTCGGCGTGCCGGGCCTCGTCCATCGCCTGGGTGGCGGAGTAGAACTTGGCGTCCATGTCGGGCACGGCCTCGATGATGCGGGCCGCGCAGACCATCGCGCCCTGCTCGCCGTGGAGGAACTGGCTGAACTGCCAGGACGCGTAGTGGCGGCGCAGGTCGCCGCGGTCCTTCTCCGACATCTTCGCCCAGTGGCGGGTGCCGTGGACCGTCATCGCCTCGTCGGGGATGCCGAGGGGGTCGTACGGGTCGACCTCCAGGTCCCAGTCGATGCGCCGGGCACCGTCCCACTGCTTGTCCTTGCCCTTCTGGTAGAGGGCCAGGAGCCGGTCGCGGCCCCCGTCGTACTCCCAGGAGAAGCGGGCGGCCCCCGAGGCGGGCACCTGCCAGCCCGTGGCGCCCGGGTCGTCGGCGTACAGGTCGAGCGTCGACACGGGCGTGCTCCTTCACGTCGGGCCGCGGGGGCCGGTCCTCCCGGGGGCGGCTCCCATCCTGCTGGATCCCCGGCGGTCGCGTCGCGCCGGGGGGATTGACGAGCTTGTTGACACACAGTCTCATAAGGGGACGGGGACCGAGACCCGAGCCGACTGTGAGGTGGCCGAGACCAGGCCGACCGTGTCCGAATCCGATCCACGCCCACCACGTGACGCGCTGGGCCCGCTCCGGGACCGCGAGCAGGTCGCCGCGCGGTTGCTGGAGGCCTCCGCCAGGCACTCCTTCGACCCCGACACCGAGCTCGACTGGGAGGCGCCGTTCGAGGACGGCAAGTGGTTCTGGCCGCCGGAACTGGTCTCCCTCTACGGCACCCCGCTGTGGCGGAGGATGCCGGAGGAGCAGCGGATGGACCTCGCCCGGCACGAGGCGGCGTCGCTCGCCTCCCTGGGTGTCTGGTTCGAGGTCATCCTGATGCAGCTGCTGGTCCGCCACATCTACGACAAGCCGCTGACCAGCAAGCACGTCCGGTACGCACTCACGGAGGTGGCGGACGAGTGCCGCCACTCCATGATGTTCGCCCGGTTCGTCGACAAGAGCGGCGCCCCGGCCTACCCGGTGCCCCGCCTCCACCACAACCTGGCGCGGGTCCTGAAGACCGCGTCCACCACGCCGGGCTCGTTCGCGGCGACGCTGCTGGGCGAGGAGATCCTCGACTGGATGCAGCGGCTCGCCTTCCCCGACGAGCGCGTCCAGCCCCTGGTGCGGGGCGTGACCCGCATCCACGTGGTGGAGGAGGCGCGGCACGTGCGCTACGCGCGCGAGGAGCTGCGCCGCCAGATGGCCACCGCGCCGCGCTGGGAGCGCGAACTCACCCGGCTCACCTGCGGCGAGGCGGCCCGCGTCTTCTCGGTCTGCTTCGTCAGCCCGCGGGTCTACGACAACGTCGGCCTCGACCGCCGGGAGGCCGTCGCCCAGGTGAGGGCGAGCGGCCACCGCAGGGAGGTCATGCGGGCGGGCGCCGAGCGCCTGACGGGCTTCCTCGACGACGTCGGCCTGCTGCGGGGACCGGGCCGCCGCCTGTGGAGGAGTTCGGGGCTGCTGGGTTAGGGGCGCGGGCCACCGGGACCGGCCGCGGGCGCCCCGGGGCGCCGTCGCGGCCGGACGCGCCGGGCGCCGGGCGGGGACGCCACCCCCCGTACACCCGGCGGGGTTACGCTGCGGGCATGACCAGTGCCGCCAGGCCCGCCTACCGTCGGCTCGGCGTCGAGGAGCGGCGGGCCCAGCTCCTCGCCGCCGCGCTGTCGCTGTTCGCACACCGGCCGCCCGAGGACGTGTCGCTGGACGACGTCGCGGAGGCGGCGGGGGTGTCCCGGCCGCTCGTGTACCGGTACTTCCCCGGCGGCAAGCAGCAGTTGTACGAGGTCGCCCTGCGGTCGGCCGCGGACCGGCTGGAGTCGTGCTTCGCCGAGCCAGCCCAGGGCCCGCCCACCGAGCGGCTCGCCCGGGTCCTGGACCGGTACCTGGCCTTCGTCGACGAGCACGACGCCGGGTTCGCCGCCCTGCTGCGGGGCGGCAGCGTCGCGGAGACCTCCCGCACCACGGCGATCGTGGACGGGGTGCGGCGGGCCGCCGCCGAACAGGTCCTCGTCCACCTCGGCGTGCCGGAGCCCGGGGACCGGCTGCGGCTGATGGTGCGGACCTGGATCGCGTCCGTCGAGGCGGCCTCGCTGATCTGGCTCGACGAGGGCAAGCGGCCGCCCCGGGAGGAGCTGCGCGGCTGGCTCGTCGACCACCTCGTGGCCCTGCTGGCCGCCACCGCGGCGACGGACCGGCGGACGGCGCGGGTGGTGGAGGGAATGCTGGCCCTGGAGCGGGCGGACGGCCCGGTGGGGACGCTGGCCCGCCGGGTGGCGCCCGTGGTGGGCGGGGCCGCGCACCTGCTGTGAGACTGGCGGGGTGCGAACCGAGAACACCCCCTTCTCCGGCGGCCCCCTCGACGGCCGCGTCCTGCCGGTGCCGACCGGGCCGACGGGGCACCCGCCGAAGTGGTACGAGGTCCCCGTCCCCGCCGAGGACGGCGGACCGCCCGTGGTCCACGCCTACCGCCGCGTGCCCGCCGGTTACACGAAGCGGCTCGGCCTGCAGCGCGGTTGGAGGTACGTGTACGAGCCCGCCGGCCGCGAGCGGCGCGCCCCGGGATGGCCGTGGTCCCGGCCGGCGGCGGGGCGGGAGGCGCCGGACCGGCCCGCGTAGCCGCGCGGGGCGCCGCGCCGGGGCCCGCTCCCCCGGTCCGGTGGCCGCACGGGGCCGATCGGCCCATTCGTCGTTTCCTCTCCTCGTCTGATGATCCATCATCTCCTCGTCGACCGGAGGTGGTGGCATGACGTTCCGCAGGGGCGCGGCCGTGCTCGCGCTCACCTCGTCGCTGGTGCTCGGCGCGCCCGCGCCGCCTGCGGGCGCCGAGGGCGAGTCCGTGTCCGAGCTGGTGACCCGCCTCCAGCGGCTCTACCGGGAGGCCGAGGCGACCGGCGAGACCTACGAGGCCACCGGCGGGGAGCTGGCCGCGCAGACCGCCGCGGCGCGGCGGCTCGGCGGGGAGCTGGCGCGCACCCGCGACGCGCTGGCGGAGGCCCGGGAGGCGGCCGGACGGCTGGCCCGGGCGCAGTACCGGAGCCGCGGCGAACCGTCCCCGGCACTGCGGCTGCTGTTCACGGGGGACCCCGACCACGCCCTGGACCACGCCCTGGACCAGACCCTGCTGCTGCGGCGCCTGACCCGGGAGCGGGCGGCGGCGGTGACCCGGCTGGAGGGCGGCGAGCGGCGGGCGG
>JAAXOU010000201.1 GCA_012396115.1 Streptomyces somaliensis DSM 40738 | reverse complement strand
CCGAGGGCGGGGCCGGGCGCCCGGCGGGCCGGGGCCGGTCCCGAGGTGCGAGACTGGGGCCATGCCTGTGCTCGATCCGAACCCCCAGAACGGCCAGAAGAAGCTGCTCGTCGTCCTCGGCGCCATGCTCCTGATCGGCGTGGTGATCGCCGTCATCGCCTCGATCGCCTCACCCTGACCGGCCTCACCCCGACCGGCCCGCCCGGGCGGAGGGGCCGGGCCGCTCCGACCGGTGGGGCGGTGGGGCCGTCCCCCATCCCTTAGGGGGCTGGGGTCAGGGTCGGATGGGTGGGATACCGGATGGGCCCGCCGCCGGGCACTCCGTAGCGTGGGGACACCGCCACGCACCACGGACCCCGCGACGACGACGGAGGCTGTCATGTCGGCCCTCACGCCCACCCGGACCCGCCCCACCGCCCCCGCCCCCGGCGTCGGCGGAGACACGGGAGCCCGTACCGGCCCGAGCGGGGCGCGAGCCCGGCTCCCCTGGTGGGCCCTCGCCCTCTCCGCGGCCGCCTTCGCCGCGCTGTTCCTCCTCGCCGGGCCGGGGCAGGCCCGCGCGGCGGACGGCGAGCCCGCCGTGGGCCGGTTCCTCGACTGGGCGCGGCACGCCGTCATACCCTGACGGGCCCGCCCGCCCCGCAGAAAGGGCACGTCAACACCCTGCGCCGCAGGGCCCGTTTCGTGCGAAGCTGGAGGACATGAGCGTCGATACACCTCGCAGGATCGTGCTGCTCCGGCATGCCAAGGCCGAGTGGTCACAGGATTCCGACCACGAGCGTCCGCTCGCCGACCGCGGCCGACAGGAGGCGCCCCTGGCCGGGCGCCGGCTCGCCGGGGCCGGAATCATCCCCGACCTGACCCTGTGCTCGACCGCCGTACGCACCCGTGAGACGTGGAAGCTGGTGGTCTCCGAGCTGCCCCAGCGGCCCAGGACCCTCTACGACGAGCGCATCTACGAAGCCTCCCTCGGCGAGCTGATCGCGCTGCTCAACGACACCCCCGACGAGGTGAGGGACCTCCTCGTCGTCGGGCACAACCCGGGCATCCACGCCCTCGCCGACGCCCTCGCCGGAGAGGCCGAGGACGACATCTTGCCCAGGATGAACCGCAGCGGCTTCCCGACCTCCGCCCTCGCCGTCCTCACGTTCGAGGGCGGGTGGAAGTCCCTGGAGCACGGGGCCGGCAAGCTGGTCGACTTCTGGGCGCCCCACGCCTGACGCCCGCCGCACGGCGGACCGGCGGCGGCCCCCCGGCGACAGCGGCCCGACGACGGCGGCCCGGGCGCCCACGGCACTCGCGCGGCGCCCGGGCCGCCGTCGCCGAGGGGCGGGCACACGGGTCAGACGGCCACGGTGCCCGCCGCCTCCACCTCCTCGCGGGTGATGCCCAGCAGGTACAGCACGGTGTCCAGGAACGGCACGTTGACCGCGGTGTCCGCGGCCCTGCGGACCACCGGCTTGGCGTTGAAGGCGACGCCGAGGCCGGCCGCGTTCAGCATGTCCAGGTCGTTCGCGCCGTCGCCGATCGCCACGGTCTGCGCGAGCGGCACGCCCGCCTCCGCCGCGAACCGGCGCAGCAGCCGCGCCTTCCCGGCCCGGTCCACGATCTCGCCGGTCACCCGTCCGGTCAGCCTGCCGTCGACGATCTCCAACGTGTTGGCGGACGCGAAGTCCAGGCCGAGCCGCACCTTCAGGTCGTCCGTGACCTGCGTGAACCCGCCGGACACCACTCCCACCTGGTAGCCGAGCCGCTTCAGCGTACGGATCAGGGTTCGGGCACCGGGCGTCAGCCGCACCTCGGAGCGGACCTTCTCCACGACCGACTCGTCCAGCCCCTCCAGCAGGGCCACGCGCGCGTGCAGCGACTGCTCGAAGTCCAGCTCACCGCGCATCGCCGCGGCGGTGACCTCCGCGACCTCGCGCTCGCACCCGGCGTGTGCGGCGAACAGCTCGATGACCTCGTCCTGGATCAGCGTCGAGTCGACGTCCATCACCACCAACCGCTGCGCCCGCCGGTGCAGTCCGGCGGACACCACGGCCACGTCCACGCCCAGCTCGTGCCCCTCGGTGGCGAGCGCGGTGCGCAGCGGTTCGGTCTCGACGCCGGAGACGGCGAACTCCACCGCGGTCACGGGGTACTTCGCCAGCCGGAAGACGCGGTCGACGTTGCCTCCGGTGCGGGTGATCGTGGCGGCTATGGCCGCCGTGTTCTCCGCGGTGAGCGGATTCCCGAGGACGGTCACGTGGGAGCGCCCGTGTCCGCGGGGCCGGTTGTCGCCGATACCGGAGATGATCTCCGCCTGGAGCTTCAGCGACTGGGCCCAGGTGTGGACGGTGGCCCGCAGTCCGCCCTCCGTACCGACGGTCGGCCTGGTGACGAGCGCGCACAGGACGATACGTCCGCGGGTGACCACCTGCTCGATGTCGACGACGTCGACGGAGAACGCGGCGAGGGTGTCGAACAGCCCGGCGGTGATCCCGGGACGGTCCTTCCCGAAGATTTTCACGAGAAGGGTGGGAACGTCTGAGGTCTGTGATGCGCTCATGGTTCTCCCACCGTATCCGCCCGGCAGGATGCCCACCCTCCCGTCCCGGCCAGCGGGCACCCGCCCGGAGCAGGCCGCCGGGCCCGCCGGGGCCCGTCCCACTCGAACGTGGCCGGATGCCGCAGGGCCCGCCCGGAACGGGACGGCGGAGAGCGGAGGACACCCCCGGGCCATGGGGCGAGCGGGGGCTCACCGCCACCTCGGCCCCCGCCCGACCGTGGCCCCGGCCCCCGCCCGGCTCCGACCTCCCCCATCACCCCGCCCCCGGCCACAACCGTCCCGGCCGTCCTCCGCCCGGGGCGGCGGGATGCCCGGGTAGGAGGGGGGATGGGCCCGTTCGCCGGACCGTCCGGCCCCACTTCCCGCAGGGACCCGGTGATCTTCACACCGCCCGACTTTCAGATCGGGGACGGGGCCTGAAATAGTTCCTCCTCGATGTTCGCCATCCCCAGACTCCCAGCGACGGGGGTACCTCGGGGGACAACTACGTGGGGCATGGAGTGCCGGAACTCGTACTGGAACTGAACGGAAGGACCTGGACCCTCGATCCGTCCAGGTCGTACACCCTCGGGCGCGACCCGCAGGGCGACGTGGTGATCGACGATGCCAGGGTCTCGTGGCGGCACGCCACGGTGAGCTGGGGGGGCCGGAGCTGGGTCATCGAGGACCACGGCTCCACCAACGGCACCTACGCACAGGGTCAGCGGATCCACCAGATGGAGATCGGACCGGGTGCCTCGGTGCACCTGGGCAACGCCACCGACGGCCCGCGGCTGGACTTCGCCGGTGCCGCCGCTCCCGCGGCCCACCCCGCGGCCCACCCGGCGCCCGCCGCCGCGTACGCCGCCCAGGCGCCCCAGGCGCAGCAGCCCCGGCCCGACCGGCAGGCCCACGCGCCCCAGGCGCCGCAGCCGTACCAGCAGCACCAGCAGCAGCTCCACAAGGGCCAGCACGGCCGGCAGCAGGTGCCGCACCAGCAGGTCCCGCACCAGGGCGGCGGGGCGGCGGCGCCCCGGGCGGCGGCCTCCCCCGCGTACGGCGGGGACCGCAGCCCCACCACCTTCCACCAGTTGGCCCTGGGCCGCGTCATGCGCATCGGCCGCGCCCTCGAGAACGAACTGGTCGTCTCCGACCTCCAGGTCTCGCGCCACCACGCCGAGTTCACCGCGCACCCCGACGGCCGCTTCGAACTGCGTGACCTCGGCTCGCACAACGGCACCTACGTCAACGGCCAGCCGATCCCCAAGTCCGGGACCGTCCTGATCGGCCCCAACGACATCGTCGGCGTCGGCCACTCGACGTTCCGTATCGTCGGCGACCGCCTGGAGGAGTTCGTCGACACCGGCGAGGTCTCCTTCTCGGCCCGCCACCTCACCGTCACCGTCGACGGCGGCAAGCAGATCCTGAAGGACGTCTCCTTCGGCGTCCCCGAGAAGTCGCTGATCGGCGTCATCGGCCCGTCCGGCTCCGGCAAGTCGACGCTCCTCAAGGCGCTCACCGGCTACCGCCCCGCCGACCAGGGCGACGTCCTCTACGACAACCGCAGCCTCTACAAGCAGTTCGCCGAGCTGCGCCAGCGCATCGGCCTGGTCCCGCAGGACGACATCCTCCACAAGGAGCTGACCGTCCAGAAGGCCCTGCGGTACGCGGCGAAGCTCCGCTTCCCGGGCGACACCGCCACGGCCGAGCGCGAGGCCCGGATCGACGAGGTGCTGCGCGAGCTGAAGCTGGACATCCACAAGGAGAAGAAGGTCACCTCCCTCTCCGGCGGCCAGCGCAAGCGCGTCTCCGTCGCCCTGGAGCTGCTGACCAAGCCCTCCCTGATCTTCCTGGACGAGCCGACCTCGGGCCTCGACCCGGGCATGGACCGCGACGTGATGCAGCTGCTGCGCGGCCTCGCCGACGACGGCCGCACGGTCCTGGTCGTCACCCACTCCGTCGCCGAGCTCGCCCTCTGCGACAAGCTGCTGGTGATGGCGCCCGGCGGTTCGGTGGCCTACTTCGGCCCGCCGGAGGAGGCGCTGAACTTCTTCGGGTACGAGACGTGGGCGGACGTCTTCTCCGCCTTCGAGAACTACCGCGACTACGACTGGGCCGGCCGCTGGAAGGGCTCGCAGCACTACCAGCTGTACGCCGCCGACATCGACGCCGTGGCCCCGCAGCCGGTCCACATGGCGGCGCAGTCCGCCGCCAGGCCGCCCAAGCCGCAGAGCTGGGGCGCCCAGCTGTGGACCCTGATCCGCCGGTACGTCTCCGTGATCGCCTCCGACCGGGGCTTCCTCGCGCTGATGGTCGTCCTCCCGGCGGTCCTCGGCGCGGTCTCCGTCGTCATCCCGGCCGATTTCGGCCTGGCCCCGCCGAAGCCGCCGTCCCGGTTCAACGGCGACGCCGGCACGATCATGCTCATCCTCGCGGTCGGCATGTGCTTCTCGGGCGCCGCCAACTCCGTACGAGAACTCATCAAGGAACGGGTGATCTACGAGCGGGAACGCGCCACCGGCCTGTCGCGCTCGGCGTACCTGATGTCCAAGGTGATCGTCCTCGGCCTCATCACGGCCTTCCAGGGCGTCATCATCTGCGCCATCGGCTTCGTCCCGCGCGAGCTGCCCGCCGAGGGCCTGATCATGCCGCCCGCCGTCGAGCTGTGCGTCGTCGTCATCGCGCTCGGCCTGACCTCGATGATGGTCGGCCTGGTCATCTCCTCCCTGGTGAAGACCGCCGAGAAGACCATGCCGCTGCTGGTCATGTTCGCGATCGTCCAGGTCGTCTTCACCGGCATCCTGTTCAAGGTGTACGGCTCGCCGGGCCTGGAGCAGTTCGCCTGGCTCATGCCGTCCCGCTGGGCCATCGCCGGTGCGGGCGCCACCCTCGACCTGGCGCACCTCATGCCGCCGTGGGACCACGGGAACCCCACCGACCTGGACCCGCTGTGGGACCACAGCGCCGGCCAGTGGGGCGCGAACGTGTCGGTGCTGGTCGTCATGGCCGTCGTCCTCGGCTTCGTCGTGGCGCGCCTGCTGCGCCGCCACGAGCCGGAGGTCATGCGCAAGTGACCCGCGCCGCGCACGCGTGAAGGGCGGCACCCCTGCCGGGGTGCCGCCCTTCGTGCGTCGGGGCGGGTCAGTACGCGCTGTCGACGTTGTCCATGGAGCCGTAGCGGTCGGCGGCGTAGTTGCACGCGGCGACGATGTTGGCCACCGGGTCCCACTGGCTCTTCTTCGTGCCCGGGATGTGGTACGCGTCGAACGTCGGCTTGATGACCTGGAGCAGGCCGATCGACGGGACGCCGTTGCGGGCGTTGATGTCCCAGTCGTTGATCGCGTTCGGGTTGCCGCTGGACTCCCGCATGATGTTGCGGTGGATGCCCTCGTAGCTGCCGGGGATGTCGTGCTTCTTCATGATGGACAGCGCCTCGCGGATCCAGCCGTCGAGGTTGTCCGCGTACACCGGCGTGCGCGCGGCGGTACGGCTGGCGGCGGCCTCGGCGGCGGCGCGCTCCTCGGCGGCGGCCTCCGCCTTCGCCTTGGCGGCGGCCTTCGCCTTGGCCTCGGTGGCGGCCTTCGCCTTGGCGACGGCCTCGGCCTTGGCCTTGATCGAGGCATTGGCCTCGGCTTCGGCCTTCGCCGTGGCGGCGGCCCTCACCTCGAACGCCGACTTCTGCCCGGCGATGCCGGCCTGCAGCTCCGCGTTCCGGTAACCGCTCCAGGCGGCGACCGGAGCGGCGGCCACCTCCCTGACCTCCGCCTCGGCCGGGGAGGGGCCCGGCACGACCGAGAGGGAGAGGGCGGCGGCGCCGATGGCGGCCACGCCGGCCAGGGAGAGCTTCTGGGTCTTCTTGAGACGGCTGAGACCAGGGGTGCTGGAGGGGAACATGCAGTCGTACCTCTTCGGATCGCGGGAGTCGCACGCCGGGCGGCGCTGCGCCTGGCTTGGCGGGCGACGGCAGCAATTCTTAGCGACCGCGAAAACCCGTGGCAAAGATGTGACATACGATCCCGGGTAGTGGATCAAAAGGTGCGGCACCCGCCCCCGGTCAGCCCAATGAACTCGCCCGACCAGCAGATATCTTCCTCAGGTGGCAGTACTAAGGAGTTTCGTACGTGATGTGGGTCCTATGCGCGGCCTCACATCCGACACCCCGGGGCCTTACCGCACGTTGCGGAAGCAATGCTCTCCGCGAGGTCTTTTCGGTGGGTTTCGCATGACTCGTGGGGCCTAGGTCGCCGGTCCCTCGCGCAGCCGCCCGCGGGCGGATACGGGCCGCCGTCCCCCGTGGGTACGGTGGTCGCATGACCGACCGACCACGCTCCGGCCTCGCCGCGGTGAGCACGGCCCTGCTGGAGATGAGCAGGCAGCTGGAGGTCCGCGACGTCCTGAAGACCATCGTCGCCTCGGCCCGGGAACTGCTCGACGCCGAGTACGCGGCGCTCGGCGTCCCGGACGACCACGGCGGCTTCGCCCAGTTCGTGGTCGACGGGGTCAGCGACGAGCAGTGGAAGGCCATCGGCCCCCTGCCCCGGCAGCACGGCGTCCTCGCCGCGATGCTCCACGGCGAGCGGCCCGAGCGCCTCGCCGACGTCCGCCGGGACCCCCGCTTCGAGGGCTGGCCCGCGGCCCACCCCGACATGTCGGACTTCCTCGGCCTGCCCGTCCGCGACGGCGACGAGACGATCGCCGCCCTGTTCCTCGCGAACAAGCGCCGCCCCTCGCCCGACGGGGACTGCGGCTTCACCGCCGACGACGAGGAACTGCTCGGCATCCTCGCCCAGCACGCCGCCATCGCCCTCACCAACGCCCGCCTCCACGAACGCAGCCGCGAACTGACCATCGCGGAGGAGCGCTCCCGCCTCGCCCACGAGCTGCACGACGCGGTCAGCCAGAAGCTGTTCTCCCTGCGGCTCACCGCCCAGGCCGCCGCCGCCCTGCTCGACCGGGACCCCGCCCGCGCCAGGACCGAGCTCCAGCAGGTCGCCGCCCTCGCCGCCGAGGCCGCCGACGAGCTGCGGGCCGCCGTCGTCGAGCTGCGCCCCGCGGCCCTCGACGAGGACGGCCTGGTCCACACGCTGCGCACGCACGTCCAGGTCCTCGACCGGGCCCACACGGCCCGCGTCACCTTCGACGGGGGAGGCGTACGCGCCCTGCCCGCCGCCCAGGAGGAGGCGCTGCTCCGCGTCGCCCAGGAGGCCCTGCACAACGCCCTGCGCCACTCCGGGGCCGGCGAGGTCGCCGTCCGGCTCTCCCGGCGCGGCCAGGGCGCCCGCCTCACCGTCGCCGACGACGGCCGGGGCTTCGACCCGCGCGCGATCCGCAGCGCC
>JAAXOU010000200.1 GCA_012396115.1 Streptomyces somaliensis DSM 40738 | reverse complement strand
CGGGCCGGTGGGGCGGGCGGGCTCGCCCGCGGACCGCGCTTCGGCGACCGGGGCCGGCTCCCCGCGCCACCGGGGCGCGGAGGCCGCCGGGGCGGGGGAGCGACCCGCACGATGCGGCCCCGTCCGGCCGGGGGAGGAACCCGCCCCCGCCGCACGCCGGGGGCGAGGACGGGCGCGGGACGGGGACACGACGGGACCGGTACGCCCCCTCACGACGAGGTGCCCACGGCAGGCCCGAGCCCCCGGCGTGGGCCGGGGGCTCGGTGAGGGGAGACGGTGCCGGCGGGCCGCTCGACCCGCCGGCACACTCAGAGGCGACCGCCCGTCAGCCGGGTGACGGGGCCGTGGGCGCGCAGGACGGACCGGCGTCCACCGGCGTAGGCGCCGACCGCCACGGCCGTCGCCGCCGCCGCGACCCCGCCCGCGGTGACCGCGTTGGCCCTCAGGGCGCCCAGCGCCGGTACCGCCGCCTTGCGCCACACGACGCCCACCTTGGACGTCAGCGCCTGCGCGGAACCGGCGAGCGTGCTCGCCGTCTCCTCGCGGACCTCCCCGGCGCGGTCGCCGGCGGACCGGGTCGTTCGGCTGACCGCTCCGGCGGCCGCTCCCGCCGCCCCGGCCTTCCCACCGGCCGACTTCGTGCCGGCCGACTTCGTGCCGGTGCCGGTGGCCGTACCGGTGCCGTTGGTCGTGCCCTTGCTCTTGTTCTCGTCCGTTTCACTCATGGAACGCGCGTAACCCGTCTTCTGCCGCGAAAACCGTCGGGGAGCGGCCGACTCGGACGAACCAGGTCGTAGGCGGCGGGCGTCGCGGCCCGCCGCCCGTACAACCCTGACGGCCGCGTCCCGGGAGCCCCACCGCGGCGGCGCCCGCCGCCTCCCGTACGGCCGGAGTCGCCCCGTCAGGGCCGCGCGGTCCTCCCGGAACCGGTACGGCCACCGGCGCCTCGCCGCGGCCCCGCACGGCGGGCCGGCAGCAGGTCCGCGCGCCGCGCACCCGCGACCGCCCGGTCCGCCACCTGCGGAGGGCTCCGGTCCCGGAGCGTCCGTGGACGGCACCCGCAGGAAGAGGCCGGGGGGGAGCGGGCCGCGGGGAGTGGGCCGCCGGGAGGAGGCGACCACCCGTTCGGATTATGGACGGTGGACGTCCGCAGAGGGTCGGAAGACCCCGGGCGACCGCGGAAGAACGCCCTCGGGCTGCCGCGCCGCCCGGCGCCCTCGTGTCTGACCTGCTCTTATCGCCTCAGTCGTGCCCGGGAGCCCACCTGCTGCGACCTTTCGGGCTCCCGGCCCGTGCCGCCCCAGAGGCCGGTCGCTCCGGCCGCGGGCGCCGGCGCCGGAGTGACCGGTGACGCGGGTGCGGGGGCGACGCGACCGCGAGCGGAAGGGAGTTGCTCCCTGGTGATGAGCGTTTCCGCGGTGTAGCGTCGTGGTCAGATGTCGTGGTTCGCAGTTCCTGCCCACGCTGAGGCGTGGGCTTCTTGCTGTGCAGTGCCTGAGAACCAGGGCGATCACCTCCGGGCTCGCGCGGTGCGGGCCCGACATCGACTGAGAGGCATGAGCATGGCCAGCGGAACCGTGAAGTGGTTCAACTCCGAAAAGGGCTTCGGCTTCATCGCGCAGGACGGCGGCGGTCCCGACGTCTTCGCGCACTACTCCAACATCAACGCCACCGGCTACCGCGAGCTCCAGGAGGGCCAGGCGGTGACCTTCGACATCACCCAGGGCCAGAAGGGCCCGCAGGCGGAGAACATCACCCCCGCCTGAGCCGCCGGCCGGACGACCACCGGGGCCCCGGAGCACACGGGGCGCTGTTGGTTGACTCCGCCCCGCTGGATGTCCTCCAGCGGGGCGGAGTGCTGCGGAGGGGCTGGTCCTGGTGAGGGTTCGGCGTTCGCCTGTGACGTGGGCGTCGATGCGGGCGAGGTTGACGGCTGCGCCGGTGAGGTGGTGTCGGAGGCTGATTCCGGACCCCCGGGGTGGGGGGCCGAGGGCATACGTGAGATCCATCCTGGCCCGCGCTGCCTCGGTGGCCTGCCGGTCGGTGAGCCCTTCCGCGAAGTGGCAACACCCATACCAGCGCGAGGCTGCCCGGCGACCGGGCAGGCCCGCCCCGGGCAGGGAACAGGTCGGCGAACTGCTCGTCACGGAACAGCATCCCCGGCCCGACCCGGATCGACCAACAGCCTCCTCCCGCGAGGACCGGACCACGGACCGTTGCGGTGAGGCCGCGGACCCGGGCGTCACCGGGGGCGAAAGCCTTACGGTCCTACCTCGTCCCGGCACGACATCGCGTTGCTGTCATGTCTCGAGGGGCGGAACTTCCTGAACCCCACCTCTTCTTCCGCCAACCCGAGCTGAATCTTGAAGTTCTGCTCCCATGTGCTACTCCTGACGTATTTGTCGACGATCTCTTTCAGATACCTGCACCATTCCCTGTCCTTCATCTTCTTGACTGCCACGCCGTAGTACTGCGTAGGGCCGAAGTCAATTTCCGGTACCACGTAGAAATTCTGGTCGGCATGGTGGTCCGCAAGTCCGTACAGGATGACCTGATCTGTCGAGATCCCCTGGACCCGACCTTCCTCCAAAAGCTTCACGCAGTCCTTGATCTTGGATGCCGGCTCGATTTCCGCCAGGGACAGCACATCCGGCCGATACTCCATCAGAGTCGTATAGCTGGTGGAGCCCTCCAGCGTGCAGATCTTCTTCCCCGCGAAGACGGTAGGATCCTTGATCCCGTTCGCGTAGGCTTCGTCGGACACCAGAAGCCCTTGCCGTGACGTCATGTAGATTCCAGCGAAGTCGACCTCCTGGATCCGGTCCTCATTGACCGACAAGGTGGCGAGAAGCAGGTCCACATCCCCATCCTTCACCACTTGCACCCGGTCCTTGGTCTTGAGGTCCACCGGGAAGAGGCGCTTTTTGATCTTTTCTTCGAGGTGGAGACCGAGTTGGACTTCGAAGCCGTCGAAGACGTTGGTCGACTCGTCCCTGAACGACGTGCCGGGCTGGTCCTCCTTGTAACCGACGTTCAGTCTCTCCACGCCGTTGCGGCCCGACTCCTGCTCCGGCTCGTCGCAGGAGACGGTCACCCCGAGCAGGACCGCCGCCCCCAGCGCGCAGGCTGCCCGTCGTACGTTCACCCGCCAGTTGTTCACGCGCCGCTCCTCAGCCGTACACGGTTGCTTGCGCCACATGGATGTCCACTTCGCAGTCGTCCGTCGTGTTGACCGTCAACCGAAGTTCGATCTCGGGGCGGCCACTGCCCAGGTCCAGCTTCACGAGATCGCCGCTCCTGAGCTCCTCGTGCTGCTTCCTCGGAGCCTGCTTGCCCACTGCCAGGGAGAACCTCGTGCCGTAACCGCACACGCCGTTGTTCCTCGAGGCCGAGACCTCCATCGTCAGCTCGAGGTGCCGCCGTTCGGCCTTCGGCCGGAGCGTGAGAACGCTCTGCTCGCCGTCTTCGAGCAGCTTGTCCGGTTTCACGTCGATCTCGCTGGCGTCGACCTCCACCCTGCCGTGCTTCCTGACCTGATCCATCTGCAGCACGGCGAGCGCGGCCAGGATCAGGCACAGGAGCGACAGCAGCAGTCTCGCGCCGGCGGGCAGGCCTCCTGCGCTGCCCAGCCGGAGCCGTACCGACCGGGCCTCTCCCGCGCGGGTCCACGCGTCGAAGGCGAGGAGGACGGACACGACGTTGGCGACGGCCAGGAGGACGTAGGCAACGACGAACTGCCCCTCGGGCCCCTCGGGCCTCATGTACAGCACCACGACGGTGACCAGCAGGACCACCGCCGTGATGCCGCCCCAGCCGGACGCCCGCTTCTCCTGGCGGGCGAACACCGAGTACCAGTGGTTGCTCTGGTGGCCGATCGTCTGGCTGCTGAAGGAGCTGCCGATGACGGTGCCGCTGAGCGCCGTCCCACCCGTCCGGGCTTCGGCGCTCCCCGTCTGCGAGGCGGACGCCACGACCTCGGCCTCCGGCGGCGTCTTCTCCCTGCTCATGTGCCGCTCACCCCGGAGTTGGCGTTCCCTTCGCCCTCGGCGGTCGCGTCGCCGGTCCGCTCGGCGCGGGCCGACGAAACCGCGTCGGTGGATCCGCCGAGGGTGACACCGGAGTTGGCCGAGCCACCACGTGAGACCGCGTCCCCCGTGTCGACGGCCTCCACGACGGCACCCTGCGGCTCCCTCTTCAGGAGCCCGAGCAACAACGCCGCCACACCGGTCGCCACCTGCAGCACCACCCCGGTCATCTCCCCGTTCTCCTGGCCGAGCAGCGCCCAGACCAGCGGCGTCGTCGCCACGCAGAGAGCCCCGGCAACGATCAGCGTGATCCTCACCTTCCGAGTCACGCCTTCCCCTTTCCCCCGTGAAAGTCAAGTGACGAAGTGGCAGATGATAGCCCGCGGCAGGGGGACGTGGAGGGTCTTTGTCCGCACCGTCCCACGACCGAGCACACGGCGCTCGGGCCACCAACTCATCGTATTTACTGAGCTGTTGACATGCAGTACTGTCCGTGGCCTCAAATGCCCGAGTGCCTGCACGACCGTGGTCCGGTCCTCGCGGGAGGAGGCTGTTGGTCGATCCGGGTCGGGCCGGGGGGTGGCGTCGGCTCCAGGACCGGTTGTGGTCCTGGAAGCCGATGTCGTCGTTTGGGGAGGGTGTCGGTGTCGATGCCGCCGGAGGGGCCCGGACGGGATTCCGGCGGAGACCGTGCGCGTGGCGCGGGCGGCGTTCCCCGGGGGGAGCTTGGCGATCCGGGTCCGGGTCGGGCCGGGGATGCTGTTCCGTGACGAGCAGTTCGCCGACCTGTTCCCTGCCCGGGGCGGGCCTGCCCGGTCGCCGGGCAGCCTCGCGCTGGTATGGGTGTTGCCACTTCGCGGAAGGGCTCACCGACCGGCAGACCGCCGAGGCAGCGCGGGCCAGGATGGACCTCACGTATGCCCTCGGCGCCCACCCCGTGTGCTCCGGGGACCCGCCCCGTTCCGCCCCGGCACGACGGCACGACAGTCCATGGTGGGGGGAGCGGGCGTGCCCTGAGCGTTGGCCCCGCCGCCCCGTATGAGCGTGCACGCGGAGGGTAGACGGGGGACATGCCGGATTCAGCCGAGAACGTGGTCGCCGTGGTGGTCGAGGAAGCGATGGGCGTGCGTGAGGAACTGGGCGGCACCGTGACGGAGGCCGTCGTGGGGACCCGCGACGGGCTGTCGGCCGTCGCGGCCGGGGGAGCGTGCGGCCTGCTCGCGGCGCTGACCGCGCACTCCGCCCTCCAGGAGCGGCTGGCCCGGGCGTGGTCGCCGGGGGCCGCCGCGGGGGTACTGGCCCTGGTGTACGCATCCGGCGCCTCCGTGCTCCTCCGCTACGGCCGGACCAGGTTGCGCAGGGCGCGCGAGGCGTCCCACCAGGCCCTGGAGGTGTCCCGCGAGGCGGTGGTGCGCACGGCGGACGAGCTGGCGCGCGGCTGAGCCGCGCACCGTGGACGACGGCCCGGCCGCAGCGGGGCCGGGACGCGCGGACGCCTCCCCGGTCGAACCGTGGAGGCGTCCGTCGTGCGTGCCGCGCGTCGTGAGTGCCGGGCGGGCGCGGGGGGTCAGCGCACCCAGACGTCCATGACGGGGGAGACGGCCTGCTTGCGGGCGTCGACCAGGCGCAGCTTGTTGTGACCCCTCATGCCGAGCACGACGCGCATGCTGTACCCCGAGCGGGAGTTGGTGTTCACCGACGCGGGGAGGGTCGCCCAGCCGCGTCCGCCGGTCTTCTGCTGGAGCGTGACCCGGGTGCCCGGCGGGACGTTCCGCGCGACGCCGCGGATCCGGAACTGCTGCCAGGCGCGTACGTTCTTCACCGACGCCTTCGCCGAGAAGGCCTGACCGGCCGCGACGGCCGGCCCGTGCTGCGTGGAGGGCGGTGAGGCGACGGCCACCGCCGCGCCGACCGAACCGGCCGCCACGGCCGCCGTGACGATTCCGGCACCCCAGGTACGTACGGACTGACGCATGCTCTGACTCCCAGGTGAGGAAGGGGAACGATTCGCCGGAAACGTAAGCGCACAAGGGGATGAACGGATTGTTTGACACGCAGTCAGATGATCTCCGTACCCCGTCCGGCCCTGCGCCTCCTCGGACCGCCGGACCCGGCCGCGGGCGCGGCGGCACGAAGCCTTCCGGTTAGGGGAGGCGGGATTCGGCCGCGCGAGGGGGTGTGGAATGTCGTGATAGTCCGGAAGGATGGTTTTCCGGATGGTCGTGCGGGTCCGGGCGCGGGCGGGGCGACAATGAGCGGGAGGCGCGGGCCGCTCCCACCGGGCCGCCGACCGCGGTGGCTCGTACGCCGCCCGGCAGGAGCCGCGGCCGCAGCCCCACGGGCCGCCGGCCGCGCACGTACGCCCTCCGCCGGCGCCTCCGCACGGACAGGACCCCGAAGGCAGGAGAACCGTGAAGACCGTGAACGCCCTCGCCGGTACGTTCGCCGCCCTGGCCCTCGCCGCCTGCGCCGTCGGGACCACGCGGGCGGCCGACGGCGACACACCGGGGACCGGCCCGGGTGGGTGGTTCCGCGACTGCAACATCGTCGAGGACGTCGACCGGCCGAACCGGGAGGTGACCGACGAGTACGTGGACTGCTCCCGGAACGCCGGCGACACCGAGGAGGAGACCGGCCCGGTGCCGGCTTCGACCGCGGTGAGGGAGGAAGCCGATACGGTGCCGACGCCGACCGCGGTGAGGGAGGCGTTCCCCGCCCGCCACCACGAGTACCGCTGATCACGCGACTCGCCCGCCCCACTCGTCCACCCGCTCCACCTGCCCGGGGCCGCGGACCGCCGGGTGCGGCTCAGGGGAGGAACGGCGCGGGCTCCTCCCGCAGCGCGGGCAGGTGGGCGAAGTCCTCGTGTACGGCGAACCGGTGGTCGGCGTAGTCGAACCCCGGGGGGACGACCTCCGCCACCAGGGCGTGGGTGGCGTCGCCGACCAGGTGCGAGGCCTTCCACACCCCACCCGGCACGGCGAGGAAGTGCCGCTCCCCGGCCCGCAGGGTGACGCGGTCGAGGGCGCCGGCCGGGGTGACGGTCACGTATTCGACGGGGCCTCCGTCGAGGAGGAAGTGGAGGATGTCGCTGCGGTTGAGGTGCAGGCGGCCGCGCGGTTCGTCGCGGGTCAGCAGGTACTGGATGGAGGTGGCCGTCGGGCGCGGGCCGCCGACGGTGTGGACGACCCGGGGGCTGGTGCGGATCCGCCGGAAGAACCCGCCTTCGGGATGCGCCCCCAGACCCAGCCGCTCTCTCCAGTCGGGCACCGTCGCCCCGCCTCCTCGTCCCCGCTCCTCACCACCGGGCCGGGGCGGAGCACTCCGAGGGTGGCCGCCGACCCGATCGGCGCGGGACCCGCCGCCGACCGGGGCCCCGCCCCCACGCCCCCGGGGCGCCCCGGGCACCGGTCCGGCGCCGGACGCCGTTCCGGCGCATGACCGGCGCCCTCCGGGTAGTCGAACGGTATGGCAGTACGACGCAAGCAGTACGCGGTCGCCGCCTCCGGGCAGTGGACCGAGGAGGAGGAAGGGCGCCGGCGCAGGCTGCCCGCGGGAGAGGCGCACGCCTGGGAGCCCGGCCGGAACGAGACCGTGTGCGGGCTCTCCCTCAGCCGCTCGCTACTGGTCCGCTTCCCCCATGTCCGCTGGACCGACGCGATGCCCGAGTCCGGTGGCGCGGCCGACCGGGTCCAGCGCCTGTGCCACCGGTGCGCCTCGGTCGCCTCGACGGTGACGCCTTCGACACCGCCGTCACCGCGTTTCTGCAGGCCAGAGCCCGAAGACGGCAGAACGGGGAACGTGGCCGCCTGCGGGCCGTGGCCGTCGACGGGAAGCAGTTGCGCGG
>JAAXOU010000020.1 GCA_012396115.1 Streptomyces somaliensis DSM 40738 | reverse complement strand
GTCCGCGCGGTGCCCGCCGCAGGCGCGGCAGCCCCGGACGTGCCGCGCGACGCGCTTGCGCCACACCGGGGCCGGGCGCCCGTCCCAGCCCGCGGTCAGCCGCGCCAGCACGGCGCACCGGGGCTTCGCCGCCAGGGCGCGCACCACCACCCGGCCCGTCTCCAGCCGGGCCTTCGTCCGCTGCACCCGCACCGCCGCGTGACGCGCCGGGACGCCCAGCGCCTCGGCCAGCTCCGCGCGCGTGAGTCTGCCCGACACCTCCTGCCACCACAGGGACAGCAGCGCCCGGTCGGCCTCGTCGAGCCACCGGGTCGCCTCGGCGACCTCCCGCCGCTGGCCGGACAGACCGAGCCGCAGGATCGTCAGGTCCACGAAGTCACCCGCCGGGTCCGGGCGTTCCGCCACGCGCTCCAGCGACGCGACCGGCGCCTGCCGGCGGTCGTTCCAGCGGCGGCGCACCTGGTTCATCGCTATGGCGACCAACCAGGACCGGAACCGGGAGGGCTCGCGCAGCCCACCCAGCCCGTCCAGTGCCCGGAACATGGTGTCCTGGACCACGTCGTCCACGTCGGCGTGCCCGTCCAGCGCCCGTCCCACCACGTTGTAGACCAGCGGCAGATAGTCCTCGACGAGCCGCTCGCGCGCCCGGGCGTCCCCCGCCCGCGCCGCGCTCACCAGCTCCGGTACGTGCTCGCTGTCCCTGTGCATGCCCTGCCCCGCCCCGTCGTTCCGTACGGTCCTGTGGTCGGGGGATCCCGCGGCGCGGCCCCGACAACGGAAAACAGCCGACCCTACGCACACCGGCGCGCCCACCCGGAACCCGGCGGGCGGAAGCGGCCGACCGGCCCTTGCCGAGTGGGAGCGCGGAAACTACGTTCCACGTGAAACCGTCCAGGTCCGGGCCCAAGGCCCCCCGCTTCCGGAGTCCACATGCCGCTGAACGTCCCCGCCGGTTCGCACATCCTCTTCCAGGGCGACTCGATCACCGACGGCGGCCGTGACCGGCGCCCGCACGCCGACGTCAACGCGGCCCTCGGACACGGCTACGTGTACCTGGTCGCCGCCCGCGTCGCCACCAGGGCGCCCGGGCACCGGTGGCGCGTCACCAACCGGGGGGTGGACGGCGACAAGGTCACCGAACTGGCCGTCCGCTGGCAGGCGGACGCGCTCGACCCGGCCCCCGACGTCCTGTCGGTCCTCGTCGGCGTCAACGACGCGTGGCGCGTGGTGGACGGCGAGTCCTGCGACATCGACGCGGACGGTTTCCGCGCGGTCTACGACATCCTGCTCACCCGGACCCGCCGGGCGCTCCCCACGACGCGGGTCCTGCTGTGCGAGCCGTTCTGCCTCCCCGGCGGCCCGGACGCGGACTTCGACGAGGCCCTCGCCGCCCAGGTGCAGTTACGGCAGCACGCGGTGGCCGAACTCGCCGCCGCCCACCACGTGGAACTCGTCAGGCTCCAGCCCGTGTTCGACGAGGCCCTGCGCCGCGCGCCGGCCGCCCACTGGATCCACGACGGCGTGCACCCCACCCCGGCGGGCCACCAACTGCTCGCCGACGCGTGGGTCAGCGCCGTTGCAGCCGGGCCGCCCGGGCGCTGACCTCGGGCAGCCTCGCGTACAGGGCCGCGCCCGGGCAACGGGTCGCGTAGCCGTCCGCGTGGCCGCCGACGACGGGCAGCACCGCCGCCGTGCCCTCCGGGAAGCGCGACTCGTCACTCGTCGAGACGAGGGCGACCGTGCCGCGGGGATCGGGCCCCGAGGGATCCAGCTTCCAGGCGACCAGCCGTGCGATCGCGTCGATCATCGGCTCGGGCACCCGGGTGCCCGGCGAGAACGTGCCGATCGCCGCGATGCCGACGGTCCCCTCGTTGAACCCCTTGGTGTGGGCGCCGACCACCGCCCGGTCCACGCCGCCCGCCCGGCCCTCGTAGATGGTGCCGCAGGCGTCGACGAGGAAGTTGTAGCCGATGTCGTCCCAGTCCCGGCCGTAGGCGTGCCCCGCGTACAGGTCGCGCAGCGTCGCGGGGACGCTCGCGCAGTCGTAGCCGTTCGGGGTGCTCGTGTGGTGGATGACGGCGGCCCGCACCGCCGGCGCGTACCGGGCGGCGGGCGCCGTCGACACGGCCTGGGCGCGCCACGCGGTGCGGGGCACGATCACCGGCCGCGGACCCTGGTGGCGGGCCGCGCGCTGCGAGGAGGCGCCTCCGGGGTCGCTGGCGCCGTGCCCCCGCGGGCCCGACGACGGCCCGAGGACGAGGTTCGCCGTCACGAGCACCCCGAGGACGGTCAGCGACGTGGCGGCGCGGGCCCCGCGGGTCTGCGGCAGACGCATGCTCCCCGCCTCCTCCGCGCCGAACCGCCCCGGCCGTGGCCTTCCTCCTCGTCGGGACCATCGTCCCCGACGGCACCGCCGGCCGCCCGCCGGAGTGCTCCGTACGGGACGGCGGCGCGGCCCCCCGCGGCCCCCGCGCCCCTCCGCGGCCCCCGGCGGGACCGGGCGGGACGACCGGGGACGGCCCGGCGGGACACCCCGCCGGCGCCCGAGTCACGATCACCGGAACCCGAGTGTCAGCATCAATGTCAGTGCCGCGCCCTACGGTCTTCCCAGTGGGACCCGCGGGACAGGCCGCCGGGTCCGCCCGGGGAGGGGCTGTCAGCCATGTCCACTGTGTCCGCGGAGACGGAGACGACGTACCTGGAGCTGTCGCAGGACGGCGGCGGTGCGCACAAGTTCTACGAGGTGGCCGTCGACGGCCAGGTGGTGACGGTGAGGTACGGGAGGATCGGCACCGCCGGCCAGACCCAGACCTCCGCCTTCCCCACGGTGGAGAAGGCGCGCGCCGCCGCGGCGAGGAAGGTCGGCGAGAAGGTCCGCAAGGGGTACGCGCCGGCCGTCCCGGGGCGGCGGGCCCCGCGCCCGGTGACCCGCCGTCAGGTCGCGTCGGCCCCCTCGACGGCCCGCGCGGTCGCACCGGTGCTGTGGCGGTTCCGCACGGGTTCGTCGGCGTTCGGCATCCACGTCGACGACGACCGCTGCTGGGTCGGCAACCAGGCGGGCGACGTCTACACCCTGGACCACGACGGCGCCGTCCTCGCCCGCTTCGGCCTGCCGGACGGCGTGAAGTGCCTGGTCGCGGACGACCTGTGGATCTACGCCGGCTGCGACGACGGCCGCGTGTACGACCTGTCGTCCAAGCTCCCGTTCGCGGCGTACGACATCGCCGCGGACGTGGACGTCTTCTGGCTCGACATCCACGAGGGCGTGCTGAGCGTGTCGGACCGCGCCGGCCGCCTCACCGTCATCGACCACGAGGACGAGCACCAGTGGGCCCGCCGTGGCCGGGGCGAGCACGGCTGGATGGTCCGCGCCGACGACCGGGCCGTCTACCACGGCCACCACCGGGGGGTGACGGCGTACGCGCCCGACGGCGGCGGCGAGGTGTGGCACACGGAGACCCGCGGCGGCGTCCTCTTCGGCTGGCAGGAGGACACGGCGGTGTACGCGGGGACCGCGCACCGCGTCGTGCAGCGGCTGTCGAAGGACGACGGCCGGATCGAGGCGACCTACGTCTGCGACAGCGCCGTGTACTCGTGCGCCACGTCGCCCGGCGGGCGGTTCGTCTTCGCCGGTGACGCGGCCTCCTCCGTGTACTGCTTCGACCGGGACGGCACGCGCCTGTGGAAGCTGGGCACGGGCGGCGGCTCGGCCCTGTCCATGCAGTACCGGGACGAGCGGCTCTACCTGGTCACCACGGACGGCTCACTGGTCTGCGTGGACGCGGGAGAGGAGGCCGTCGAGGCCGCCCGGCGCGGCACGGTCCCGGTGGCGCGGGACGTGAAGCTCGCCGCCGCCCTGCCGGTGCACGCCCCGGTGACGGCCCCGGCCTCGGTGGCCGCGGTGGCGGACGCCCCGGCGGGCTCGGTCGTCGTTGAGTGCGTCCGGGACGGCGGCAGGCTCCGGGTGCAGGTCGTGTCCGAGGGCTACGAGCCGTCGTGGAACGTCCAGTTCCCCCGTGCGATACGGGAACCCGGCGCGCGGTACGCGGTGGACGCGCTGCACGCCGCGGCGGGTGGCTTCTACCGGGTCCGCGGCGACATCAGGCGGCTCCTGTGACCGGGGCGGGCGGCGCGTTCGAGGCCGCCACCGGGGACGGACCCCCGCTCCCGGACCCGGGGGCGGACCCGGCGGCGGCCGGGCGGCGGGCCGCCGAGGTCCGGGCGGCGTACGAGGGGTTGCTCCAGATCCGGCGGCTCACCGCCACCGCGGGCGGCGACCCCGGGACCGCGCCGGCCCCGTGGGAGCGCAACCGGCCGGTGAGGGCGGTCGCCCTGGCCCTGGAGGCGGCGGGGTTCCCGCCGTCCGCGCTGGACGCCGGGGGGCGGCGCGTGAGGACCGGTTACCGCGCCGGCCCGGGTGAACGGCCGGGGCAGGTACGGGTGGAGTGGCTGGGACCGCCGGGCGGCGGCGCCCCCCAGGAGGAGGAGACCGCCCTGACCCGCTGCGCCCGGGCCTTGGAGCGGCTGGGCTGGGAGGCCCTGTTGTACCGGGGCCCCCGCAGGCGGCGCCACCTGGAGGTCGAGCCGATGCCCCCCTCCGGCTGACCGGGGCGGACGGCCGGCGTACCACCGTCCCGCGCACCACCGTCCCGCGCACCATCAACTCGGGCGTCGGCGCCCTGGGCGCCACCGTCCCGCGCGCCATCGACCCGCGCACCGCCCCGGGTGGCGGCGCCGGTGGTACGGCTTCGCGCCGCCGACCCGGACGGCCTGTCCAAAAGGTGAGACGTCTTTTCCGCAGCGGCCGGGTCGTGTAAAAATCACCGCCATGCAGCGCCAGCTCATTATTAGCGCCAGCGTGCCGGCACCGAGTTGACCCGGGGGCGATCCCTCCCAGGCGGCTCACCGCCCGCACGCAGACCTCTCGCACTCCGCGAGGGGTCTTTTTGTTTTCCCCCTCAGCCCACCTGACACAAGCGGCCCCACCCGGCCCGGCAGACCCGGACAGGAAAAACTCGCCATGACACACGACGGTTTTCACGTGTTCGACACCACGTTGCGTGACGGTGCTCAGCGGGAGGGGATCAGTCTGAGTGTTGCGGACAAGTTGGCCGTGGCGCGGTATCTGGATGATTTCGGGGTGGGGTTCATCGAGGGGGGGTGGCCGGGGGCCAATCCGCGGGATACGGAGTTCTTCGCGCGGGCGGCGCGGGAGGTGGAGTTGCGGCGTGCGCGGTTGGTGGCGTTTGGCGCGACGCGTCGTCCGGGGGTGGAGGTGGGGCGGGATCCGCAGGTCAGGGCGTTGGTGGAGTCGGGTGCTCCGGTGGTGACGCTGGTGGCCAAGGCGCATGATCGGCATGTGGAGTTGGCGTTGCGTACCACGTTGGAGGAGAACGTGGCGATGGTGCGCGAGACGGTGGCGTATCTGCGGGAGCGGGGGCGGCGGGTGTTCGTCGACTGCGAGCACTTCTTCGACGGGTACCGGGCGAATGCGGTCTATGCGCGGTCGGTGGTGGTGGCGGCGTGGGAGGCGGGGGCGGAGGTGGTGGTGTTGTGTGACACCAACGGTGGGATGTTGCCTTCGCGGGTGCATGCGGTGGTGTCGGAGGTGGGGGCGGTCACGGGGGCGCGTTTGGGGATTCACGCGCAGGATGACGCGGGGTGTGCGGTGGCCAACACGCTGGCGGCGGTGGAGGCGGGGGCCAGTCATGTGCAGTGCACGGCCAACGGGTACGGGGAGCGGGTGGGGAATGCGGATTTGTTCTCGGTGGTGGCGGCGTTGGAGTTGAAGTACGGCAGGAGGGTGTTGCCCGAGGGGGCGTTGGCGGAGATGACGCGGATTTCGCATGCGATCGCGGAGGTGGTGAATCTGGTGCCGTCGTCGCATCGGCCGTATGTGGGGGTGTCGGCTTTCGCGCACAAGGCGGGGTTGCACGCGTCGGCGATCAAGGTGGATCCGGATCTGTATCAGCATGTGGATCCGGGGCGGGTGGGCAACGCGATGCGCATGTTGGTGTCGGACATGGCGGGTCGTGCGTCGGTGGAGTTGAAGGGGCGGGAGTTGGGGGTGGACCTGGGTGGGGACCGGGAGGTGGTGGGCCGGGTGGTGGAGCGGGTCAAGGAGCGGGAGTCGCGGGGGTACACCTACGAGGCGGCCGACGCCTCCTTCGAACTCCTCCTGCGCGAAGAAGCCGAAGGGCGCGGGGAGCCCTGCTTCGAGCTGGAGTCCTGGAGGGTGATCGCGGAGGACGTGCCGGGCGCACCGCGGGACGCGGAGGCGACGGTGAAGCTCCGCGCCCGGGGCACGAGGGCCGTCGCCACCGCGGAGGGCAACGGCCCCGTCCACGCCCTGGACCGGGCGTTGCGCCGGGCGCTGCGGTCGACCTACCCGGAGGTGTCGCGGTTCGAGCTGGTCGACTACAAGGTCCGCATCCTGGAGGGCCACCGCGGCACCGCGGCGAGGACCCGCGTCCTGGTCAGCGTCACCGACGGGCACGGGACGTGGCGGACCGTCGGCGTGGCCGGCAACGTGCTCGCCGCGTCCTGCGAGGCGCTGACGGACGCGTACACCTACGGACTCCGGTACGTCCGGCGCGGAGCCGACGGACACGCCGCCACCGAACCGCCCGGCGAGGGGTCCGGGGCGGTGCGGGACGATGCCGCGTGCACGCTCACCGTGACGCTCCGGAACAACCGGGGAGCACTGGGCCGGATCGCCGCCACGCTGAGCAGCACGCCGGTGCTGGCGCTGTCGTACACGGTGGCGGACGCCGCCCGGGCCACCGCCGAGATCCGGGTGCCGCGAACCCACGCCGTACGGGCGCGCGGCAGGCTGAACCGCATGGTGGACGCACTGGCCGTCACCGAGCCCCAGCCGGTCTCCCCCTGATACTCCAGCCGTAGATCCTGATCTTCATGTTGGTCGGTCGGCCTGCCGTCCGTAGTGGCAGGCCCGGGTTGTGGCTTGGTGGCGTCGCCGTCAGAGGGGCCAGTGGAGCCGGTGCCCGGCCGTGTGCGGCTTCGCGGTGAGCCGCTCCGGGGCTGATGGAGGCTCGACTCCCTGAAAGGGCCGAGTCATGGCACGCCGTCCCCGTACCCTGCCGAGCTTCGCGAGCGCGCGGGGCGCGTGGTCGCGGAGATTCGTCTCAACGGCCCAACTCATCGGGCCGCGATGGAGACGGTCGCCGCGAAGCTGGGCGTCGGTTCAGCCGAGACTGCGCGGACATGGGTCCGCAAGGCGGAGGTCGACACCAGCCGACGGCCAGCCGGTCCCGATCGAGCAGACCCGCATCAGGCGCCGCCGCCATGCTGACGTCTCCCACGCCGCGGTCCTGCGCCGGGCCGTACGGAGAGAGCCGGAGGACGAAGTGAACGAACTCCTCGGCGACGACGACCGCGACACCGGATGGGACGCGGACGACGACTACGAGCAGATCCGGACCGCGGTCACCGGCCCGACCGGCACCGGTTCGGCCCGCACGCAGGTCGACGTCCACGTCGAACACGCCAATCCCATGATCGACCTCGTCGCCCCGGACGGCTCGCAGGCCCTTCTCAAGGGCTCCGGATCACCCGGGGAGAGTGGCGTGATCGAAAAGGCGTGCACCGTCGACACCAGAGGCAAACCCGCCAGCGGCAGGTGGAAGCTCCGCATCGACGACGTCATGCCGGACGGCACCGGCACCGTTCACGACTTCCTCCTCAGGTTCTGACCTTCCCGTACCCCTGGGGGCGTAGCGAGGTACGCCCCCAGGGGTACGGTCACGCGCCGGAGGCCGCCGGTCGGGTCAGACCGCGAACCACACCTTTTCGATGCGGTCCTCACCGACCTCGTACAGGGCGACCGCGGTCCGGACGTCACCGCCCATGAACCCGGTGACGACCTCCTGGTCGATCACGAGCCGGCCGTGGACCACCCGGGAGACGAGTTCCGCGTGCAGGTCCGGACTGCTGCTGAAGAGGGTGGCGTACCGCTCCCGGAACGCCGGGCCCGAGCGGTCGGTCATCACCTCGCCGGACGGGAAAGCGTGCACGGGGACGTCCTCGGCGTAGTAACCCAGGAACGCCTCCAGGTCACGCGCGTTGTAGGCGGCCAGTTGGCCGTCGACGATCTCCTCCGGAGACATGGGACACCTTTCTTTCGTCAGCCCGCCGGCACCGAGGCGGCGCGGCTGGAGCGGTTGCGGATGACGAGCAGCGCGCCGGTCAGCACGATGCCTCCGGCGATGTGCAGCAGGTCGAGGAAGAGCATGCCGCGGGACAGCTCCAGCAGCAGGCCCACGGCCTGCTCACCGACGCCGAACACCACACCCAGGTAGAAGATCATGCTCGCCCGGACCTGGCCGAGCCGGTCCTTCGGCGCGGGCTCCAGGATCCGCGCGTTGGTGAAGTGGATCCAATAGGCGTTGACGAAGGTCAGGACGGTGTACAAGGCCATGTGCACGCCGTACGCGGAGCGGCCGGCCACGGAGCTGACCACTCCGCACACCGTGAGGACCGCGGCGAAGACGAAGGCCCACCGCTGTGCCGCGGCGGGGCGGCGCAGCAGAGGCGCGGTCAGCCAGAACGCCAGCCCGTAGAAGAACCAGGCGCTGGAGAACGCGATCCCGGTGGGCACGAGGTCCTGGCCCTCGGCGAGCACGCTCGCGTACACCATCATGCCGGCCAGGCTGACCAGGAACCCGATCTGAAGCAGGTTCCAGGGCCAGAGCTGAGGCAGCCAGTAGCTCTTCACGGCCCCGGAGAGACGGCCCGCGATGTCGCCCCAGCCCAGCTCGTACCCGCCGGCCCCCGGCTCCCGGCGCTCCAGGCTCGGCGCGAGGAGGGCGAGCACCGCCATCGAGGCGACGACGTCGAAGACCAGCGCCACCGTCAGCGAGTGCGAGGTCCACACCGGGACGGACGCGCAGATCACCGAGGCGAACACCATCGCCCCCTGCGGCGAGGTCACCATCTGCAGCACCGCGCCCTGCGCGCTGGAGCCGGAGACATCGGCCAGCAGCCGGTACGCGAGCACCGAACAGGCGCCGACCAGCGCGAACCGCAGCGCCGTCCAGACCAGCACGAAGTCCGGGCCCGCGGCGTCCAGCACGGTCATCAGCAGGAACACCGCGGCCAGGGCCAGCTGCAGCCACTGGAGCAGGGCGAACTTGCGGTGGATCAGCCCGCGGTCGGCCCAGTAGCCGACCAGCAGGGCGCCCACCACACCGAGCACCTGGCGCTCCATGCCCAGCAGTCCCACCAGTCCGTCGGAGCCGGTCTGCGCCGCAAAGCTCGGCACGAGCAGCAGCCACAGGACGGTGGAGCCGAGCGAACTCAGCAGGATCGTCGAGAACGTGGCCTTCATCCGGTCACCGGCCCAGCGCGGCGAGACCGCGGTCGAGGAGCAGGGGCAGCGGTACCCGCAGACCGAACGCCTCCTGGACGGCTGCGGCCAACCGGACCGCGGTCAGGGAGTCGACCGGCGCGTCCCGGTCCGGATGGACACGGGCGAGGAGTTCGTCGAGCCGGTCCCGGTCCGCGTCCGTCAGGTCCGCGAGGGTACTCGGCACCACCGCGGCGGGGCGGTCGTAGCCGTCCGGCCCGGTGTCCGCCGGGCGGGGCAGGGCGGCGAGCAGCCCGGGGATGCGGGACTCGGCCGCCCCGTCCCCCGTCATCGCGTCCAGCACCGCCTCGTACACCTGGGCGACGGTCCGCACCGCACGCCGTCCGAGCACGCCGGCGGCGGCGTTGAGGTTCACCTTCAGCCGCTGCGTGAACAAGTCCGCGTTGAAGGTCACCAGCAGGGCGAAGTCCGCGTGCTCGAACCAGGCGAGGTCGCCGATCACCCCGCCGCCGTCGGCGCCCAGCTGGTCGGCGTAGGCGCTGAAGTTGACGAAGTTGAACGCCGTCTCCACCAGCCGGCGGCCGCCGAGGTCCCGCTGGATGGAGGCGTAGGCGTAGCGGCGGTGCGGCAGGTGCTCGTGCCCGATCCGGTTCACCTCCGCAACCAGCTGCGGGAGCGGGCCGCCGGCCGTCCTCACCCGCAGCGGCACGATGTTCAGGAAGAGGCCCACCATGCGGTCGGCGTCCATGTGCTCGGGCCGGCCGTGGCCGAAGACACCGGTGGTGACGTCGTCGGCCCCGGTGATCAGGGACAGGGCGCGGAAGTGCGCGGCCAGGCAGACGTCCTTGAGGGAGACCCCGTGCCGGGCGGCGAGGGCACCCAGACGCGCGGTCCGCTCTTCGTCCAGCCGGAGCTCCGCCTCCGCCCAGCGGGCACCCGGCTCGGGGAGCCGCGGCAGCTTGGTGTAGGCGGCGCCGGCGAGGAGCCCTGCCCAGTAGGCCCGGGCGGCCTCGTCCTGCTGGGCGCGCGCCTCCAGCCGCACGTAGGCGCGGTAGGGGAGCGGCGCGGGTTCCTCGGCGACGGGCTCTTCGCCCGCCAGGGCCCGGCGGTAGTTCTCCAGCAGCCGGGCCATCAGACCGGAGAAGCTCCAGCCGTCGATGATCGCGTGGTGGAAGCTGACGGAGAAGTGGAAGGAGCCGTCCGACTCGCGGTGGACGAAGAACCGCATCAGCGTGGGCGCGCTCCAGACGAACCCCGTGCTCTTCTCCGCCTCGAACCAGGCGTCGATCGCCGCGGCGCGCGCGTCCGTGCCGAGGTGCGTGAGGTCGTGCACGGTCAGGTTCACCCGCCCTTGCCCGTGCACGAGCTGCAGCGGCTCGCTGTACCCGGACAGCGCGAAGGAGGTCCGGAGGAGCTCGTGCGCCCCGACCATGTCGGCCAGCAGGCCGGTGAGGACCTCCTCGCGGAAGGGGAGGTCGATGCGGTAGCGGATCAGGTCGTGGAAGGCGGCCTGCGCGGGCTCGACGTCCGTGTGGTAGATCATCCCGAGCTGCAGCCGCGTGGCCGGGTAGGCGTCGACCACCCCGGCCGGTACCGCGGCCCGGTCCTCGGCGGTCAGCAGGTCGAACGGCTCCCCGGCGTCCGTGCCGGTGGTCTCCTCCCGGCCCGAGGGCACCGATCCGATCAGCCCCTCGTCGGCCAGGGCGCGGATCGTCTGGACCCGGAACAGGTCGTGGAGGGCAACCTCGAAGCCGGCCCGGCGTAGCGCGCCCACCAGCCGGATGCCCTGCAGGGAGTCGCCGCCCAGGCCGTGGTAGGCGTCGTCGATGCCGACCCGGGGCACGCCGAGCACGTCCTGCCACACCGTGGCCACGGCGGCTTCGGCGGCGTCGCGGGGCGGGGTGTGGGCGTGGGACGCGGAGGCCAGGTGATGCTCGGGGTCGGGCAGGGCCCGGCGGTCCGTCTTGCCGTTGAGCGTCAGCGGCCACCGTTCCACCTCGATGAGGAAGCCGGGGACCATGTAGCCGGGCAGCCGGTCGGCCAGGTGGCTCCGCAGTTCGGCGGGGTCCGGGCGCGCGCCGGCTCGGGGCACGTAGTAGCCGGTCAGCGCCTTGCCGCCGGAGCTCCGGGTGAACGCCACGACCAGGGAGGAGTCGACGGCGGGGTGCGAGGACAGGGCGGCCTCGATGTCGCCGGTCTCGATGCGGTAGCCCTGGATCTTGACCTGCGCGTCGCCGCGGCCGAGGTACTCGATCTCACCGCCGGGCAGCCTCCTGGCCAGGTCGCCGGAGCGGTACGCCCGCACCGGCCCGTGCCCCAGGTCCAGTTCGACGAACCGCCGGGCGTTCTCCTCGGGGCGGCCGAGGTAACCGCGACTGACGCCGGCGCCGGTCACGGTCAGTTCGCCGACGGTGCCGACCGGGACCGGCCGGCCGAGGCCGTCCAGCAGGTAGAGGCCGAGGTCGGGGATCGGCACGCCGATGAGGCTGCCGGGCGCCGCGCAGTCCGCCGCGGTCACCGGCCGGTAGGTGACGTGCACCGTCGTCTCGGTGATGCCGTACATGTTGACCAGGCGGGGCCGGTCGTCGCCGAAGTGGGCGAACCAGTCGGCGAGCGAGGCGAAGTCCAAGGCCTCACCGCCGAAGACGACATGGCGCAGCTGGACGTCGTCGCGGCCGGTCCGCGCCATGAGTGCCTGCTTGACCTGGGTGAACGCCGAGGGGGTCTGGTTGAGGACGGTCACGCCCTCGTCGACCACGAGCCGGGCGAAGTCGTCCACCGAGCGGCTGACCCAGTAGGGGACGACGACCAGGCGGCCGCCGTACAGGAGGGCGCCCCACAGTTCCCACACGGAGAAGTCGAAGGCGAAGGAGTGGAACAGGGACCAGGTGTCGGTGGCGTCGAAGCCGAACCAGTGCTCGGTCGCCCCGAAGAGCCTCAGCACGTTGCCGTGGGTGACCAGGACGCCCTTGGGGCGGCCGGTGGATCCGGAGGTGTAGATCACGTACGCGGGGGAGTCGGGCCCCAGGTCGTGGTCCGGTCCCGCGTCCGCGCCGTCACCGGCGAGCGCGTCGAGCTCCGCCGCGGTGCCGGTCAGGGTGGTGCGGTCGGGGAACAACGCGCAGACCTCGGGCGTGCCGACGACCAGCCGGACGCCGGCGTCCTCGACGGTCGTACGGATCCGGTCCTGCGGGTAACCGGGGTCGACGGGGACGTACACGGCGCCCGCCTTGAGGGTCGCCAGGATGCAGACGACCATCTCCAGGTCGCGGTCGAGGGCCAAGGCGACCAGGTCGCCCGCGGCCACCCCGCGGCCGGCGAACTCCAGGGCCAGCGCGTTGGCGCGCCGGTCCAGCTCGCGGTAGGTCAAGCCGCGGCCGTCGCAGGAGACCGCGGTGCGGTCGGCGTGCTTGGCGGCCATAGCCTCGAAGCGGTCCACCAGGTTGCGCATGCCGTCGAGTTCGGGCCGCGCCTCGCGCGCCGGGGCGGGCAGCAGCTCGGCCCGCTCGGCGGCGGACAGCAGCTCAACCGCCGTCCAGAGCCCGTCGCCATCCTCCGCGATCGCCCGGAAGCACCGCTGGTAGTAGTCGGCGTACCGCGCGATCTGTCCGGCGTCGAACTGGTCCGGGTCGTAGGCGATGCGGTGCTCCCAGCCGCCCTCGTACACGTTGGTGCCGACGTACACCACCATCGGGGCGTCCGTCTGCTCGAAGTAGTCCGCCGCCGTCACGGCGGGCGCGCCGGCGGCCGCTTCCCTGCTGTGCACGTGGAAGTTGGTGAAGTTGAACAGCACGTCGAACACGGGGCCGCCGTGCAGCTTCTGGATGGCGGGCAGCGGGAACCAGCGGTACGGCTGGACGCGCTGTTCGGCCTCGAAGCAGCCCCGGGCCAGGTCGCGCCACCTCTGCCCGGGGTCCAGGCGCAGGCGGAACGGCAGGGTGTTGAGGAACATGCCGAGGGCCTGCTCGGCGTCGTCCACCTCGGGCCGGCCGTTGGCCACCAGGCCGGTGGTGATGTCGTCCTGGTTGGTGACCAGCGCCTGGACACGCAGGTGCGCGGCGAGGAAGACGCTCTTGAGCGGTACGGACCACTCGGTGGCCCGTGTGCGCAGGGCCTCAAGCAGCGTGTCGTCCAGGGGGCGGGCGAGGACGCGCACCTCGGCGCCCGTCTGCCGGCCGCGGGCGCCGGCGCCGAGCCGCGGGACCTCGGTCGGCTGGGCGCCGTCGAGCTCGGCGGCCCAGAACGCGCTCTGGGCCGGATCCTGCGCGGCCGCGCCCTCCAGTTCGGCGTACCGGCTCTGCAGGGCCGGCAAGGCGGGCCGGCTCACGGCCCGGCCGGCGAGCCGGTCGCCGTAGTCGGCGACCCATTCCTCGACCAGGGAGGCGACGCTCCAGCCGTCGAGGATGGCGTGGTGGAAGCTCAGGCCGAGGACGACCCGGCCGGCACCGGTCAAGAAGATCCGCGTGCGGTAGGCGGGGCCGGGCCCGGAGGGGCTCACGGGCCGGCCCTTCTCGGCCTCGGCCCAGGCGGTCACGGAGTCGAGCGGGACGGCCTCGCCGCGCAGGTCGACGATGTCGAGCGGCAGCTCCGGGGCGTCCTCGACCACCATGCGGGGGCCCTCGGCGGCTTCCAGGTCGAAGTGGGCGCGCAGGACCGCGTGGCGTGCCGCGAGCCCCTCCCAGGCGGCGCGGAGCGCGCTCTCGTCGACGGCCGGGACGTCCACGTGGTAGCGGAAGATGTCGTGGTAGACGGGGACTTCCGGCGTGAGGCTGCTGTGGTAGATCATCCCCTGCTGCAGGGCCGTGGCCGGCCAGGAACGGGGAGCCCCTTCCACGGGGCCGTCGGGCGCGGGGGAGCCCGCCGTCCGGGCCGCTCCGGCGGGGCGCAGCACGACCGCGAGGTCGCGCAGCCGGTGGTGGGCGAAGACCTCGCTGACGGACACCTCGTGGCCGGCCCGCCGTAGCGCCGCCACGACGCGGATGGCGAGGATGGAGTCGCCGCCGAGGGCGAAGAAGCTGTCGTGGGCGCTGACCCGGGTCACGCCGAGCGTGTCCGTCCACACCGTCGCGAGCAGCCGTTCGAGGTCGGTGGCCGGTTCGGTGAACTCCTGCTCCCCGGACCGGTGGAGGGGCGCGGGCAGGGCGGAGACGTCGCGCTTGCCGTTGTGGTTGGTGGGGATGGAGGGGACGGTGACGACGAAGCCGGGCACCATGTACGAGGGGAGTTCCGCTTCGAGGGCCGTGCGGAACGCCGCCTCGTCGAACCCGGGACCGGCCACCACGTAGGCGCACAGGGCCTTCTCGCCCCGGTCCCCGGCCACCGCCGCGACGGCGCACTCGGTGACGCCCGGGACCGCGGCCGCCAGGTGCTCGATCTCGCCGAGCTCGATCCGGTAGCCCCGGATCTTCACCTGGGTGTCGAGACGGCCGAGGTACTCGATGACACCGCTGGGCAGCCACCTAGCGAGGTCGCCGGTGCGGTAGATGCGGCCGCAGCCCTCAGGGCCCTCGACGAAGCGGTCCGCCGTCAGCTCGGGGGCGTGCAGGTAGCCGCGGGCCAGACCGACCCCCGCGATGCACAGCTCGCCGGGGGTGCCCAGGGGGGCCGGCCTGCCGTCCCGGGTGAGGACGAGGAGGCGGATGTTGTCGATCGGCCGGCCGATCGGTACGGAGCGCGTGGAGTCGACGGCGTCGCAGTCGTACCAGCTGACGTCGACGGCGGCCTCCGTGGGGCCGTAGAGGTTGACCAGCAGGGTGCCCGGCACCTCGGCGTGGAACAGTTCCACGTGGGAGGCGGCGAGCGCCTCGCCGCTGGCGAAGACCCGGCGCAGCGAGCCGAGGCGGTCGCCGGTGCCGGCGGCCTGGGTGTACGCCAGGAACGCGTGCAGCATGCTCGGGACGAAGTGCAGGGTGGTGGCGCGGCTCTCGGCGATCCGGTCCGCGATGCGTGCCGGGTCGCGCTCGGCGCCGTTGGGCAGCGTGGCGACGGCGGCTCCCGCCAGCGACCACCAGAAGATCTCCCACACCGACACGTCGAAGGTGAACGGCGTCTTGTGGAGGATGACGTCGTCGGCGCCGAGGGGGTAGCCGCGCTGCATCCACCACAAGCGGTTGACGATGGCGCGGTGCTCCACGACCACCCCCTTGGGGCGGCCGGTGGAACCGGAGGTGTAGATGACGTAACAGGCGTCCTCGGGACCGGTGACCGGCTCCAGGTCGCTGTCGTCGGCCGCCAGGTTCGCCGGGTCGGCGACGTCCAGCACGGGGCGGTCGCCGAGGACCGCGGAGGTCTCGGCGGTGGCGAGGACGAGCGCGGTGCCGCTGTGGTCGAGGAGGTAGCGGATCCGGCTGTCCGGAAGCGTGGGGTCGATCGGCAGGTAGGCGCCCCCGGCCTTGAGCACGGCGTAGATCGCGGTGAGCATCTCCGCGGAGCGGGGCACGCACACGCCGACGATGCTGCCGGCGCCCACACCGCGCTCGCGCAGCGTCCTGGCGAGCCGGTTGGCATCGGCGTTGAGCCGGGCGTAGGTGGTGCCGCCGCCGTCGGTCACGGCGATCCGGTCGCCGTGGAGGCGGGCGCCCTCCTCCAGGAAGGAGTGCAGCAGCCGGTCCCGGGGGAACTCGGCGTCGGTCTCGTTGAAGCCGTCGAGCAGGGCCAGTTCGGCCGCGGAGGGCGCCCGCAGGTCGTCCGTCGTGGTGTCCGGGGCGGTGGTGATCGTCTCCAGCAGGACCCGGTAGGCCGAGAGCAGCCGGTCCGCGGTCTCGTCGGTGAACAGCACGGGGTCGAAGCGCAGTTCCACGCGGGGTTCGGGACCGGTGTGCAAGGTGAAGAGCAGGGGGGCGCCCGCGCGGTCGGCGTCGTCGGGGCCGAGGTCGCCGTCGACCGACACCATGAAGTCGGTGGGACGGCTGTCGTGCTCCTCCAGGAGGTGGTGGACGGGCACGTCGAGGTGGCCCGCGGCCTCGAGGTAGGACGCGCGTACGGCTCCCAGCACCGCCTTGGCGGGGAGGCCGGCGCCGAGGTGCGCGGCGAGTGGCACGGTGCGGTCGTAGGGGGCCGGCGTGCCGGGCGGCACCGGCAGGAGGACCACGGTGTCGTCCCGGTCGGTGCTCCGCGCCGCCAGCGCGGCCAGGGCGGTGGCGGCGACGGTGCGGACCAGGACCGGGTCACCGGAGGTGAGGCGGTCCAGGGCGGCCGTGGTGGCCGCGGCGAGCGGGACCGTGGTCGTGCGCGGCGCACCGGCGGCGGGGCGCAGGTGGTCGCGGAGGAGGAGGACGGGCTCGGTCCATCCCTGGATGCGGGCGGTCCAGTACTCCTGCTGCGCGGGGTGGGCGAGGAGCGCTTGCCGTGCCTGGAGGGCGCTGGTCATGGAAGTCCTTCTAGAAGGTGAAGTCGGCCTGGGCGGAGGGAGCCGGGATGCGGGACTGTTCCACCCGGCCGGACAGGGGGGTGTGCGGCGCACGGTCGAGGTCGTCGACCAGTTCGACCACACGGTGGAGCAGGTACTGGGCGGAGGCCGTGCTGAAGAGCGCGGTGCTGTACTCGAGTTCCAGCACGGTTCCGTCGGGCCGCTGGTGCACCTGGAGGTTCAGGTCGAACCGGCAGGCGCCCGCGTGCAGGAGGTGGACCTCGGTCCGGACGCGTCCCCGCGCGAAGCGGTGGAACCCGATGTTCTGGAGGGCGAAGAACGCCTCGATGACGGGCAGCCGGGAGGGGTCGCGCTCGGGCCGGAGGCCGGCCACCACCCGGTCGAAGGGGTACGACTGGTGGTCCAGGGCCTCCTGGTGGCGCGTGTGCGCCACCAGGAGCAAGTCGGTGAGGGTGGCTCCTTCCGGCACCGTCAGCCGCAGGGCGGCCGTGTTGACGAACATGCCGACCAGCGTTTCGACGTCGGGGTGTGTCCGTCCGCTCATCGGGGTGCCGACGACGACGTCCCGCTGCCCGGAGAGCCCCATCAACGCGGCCGTGTACGCGGTGAGGAGGACGGCGTAGGAAGTGGTGGAGGTGCGGGCGGCGACCCGGTCGACCGCCTCGGCGCGCTCCTGAGGGAGGCGCAGCCGGTGCACCGTGCCCACCTCGGCGCGGACCGCCGGGCGGGGGTGGTCGGTGGGTAGGTCCAGGAGGGGCGGGTCGGCCAGCGTCTCCAGCCAGTACCGCTCGTCCGACGCGAAGGCGCCCTGCTCCAACCGGGCCGCGTACCAGCGGGAGGCGTCGGCATACCCCCGCTTGGGCTCGGGGAGGGCCGCTCCGGCGAGCAGGTCGGTCAGCTCCTCGGCGAGGATGCGCAGCGAGACGCCGTCGAAGACGATGTGGTGGACATCGAGGTAGAGCCGGTGGCTGGAGGCGGACACCGGGACCAGCAGGGCGCGCAGCAGCGGTGCCGTCCGCAGGTCGAAGGGGCGCACGAAGGTGGCGAGGACGGACTCGTCGTCGGGGTGCGTGGCCGTGTCGGAGACCGTGAAGTCCGGGGACACCGCCGGCAGCACGTCCTGGCGCGGCCCGTCGGGAGTGCTGAGGAGACGGGTGCGCAGCGCGTCGTGGCGGCGGACCAGCTCGGTGACCGCGGCGCGGATGTCGGCCGGGGTGACGGGGCCGTCCAGGTCAAGGCGCAGCGGGATGTGGTAGGCGGGCGACTCGGGCGCCACCTGGGCGTGGGTGTGCATGCCGTGCTGCTGAGGGTGCAGAGGCACGGGCACGCCGGCTGGCCCGCGTTCGATCGGTCCTCCGGCCGGTGCGGCGGCGGATCCGGCGGCGTGCTCGCGGACGGCCTCGGCCATCGAGGCCAGGGTGCGGTGGGCGAACACCTCGCGGTACGGCATGCGTATGCCGTCGCGGACGGCCAGGCGGCCGACCAGCGCGCCGACGGCCAGGGAGTTGCCGCCCAGGGCGAAGAAGTCGTCCTCGGCGGTGAGGGGGCGGCCGTTCAGGTGGAGCACGTCGTCCCAGAGTTCGGCGAGCGGGTGCAGCGCCTCCGGGAGGGCGGGGGCGGGCCTGCCCCGGACGGCGGCGTCCGGACGTGCCGGCGGCAGGGCGGCCTTGTCGACCTTGCCGTTGGCGTTCAGCGGCAGCCGGTCCATGGCGACGAAGTGGTCGGGGCACAGGTAGGCGGGCAGGCGGGCGGCGAGCTGCTCCGCGATGCCGGCCACGGTCGTGGCCTCCTGCGCGACGACATGGGCGACGAGGTGCTTCCCGGCGTCGTCCGAGACGACGGTGACACAGGCGTCCCGCACGCCGGGACAGGACAGCAGGACCGACTCGACCTCCTTGACCTCCACCCGGTGGCCGCGGATCTTGACCTGGTCGTCCACGCGCCCGTGGAAGTGGAGCAGTCCCTGCGCGTCGGTGCTGACCAGGTCGCCGGTGCGGTAGTACCGCTCGCCCTCCAGGGTGATGAAGCGTTCCGCGGTGAGTTCGGGGTTGCCGAGGTAGCCGCGCGCCAGACCGGTTCCGCCGGTGAGGAGTTCGCCCTGCTCGCCGGGGGCCGCCGGGGCGCCGGAAGGGCCGAGGACGAGCACGGTGGTGCCGGCGACGGGCCTGCCGATGGGAAACGGGCCGGGCTCGTCCGGCCGGACCTCGTGGGTAGTGGTGAACGTGGTGTTCTCGGTGGGCCCGTACCCGTTGATCACGCGCAGGGCGGGGTGTGCCGCGCGCGCCGCGTTCACATGGCGCGCCGACAGCACGTCGCCGCCGACCACCACCGTGCCGAGCCCGGCGAACACGTCGGGATCGGTGTCGACGGTCTGGTGGAAGAGGGGGGCCGTCATCCACATGACGGAGACGGCCTGCTCCCGGATCGCTTCCTTCAACGCCTGGGCGACCAGCAGGGTCTCGGCGGGGACGATGCAGAGGGTGGCCCCGTTGAGGAGGCAGCCCCAGATCTCGAAGGTGGCCGCGTCGAATTCCAGGGCGCCGGTGAGCAGCAGCCGGTCCTGCGGGGTGAAACGGTAGAAGTCGCTGTCCCGGACGAGTCGCACGATGCCGGCCTGCTCGATCATCACCCCCTTGGGGCGTCCGGTGGAGCCGGAGGTGAACATCACGTAGGCCAGGGGCGACCGGTCGTCGAGGAGGGGGGCGGGGGCGACCTGCTCCGGGCCCGCGTCGTGGTCCGCCGCGAGTAACTCCCGCGTGGAGAGGACCGGAAGGCCATCCGGGAGCCCGGGAGCCAGGACGTCCTCGGTGCCCGGCGCGCACACGAGGAGGGCGGCGCCGGAGTCCTGGAGCATCATCCGCAGCCGTTCCCCCGGGAACTCCGGGTTGACGGGCAGGTAGGCGCCGCCCGCGAGGACCACGGCGAGCATGCACACCACCGCGTCCGCGGAGCGGGGGAACGCCGTCGCCACGAGGGTCTCGCGCTCCACGCCCCGGGCCCTCAGGGCCGAGGCCATCCGGCTTGCCCGGTGGTGCAGTTCGGCGTAGGTGAGCCGGACGTCGCCGTCGATGACGGCGACGGACCCGGGGGTAAGGGCGGCCTGCTCGCCGAAGAGGTCTTCGAGCAAGGGGTGTCGGCCGTGTGGCGGGTGTCCTGTGGTCATGCAGAAGGACCCTTTCCGGTCAGATGCCTCAGGCGGGCGAAAGGGAGGATTATTTGCTCATGCGCATGCTTGTATCCGCGCATGCCGAACGGGTCCGGCGTCGGCGGCGCGGACGGACCGGGCAGCGCGAGCGGTCCTGCGTCAGGAAGTAGAAGATGAAACGACAGGAGCGGCCGTCATCGGCCTGAGATCACCCGTGCAGATCGTTCACGGAGCAGCAGGAACGAACGCGTAGTGAAGAATGGATGTCTGAAAGGCAGTCGCATGACATCATGCTGTGCAGTCCCCCTCTGCAATGCGAACTTGTGGATCAAGCTAGCATTCGCACGCCCGATCGGCTGTGACCGGTGCCATAGGCGGACGGCTCGTGCGGCGTAATTCATGCGGTCTGCGGCGTACCGGCGAGGCGACCGGTCCTGCCGGCCGCGGCCCGGGACCGGGGCGGCCCCGGGTGTGTCTCGGCCATTCGCTCGCCCATGGGCGAATTCCGCTTCAGGTGGCCAAATCGGCGGTTCACCGGCTCTTATGGTGCGTGAAGAGTGAGGCGTCCCCGCTCCGCTAGACCGCGCCGCCGGACCCGCCGGGTATTCACTCGGTGTGCGGCGGAGTCCCGCCCGGGCGGTCGACCCTCGCCGCCGAACAGTTCGTCAAGTGGCTGATTTTAGCGTGCTGCAAAGGTCTTTGTCGTGACGGCCGGGCAGGTCGGTCGCTGACCTGCCCATGGATGCGGCGAGGGTTGTGAACAAGTGTTGGATCTCGTTGGAGTGGGGGCCAGCCCGTTCGGGCCCGGGGCGGAGGAGCGTTCGTTGGCGGTGAGGGCGGTGAGGGCGGCGAGGAAGGCGTGGGCGAGCATCGCGAGGGCGTCCCGGCGGTGCCAGGACGTCCAGCGCCTGACCTGGTGTTCGTCGAATCCGATGAGGGCCTTGGAGGGGTGGAAGGTCTCCTGGGTGGTCCACCGGCGTCCGGTGACGCGGACGAGGGTGATGAGCGGGTTCTGCTGGCCGAGTGGCAGTGGTGGGGGGCGAGTTCGCCGGTGCGACGGTTGCGTCGGACGAGGAGGTGGCGGTGGCCGGGCCGGTCGTCGCCGATCACGGCCAGGGCCCGGCCGTGGCGGCGGTGGTCCTCGGTGCCGTCTGCGGCGGAGAGTCTCTGTCGGGTCCGCTTCGGCATCTTCTGCGCGAGCCGGTCCGCGCGGACCTTCCCGCCGCGGGGGGTAATCCGGTGGTCGCCTCCGACGGCGAGGAGTCGTCGTCCGTGCGGGCGAGGGCTTCGTCAGGGGGTGTGCCGCCGTGCGGTTCGAGGCCGAACCGGTCTTCGACGGTGTCGGCGACGGCTTCGATCCACCGGTGGACACGCGTGGTCTTGCCGTGCCGGACCGGCTCGTCCCCGCGGTCCGGCCGCACGAGGCGAACACCGAAACGCTCGCCGGCGGAGCCCTCGAAGTCCTTCCCGGCGAAGCCCTTGTCCGTGAGGATCGCCTGTCCCCGGTGGACGGGGGCAGCCGTGTCCCAGCAGCGCGGCCGTCACCTCCCGCTTCCTGACCTCCGGGGCGGCCGGACATCGGACGACGGGCACGCCTTCGGCGGTGGCGCGCGGGCAGAGCCGCAACCCCGGAAGAACCGCGGGCGGGAGCGGCAGTGGCCGGAGGTGGCGTGCCGGGCGAGGCCGGAGCGCTCGGCCGTCTCGCGGGAGACCGCGCAGGGCGGCGGAGTGGAGTCGGTCGGTGAAGCTTCCCTTGGTGTCGGACACCTGGAGACCGGGACGTGAGGTTCCGGGGGAAGCAGCGCCGGGTGGGGAGTGCGAGCAACCGCGGTAGACGGTACCCGGAGGGGTTCAGGCGGGACGCGGTCGCGCCGGTCCGCTCCTTCGAGGGGACCGTCACCGAGGTGTCCCGGGAGATCGGGGTCAGCGCCGAGGGGTGCGGAACCGGCTCGAGCGGAACAGCACCGACCGGGGCCAGGGGTGCCCGGCGAGCTGACGAACGCGGAGCGGGAGGAATTGCGGCGACTGCGCCGACAGGACCGCGAGCAGGCCGAAACGTATCGAGGCGCTGCGAAAAGCGGCGGCCTTCTTCGCGAAGGAGAGCGATCGGTGAACGACGCGTCCGCGTTCAACGAAACGGAGGAGACCACCCGTGGTGCCGCTCTCTGTGCCGGTTTCTGAATGCCGCCCGCTCCTCCTCCCGGGCCCGGTCCGCCGGCGAGCAGGCCCGCGCCGCCGGCAATGCCGTCGGCGACACTCCGGCTGACGAGATCGCGGTGCTGCACATGGAAGGCGGGACCGGCGCGATGGGCCCGTACGGCCGGCGGTGGGGCGAGACCGGGACTCGTGTCGATGAGGGAGGCGGAGTGCGCGGTGAACTGCCGTGGCGGACGGCCTTCCGGGCGGTGTCCGCAACCCGCCGCTGCTGAGGTTTTCTCAGTGAAACGACCCGTCCTGTGCTCGTCTTCCCGGTCGGATCGCCGGACGAAGCGACCGGGTGCCTCTGGCAGTGGGTTCGACAGCGCCGGCCGTCTCGCAAGACTTTCCCTTTTCCCGAGCGCGGCAAGAATATCGCCGATATCCGGGGGCGGGCCTCCTTGTGAGGCAATCCGCATCGGAAGCGCAATCGGCGATATACGGAACGGCGGAATTCGCGGCGTATCGTGCGGTCGGCCGTCATGGGCTCGGTCATAGGGGCACGGCTTCACTGAGTAAGTCAAGACTTATCTTCAGGGAATTTTGACTGTATGGTGTGGCCCGAACCGAAGGAGTCCCTGGTGTCGAAAGCAAACAATCCCGCTGTGCGTGCGGTTGAATCGGAGCAGAATTACGTGTCCTCCTTATGCGCGTTGCTCACCGAGCGGATCTCCGAGGCGCGGGCACAACGGGCGAGCGTGCTGAAATCCCCTGCGGACGGCGCCGGTGAGGCGTACGAGAGGGAAATCGCCGCCGGGCGTCTGGCCAAGGAAATCAGCCGGCTGGAGGGCGCCGAGAAGGGGCTGGTCTTCGGGCGCATCGACCGGACGGACGGCACGGCCCTGCGCATCGGGCGGATCGGGCTGCACACGGAAGGGGACGACCTGCCTCTGCTCGTGGACTGGCGCGCGAACGCGGCACGGCCCTTCTACGAGGCGACACCGGTCCACCCGATGGGCCTGCGGCGACGCCGGCACCTGCGCCTGGAGGAGCGCACGGTCGTCTCGGTGAGCGACGAACTGCTGGACGGGACCGCCCCGACCGACGAGGACGTCGTGGGGGACGGCCCGTTGGCCGAGGCCCTGTCGGCACGGCGTACGGGCAGGATGCGCGCGGCCGTCGCGACGCTGCAGGCCGAGCAGGACGAGATCGTCCGCTCCACCCACCGCGGGGTGACCGTGGTGCAGGGAGGGCCCGGCACCGGCAAGACGGTGGTCGCCCTGCACCGGGCGGCCTACGTCCTGTACGCGTTCCCGCGCGCCGCGGAGGAGGGCGTCCTGGTGGTGGGCCCGAACGCCCGGTTCCTCGACTACATCTCCCAGGTCCTTCCCTCGCTCGGCGAGAACGACGTCGTTCTGGCGACCTGCCGGGAACTGGCCGCGGCGCCCACGGACGCGGTGGACCCGTTCGACACGGCGCGTCTGAAGGGCGGCTCCGACCTCGCCGACGCCCTGGCCGGCCTGCTGCGCGCCTACCAGGCCCCCGCCGGTGACTTCACCGTGCGGGTCGGACGGGAACCGGTCCACCTCCCCGGCGAGGAGGTCGCCGCGGCACGCGACGCCGCCCTGGCCGCCGTACCGGGGCACAACCCCGCGCGCCAGGTGTTCAAGGAACTCCTGGTCGACGCCGTCACCGACGCGATGCAACGGGACGTGGGCGACGTCCTGGAGCGGATCGACGCCGATACCGAACGGATGACGGGCCTGGACCTCGACCGGTTCACGGGCGTCGCCCAGCGCCGTGCCGAAGGCGCGGCCGACCCGGGTCCGGTCCACGAACTGGACCTGGACGCCATGCGGGCCGACCTCCTCGACGACGCCGGCGTCGACCGGGCGGTCGAGGCGCTGTGGCCGCGGCTGGTACCCGGTGACCTGGTGCAGGCGCTCCTGACGGACGCGGGCGTTCTCGCCGAGCGCCTGCCCCGCCTGACCGCGCGGGAGCGGTCCCTTCTGCTGCGCGGTCCGGACGACCCGTGGACCGACGCCGATGTGCCGCTGCTGGACGAGGCGGCGAGCCTGGTCGACGGCCCTCCCGAGCGGACGTACGGGCACGTCGTCGTCGACGAGGCGCAGGAACTGACCGCCATGCAGTGGCGGATGATCGTCCGCCGCTGCCCGGCGAGGTCGATGACACTGGTGGGCGACTTCGCCCAGGCAGGCCCGGTCGCGACGGCGCGCGGCTGGAAGGAGGCGCTGAGCCCTCACGTCGGGCCGCGGTTCAAACTGCACAGTCTGACCGTCAGCTACCGCACCACGCAGGAGATCCTGGAGAGCGTCCGGGGCCTGCTCACGCGGATCGCTCCGGACCAGAAACCCACACGGTCGCTGCGGAGCGGTGAGAGCCCCCGCACAGTGACCGCACCCGCGGACGGGTTGGCCACCGCCGTCGTCCGGGAACTGCGCGCCCAGAGCACCGCGCACCCGGGCGAGCTCCTGGGCGTGATCTGCGCCGACACCAGGCTGAGCGAGCTGACGGCCCAGGGCATCGCCCACCACGCACGCGTCGTGCCGGCGTCCGAAACACGCGGCCTGGAATTCGACGGGGTCGTCGTCGTGAACCCCGAGGAGATCATCACGGCTCGCCCCGGTGGGGAAAGGGACTTGTACGTGGCCCTGACCCGGGCCACCAAACGCCTCTGCACCATCACCGTCCAGCCCGCCTGACGAGCCGGCGCCCGCGGTGACGGGTTTTCGGACGGCGTGGGGAAACCGGTCGACCCGGGTGATCGTGACGTGACGATGTCGCCGGGGCGGAGCCGGGGCGGCAGCGGATCCCGCTCGGGCCGGGTGGTCTCGTGGTTGTCCGTGCGCTCGATGCGGACGCGCTCGTCGGCGACACCGGCCCGCACGAGTGCGCCGGTCCACGGGCCGGGGTCCTGGCCCGTGGCCGCGCGGACACGGCCGGCGACGGCCGGGGCCGAGACGGCGCCGCCGTGCGCGGGCCCGGCGCGGCCGGCGGGAAGCCGACCGCAGCAGTCCGCGCACGGCGACCCACACGTCAGCGTCGGGCGGCGACCCGGTGGAGCGGTCCGCCGCTCTTCGCGTCCACCACGGCCCGGCCGCCGACCGGCGCGTCCAGCGGCACGGTCACGTGCACGACGACGCTGCCGACGTCGATGCACGGCTCACTGTTGTCGTACGAAACCTCGAACCGGCGCAGCCCCACCTTCGCGGCGCTCTCCTCGGCCCGTACCACGTAGCTGGTGCAGGCCTTGCCGGGGAACGTCACCCGCAGCACCCGTGTCCCGGCATGCGGGGTCTCCACCGTCATGCCGAGGCCCGGCGGGTATCCGCTCAGCTGCTCCAGTGGCACGGCCGGGTGGCTGAACCGGATCGTCCGCCCCTTTTCCTCGGCCGTGAACAGCCACGCGGGGACGAGCGCCGCCCCGCTCCGTACGGAGTAGGGCGCGAGCCCCAGGACCACCTTGCGGATCGTCACGACGTCCTGCGCGCGCCCGGAACCGCCGGCCTTCGGGCCGCACGGCCCACCGGCCTTCGAAGCCGCGCCCCCCTCGCGGCGCATCCCACCGCCCGCCAGCGGAGCGGACGACGTGCAGCCGCCGGACACGGGCCAGCCCTCCCTCCAGTCGCCGGAGCCGCGGCCGCGGCCGGAGGAGTCGAGGTCCCGCACCACCTGCTCGAGACCCGTCACCGGCACCGTCTCGCTTCGCACCAGGGCGGCCAACTCGCCCTTCGCCGCCACGACCTCGCCGCCGGCGCCCACCGTGAACTCGACCGCGTACCCGTGGGTCGGCAGCCCGCCGATCCGCGGGTGGGCGACCACCCGGCGGAACCCGCCCTCCACGTACAGGGCGGCGTCCGCGAAGCCGAGCGCCTTCAGCATCGGAGCGACGGCCCGCTTCGCGGCCTCCTCGCTCTGCGGCCCGTCGCTCGGGTTTCCGGGGCAGCGCTTGCCCTTCGGGCAGTCGTCGGACCGCGGCCCCCGCGCCACGTAGCGCCAGTGGCCCGACTCGCTCAACCACAACTCCGGACCCGAACTGTCCTTCTGCGGGCCGGTATGCCACTGCTCCCGCGTCCTCACGGGCATCACCGTGATCCCCAGCGCCCGTGCCAGCCGCGCCGCTTCCGCAGCAGTGGCCTTCCGCCCGTCCCGGTACGCGTGCGCCCGGTCGGGCGCCTCCGGCAGCCGCCCCGCGACCCGGTACCGCCCGACGGTGTTCGGGTCGGGTTCGCCCGGCGCGATGCCCGGCGAGCCGCTCCCACCCGGCGCGGGCGTCCCGGCCGGGCCGCCGCGCGGATCGCTGAGAGCCGCCCGGCCGGCGGACTCCCCGTGCTCGTCGTCGGCCGCGGAGACGGCCGTGTACGTCCCACCCCCGCCCGCCAGGACCGCCACCGCCACCAAGACGGCGACGAGCGACGGGCGCCGCCGGCCGGCATGCGCGTCAGTGCTGTTCTGCGTCCCACTCACCGCAACGCTCCCTCGTCGAGCCTCGTCCCCTTGCGCATCCCCTCCGGACGGGAGGCGCGGGTGGGACGGAGCGAGCGGGTGAACGGTTCCGCTGCGCGGGAGCCGCCCCCGGCGGTGGACCCCGACCCCGGCTTCCGGACACCGGTTACGCGGCTTGCGCCAGCGTGGTCGATGCCGTTCGGAAGGTGCTTCCGGTAGGCGATCGGGGTGAGTCGGCCGAGGCGGGAGCGACGGAGTCGGGTGCCGTGGCGACGGAGTCGGTGGAACGCGTCGAGGCGGGTGTTACGCCCACGTCCCCGCACACCCGGTGCCCCGGAGCCGATCGGTGGGCCGGCACCGCGCAGGCGACCCGCACCGGACGGCGGACCGGACGTCGAGCCGACGGCGACGACGGCTGCCGCGGTGGGCGGGCCGCGGTCGGGACGCGGGCGGGGCCGGCGGCGCAGTGGTCGTACCCGGCGCACAGACCGGCCCACGACGTCCGGTTCGTGCTGCTGAACGCGACTCCGTACGCCGGTCTTTCGCCGGGACGTTCCCCGTCGTCGGGCTCCAGGCCGTTCACCGGCGAGGACCGGGCGGAGGCGACGCGCCTCGCGTCCTCCGCCCGGTCAGGCGCGGTCCGACCGTACGGGCACCGGGCCGGCGGGCTCGGCGGTGCCCGCCCGGTCCGGCGGCGCGCTGCCCGGGGCGAGCCCGGCGCGGTTGAAGAGGTACGAGGCCAGCAGCACCCCCGCGACCACGAGCAGCCCGCCCCACAACTCGTGGAAGGACGGGGTCCGGCCCGCCCACAGCAGGTTGAAGGCGGCACCGAAGACCGCCTCCATGCCGATCACCGGTCCCATCACCGTGGCCGGCAACCGCTCGGAGGCCAGGTTCCAGAACCAGGTCGCGCACCACGAGCCCAGCACGGCCAGCGCCGCGCACCACGCGAGGAACGGCCACAGCGTCCCGCCGTCCGACAGCGGCGACGGCCCACCGCCGGTCACCGCGAGCGGCAGCAGGAACAGCGACCCCAGGCAGGCCCCCGCCCCGATGCAGGCGGTCCAGGTGGTGCCGTCGACGGCCGGTCGGCCGCCGCTCCGCAGGACCCGGCGGTTGACGATGACGAAGTACGACCACGCGGCGGCGGAGAGGAACCCCAGGACGGCGCCCAGTGCGAGGTCGCGGCCGCTCGCGGCACGACCGGCGGGCTCCGCCCCGTTGACGAGCAGCAGGCCGATGGAGATCACCACGACGGGCACCGTCAGCCGGCGCCAGGCGAGCACCTTCTCCAGCCGGTTCGAGACCAGGGTGACCATCAGCGGGATCAGCCCGGTCATCGTCGACGCCAGGACCCCGCCCCCCAGTTCGGCGGACATCGCCAGCAACAGGTAGAAGCCGATGTACCCCACCACACCCAGGTGGACGGCCGTCAGCAGCCGGCGCGCGCCGAGGGCACGCGGCCCGGGGCGCCGGACGAGCAGCACGGCCAGGGACATCAGCCCGAAGACGGCGTACCGGCCCACGACCAGCCAGTAGACGTTGACGGGGGCCACGGCGGCCGGCCCGAGGAAGGTGAACCCCCACAGGGCCGTCGCCATCAGGGCGGCCGGCAGGCCGACCAGGTAGGCGCGGTACGCCCCGACCCTCATGGCTGTCATGGACGCATCCCCTTCTCACCGGTTGGAAACCCGCGCGGGAAGAGGATGGCACGGGTACGGGCGTGCGCCCCGACCGCGGCGCGGTCGTAATGCGGCGGGAAGGACCCCTCCGCCACCGGGGTGTCGTACGGATCGTCCCGGTGCGGGCTGTCGGGTCGGCCGGACCGGGCGGGGAGCCGGCCCCGGTCAGGCCGTGGAGGAGAAGCCTGTGTGAGGGTGGGAACCGGGCGAACGCGTCGTCGGCGTGATGCCGGAGGGCCCCCTCGCGGGCCACGGTCAGGAGGTTGGCGAGCGGGTCCACGGCCCCGGTGCCGACGGCCCCGGCGTTGTCCACGACGCAGGGGAGTACCACCAGCCCGGTCGACGCGGACGGCGGTCCGCAGCGCTGCGACGTCCACGCGGAAGTCGGCGCCGACGGGGACGCGGCGGAAGAACTGTCCGCTGATGCCGAGGGGTTCGACGTTCTCGTCGACGGAGTGGTGGGTCCTCGTGGCGCCGTGGACGGTGAACCGGGGGCCGGAGGCGGCCGCCTGCATCGTCACTTCACCCGGATGGGTGTGCCTGAGGGCGAAGGGTGCCGGGAAACGGGGTCGCGGTGGGTGCGCTGGTTCTGCAGACTCTGGGCTGTGGATCGTTTGGCGGAGATCGCGGGTCGGTTGACCGACGTCGGCGGAGTGGTCGGGGTGTGTCTGGGCGGCAGCCGAGCGAAGGGGACAGACCGGCCCGACTCTGATTTCGATCTGGGTCTGTACTACCGGCCGCCGCTGGACACTGCCGCTTTGCGGCTCCTCGCGTCCGAACTGACCGGCGAGTCGGTCGAAGTGACGGAACCGGGCGGCTGGGGGCCGTGGGTGGACGGTGGAGCATGGCTGACCGTTGACGGCTGCCGTGTCGACTGGATCTACCGCGATCTGGACCGTGTTCACCGGATTTGGGAGGAGTGCCGGGAGGGGCGCTTCGAGGTGGGTGTCCAGGCCGGTCACCCGCTTGGGGTGTACTCCCATGCGTATGTCGGTGAGGTGGCCGTTGGGCGCGTTCTCGCTGATCCCGTTGGAGAGCTGCGGGTCCTGCAGCGGGAGACTCGCCGTTATCCGGAGCCGTTGCGCGAGGCGCTGATCGCCAACGCGCAGTGGGAGGCTCCCTTCACCTTGGCCAACGCCCGCAAGGGAGCGGCTCGCGGAGATGCCTTCTACGTCGCCGGCTGCCTCTTCCGCGCGGTGGGACTTCTCGTGCAAGGCCTGCATGCTCACGCGGGTTGCTGGGTGTTGAACGAAAAGGGAGCTGTTCAGGGTGCGGGACGACTCCCGGCTGCTCCTGCGGACTTCGCGGCGAGGGCTCACGGGTTGTTCGCCATGTCCGGCACGACCCCAGGCGCTCTGTCCACCGTGCTCGATACCGCTGACGAGCTGGCCGCTGAGGTGTGCAGGCAGCTCACGTCCTGAGTGAAGCCACGGAGACGTGGCCGAGACGGCCCCGGGCCGCCCAACCGGCTGCCACCGGCGGGCCAGGACCATGGAACAAGCACCCGGCCCCGTCCAGGGGCCTGAACCGCCACTCCCTTCCTCGCCGCCGCTTCCCTCCGCTCACCGCGCCCTGTGTCAGCCGGCCGCGTCGGCCGTTTCGCCCTCAGCATCGGCGTGCTGGACCAGGGGGAGAACCACAGATGTCGGGCCGGGCAGGACGGTTAAGCTCTCCATGTGGCTGACGACTGGTACGTCCTCATCGAAGAGGACACCCGTACGACGCGGCGTGTCGACGGCAGTGAGGTGAAGCTGCACCGCTGGGCCCTGGTGGCCACCCATCCGATCAGCGGTACCCGGGAGCAGGCGCAGGCCGTCGCCGAGGATGCCGCTCTCAACTACCTGCCGGACGTCCTGGCCAGACACGCGCGAAGCGGTGAGACCCCGGCCCGCCGCGCCTTCCTCACCCCGGACGGGGCCTGGCTGGTCTGGGTCAGGCAGCACCACCGCGAGTGCCACATACGCGTGACCACAGCCCGCCTCGTCCACGCGCACGAGGAGAGCCTGTCCCCGCCCAAGACCCTCAAGGAAAAGTTTCGCAACGCCCTGGAGGGCCCCGAACCTCCCCCGGCCCCCTGGACGCCCAAGGGCGGCAGCGAAGCTTCCCCTTGATCGTGGACACCTGGAGACTGGGAGCTTGAGGTTCCAGAGGAAGTAGTCCCAGGTGGGAAGCAAGTACACGAAGAGGTACACCGAGGAGTTCGAGCCGGCCGGGATCCCGCCAAGCGGGTACCCGGTCGCAAGCGCGGCCTTGCCGTGGACGTCCTCGGCCTGGTCATCGCAGACGGCCGGGGCCGCTACCGGCGGATGAGGCCGAGGCGGGTGGCGGTGGCGACGGCGGCGGTGCGCGAGTCGACGTCGAGCTTGGCGTAGACGCGGGCCAGATGGGACTTGACGGTCCCCTCGGTGAGGTGGAGCCGGTCGCCGACGGCCTGGTTGGACAGGCCCTCGGCGACCAGGGCGAGCACCTCGGTCTCCCGTCGGCTCAGGGTGGTGCCGGGGGCGCGCAGCCGGTTCATCAACCGGTCCGCCACGGCGGGTGCCAGCGCCGTACGGCCCGCCGCGGCGGTGCGCACCGCCGCGGCCAGGTCCTCGGGCGGGGCGTCCTTGAGGAGGTAGCCGGTGGCCCCGGCCTCGATGGCGGGGAGGGTGTCGGCGTCGGTGTCGTAGGTGGTGACGACCAGCACGCGGGGCGCGCCGGGACGGGCGGTGATGACGGCGGTGGCCTCGGCGCCGGTCATTCCCCCGCCGAACCGGAGGTCCATGAGGACGACGTCGACGTCGCCCCGGGCGGCGCGGTCGACGGCGGCCTCGGCGGTGGCGGCCTCGGCCACCACCTCGATGCCGGGCTCGGTCTCCAGTACGGCGCGCAACCCCGCCCGTACGACGGGGTGGTCGTCGGCCAGGAGCAGGCGGATGGGGGTCTCGGTCACGGTCGGGCCTCGGGAGCGGGGTCGGGGGACTGGTCGAGGGGCAGCCTGGTGGCCAGGACGGTGCCCCGGCCGGGTGCGGACTCGACGGTGAGGGTGCCGCCGAGGGCGCGGACGCGGGCGCGCACGGCGGCCAGCCCGAACCCGCCGGACTGCGGGTCGGGGACGGGCAGGCCGCCGGGGTCGAAACCGCGTCCGTCGTCGACGACGTCCAGGGCGACGTGGTCGCCGAGGTAGCCGAGGGTCACCTCGGCGGCGTCGGCCCCGGCGTGGCGGACCGTGTTCGCGAGGGCGGACTGGGCGATCCGCAGCAGCGCGACCTCGTGCGCGGTCGGCAGCGGGACGGGATCGCCGACGAGGCGGAAGCGCGCGGCGACGCGGTGACGGGTGCTGGTGGTGGCGCACAGGCGTTCCAGGGCGTCGGGCAGGGTGGTGCCCTCCAGGGCGGGCGGGGCGAGCGCGGCGACGAAGCGGCGGGCCTCGGCGAGGTTGTCGACGGCCGTCTGACGGGCCTGGTCGACGTGGCGGGCGGCGTTCTGCGGAGCCCCGGGCAGGGCGCGTTCGGCGGCGCGCAACAGCAGCTGGATGCTGGAGAGGCCCTGGGCGAGGGTGTCGTGGATCTCGCGGGCCAGCCGCTCGCGTTCGGCCAGCACACCGGCGGTGTGCTGGGCGGCGGCCAGGTCAGCGCGGGTGGCGGTGAGCTCCTCGATCAGGCGCCTGCGCCGCTCGCTCTCCCGGTACAGGGTCTGGTACCCCCGCACCACCGCCACCGCCACGGCGGCGCCGAGGGTCGGCCCGATAGGCATCGTCGCGTCGAACGACCCGTGGTGCGCGGCGAAGCCGGCGACGGCCGCCGCCGCGGTGACCGCCACGGCGGCGGGCCCGGCACGGCGGGGCAGCAGGTGGAGCTGGAGGAAGTACAGCGGGAACGCCATCCACACCCCGTCGGCCGACAGGGCCAGCAGCACCAGCCACAGCGCGGCCACGCCGGCCAGCCACAGCGCGGCGGCCCGCCGCGAACGGCCCACGCGGGGCAGTGCGGGACCGGCCGCGTACAACAGGCCGCACGCCGCCGCCGCGGTGACGACCCAGTCGGCGTGCGGGTGGCCGCCGGCCGCGGCCCGGCCGCCGGCCAGCGCGAGCAGCCCGGCGACCAGCAGGTGCAGGCACCAGGCCAGGGCCCGGGTGGTGGGGATGAGGGCGGGAGCGGTGGTGTTCACGGTCCCCCCAGCCTAAGGAGGAGCCCCGGGAGGCGGCCTCTGTCGAAAGTTGGAACCGGCGCGCCGTCCTTCGGCGCGCCGATTGCCGTCCTGGGCCGGATGCCCGGCCGGGTAGCCGGCGGCGACGGTGGAGGTCCCACCGCTTCCACCCGTGAAAGGGCACACCGCGCCGTGTTCGTCGCCTGGAGAGACCTGAAGTTCGCCAAGGGGCGCTTCGCCCTGATGGGCACCGTCATCGTGCTGATCACCCTGCTGGTCGGACTGCTGTCCGGACTGACCGCCGGCCTGGGCCGGCAGAACACCTCCGCGATCACGTCCCTGCCCGCCGACGCGATCGCCTTCGACGCGCCCGGCGCCGGGGAGGAGCCGTCGTACTCGGACTCCGCCGTCGACGAGGAGCAGTGGAAGCGGTGGGCCCGGACACCCGGGGTGGACGGCGCCGAGCCGCTGGGCATCACCACCACCAGGGCGAACGCCGGCAGCAGGAGCACCGGCGTGTCGGCCTTCGGCGTCCGCCCCGGTTCCGTGCTCGCACCCCGGGGCGACAGGATCGACGGCCGCGCGGCGGTCCTGTCCACCGCCGCCGCCGCCGACCTCGGAGTGGAGGCGGGCGACACCCTCACCCTCGCCGGACAGGAGGTGACCGTCGCCGCCGTGAGCGGCGACGCCTCCTTCAGCCACACCCCGGTCGTCTGGACCAGCCTGGACCTGTGGCGGAGGATCGCGCCCCCCGCGGGCGGGGCCGACGCGCCGACCGCCACCGTCATCGCCCTGGACACCGCCCCCGGCGCCGACGTCGAGGCGGCCGACCGGGCCGCGGGCACCAGGACGGTCCCCAGGGACGAATCGCTGTCCGCGATCGGCTCCCACGCCTCCGAGAACGGGTCCCTGCAGCTGATGCGCGGCTTCCTGTTCGCGATCTCCGCGCTCGTCGTGGGCGCTTTCTTCACGGTGTGGACCATCCAGCGCAGCGGCGACGTCGCCGTCCTCAAGGCACTGGGCGCCTCCACCGCCACCCTCCTCAAGGACGCCCTCGGCCAGGCGGTCGTCCTGCTGGTCGGCGGCACCCTGGTCGGGACCGGCCTCGCCGCCGGTGCCGGCGCCCTCGTGGCGGGCTCGGACGTACCGTTCCTCCTCACCCCCGCCACCGTCCTCCCCCCGGCCGCCGTGATGATCGCGCTCGGTGCGCTCGGGGCCGCCCTGTCCATCCGCCGCATCACCTCCGTCGACCCGCTGACCGCCCTGGGGAGCGCCCGATGAGCCTGCACCTGACCGACGTCACCCTCACCTACCCCGACGGGGACTCCCGCCTGACCGCCCTCGACCGGGTCACCCTGGACGTGCCCGAGGGCAGCCTGACCGCCGTCGTCGGCCCCTCCGGCTCCGGCAAGTCCAGCCTCCTCGCCGTCGCCGCCACCCTCATCGCGCCCGACAGCGGCACCGTCACCATCGACGGCACCCTGACCACCGGCATGACCCGCGGCGAACTCACCGACCTGCGCCGCCGCAAGGTCGGCATCGTCTTCCAACAGCCCAACCTGCTGCCCTCCCTCACCGCCGCCGAGCAGCTCCAGGTCATGGCGCAGATCGACGGCCGCAAGCCGCGTGCCGCCCGGGGCCGGGCGCTGGAGCTGCTCGACGCCGTCGGCCTCGCCGACCGGGCCGACCGGCGGCCCCACCAGCTCTCCGGCGGCCAGCGCCAGCGGATCAACATCGCCCGCGCCCTGGTGAACGACCCCACCGTCCTGCTGGTCGACGAGCCCACCAGCGCCCTCGACCACGAACGCGGCGCGGCCGTCATCGACCTGATCACCCGCCTCACCCACCAGCGGGCCACCGCGACCGTGCTGGTCACCCACGACCGCACCCACCTCACCGCGGTCGACCGGGTCGCCGAGGTCGACGACGGACGGCTCCGCCTCGCCGCCACCGTCCGGTAGGCCGGGCGCGGGGCGGCGGGGGCCGCCCCGCCGTCCCGCGCCCGTTCGCCCACCGGGGCCGTCCGCCCACAGGCAGGTCGGCGGGCGCCGGTCAGGGGCGGTGCAGGTCGATCACGACCTTGACGTCGTCGTCGCGCGGGGCGAACGCCTCACGGAAGCGGTCCAGCGGCACCCTCCGGGTGACCAGGCCGTCCAGCCACGCCCCGTCGGCCCGGGCCAGCACCGCCGCGGCCTGCCGGTAGTGGTCGAGGTTGGCGTTCACCGAACCGACGACCACGTCGTTCTCCAGCACCAGCTCCCGGTTGACCATCCCCGCGTCCACCGTGACGCGCCGGCCGGCGGAGGACACGCCGGTCAGGCACAGCACGCCGTACGGCGCGGTGCCCGACAGGGCCGCGAACACCACCTGCGCGGCGCCGGTCGCCTCGACGACGACGTCGGGCCGCACGCCGTCCATCACCTCGCGGGGCGCGCCGCTGTGGTACTCCGCGCCGAGGGACCGTACGAGCCGGGGCTTCGGCCCCCGCTCGACGCGGTCCAGCACGTGCACCTCCAGGCCCCGCTCCACGCCGACCAGCGCGGCGAGGAGCCCGATGGGGCCGGCCCCGGTCACGAGGACCCGCCGCGGCTCGAACCAGGACCGGCTCCCCACCAGATCGACCTGCTGCCACGCCTTGACCACGACGGCCGTCGGCTCCAGGAGCATCCCCACGGCCTCCAGACGCGGGTCCAGGCCGACGGCGTAGTCGCACTCCACGGTCCAGTACTCCGCGCCGTAGCCGTCCAGCTCCTTGATGCCCCGCTCCCGGTAGCGGCCGTTGCGGCACATGTCGAAGTGCCCGCGGGCGCACGCCCCGCACGGGACGGGGTCGGGACGGCGGACCACGCCGACCACCAGGTCGCCGGGGGAGAAGCCGCTTCCGGGCGGCGCCTGCTCGACCCGCCCCAGCGACTCGTGGCCGGTCACCATCCAGTCCCGCCCGGCGGGCGCGGTGCCGTAGTGCCCGCCGGCGATCTCCCGGTCGGTGCCGCAGACGCCCAGCGCCAGCCCCCGGACCAGCAGTTCCCGCGGGCCGGGGGAGGGCGGGGGGAGTTCGCGGACCTCCATCGAGGCCCCGGGGCCGGGTCGGAGCGTCAGTGCGCGCATGGACTGTCCTTTCCGTTCCGCGTCGGAGGAATGGGGGTGTTCCGCACCGGAGGTACGGGTTCCCTGGGCTGGGTATGGGCCACTCCCGTGCCGGGGCGCCGGTCGTGGCCCACCGCTCCGGCCCGCCGCTCGGGAGGCGGAG
>JAAXOU010000002.1 GCA_012396115.1 Streptomyces somaliensis DSM 40738 | reverse complement strand
CGGGGCCGGCGCCCGCGCGGGCCGGGTCCTCCGGCCCGGCCGGGGACCGGCCGCCGGGGCCGGACCGGTCCCGGCACCAGCACCAGCACCAGCACCAGCAGGCTCAACCGCAACCGCCCCGGGCCCCCCGCCCCCGGCCCGAACCGGACCCGCGGCCCGCAACCGATGCGCCGGCGGACCCGCGAACCGCGACCGAACCGCAGGCCGGACCCGGCGCACCGGCGGAACCCGAGGTGCGGGCGGAACCCGGCGTACGCACGGAACCGGACGTGCGCACGGGGCCCGACGTACCCGGGGAACCCGTCGTACGCACGGAACCCGACGTCGGCGCGCAGGCCGGACCCGAACCGCGGGTCGCGGCCGGGCCGGATCCCCGGCCCGAGCCGTCCGCCGCCCCCGCCGACCACGTCAGCCCCTGGTTCTCCGCGCCCAAGCTTCCCCAGGACACCGCCTACGCGGGCTCGTACGACCCGGTCGCGCACACCGGGGACACCGACCGCCTGCCGGGGGCGGAGGAAGAGCAGGAGTACGTCCGCGCGGCGTACGAGGCGTTCCAGGCGCACGTGAAGGAGCACAGAAGCCCGCCCGCCGCCGACGCACTGGCCCTGCGCCTCGCGGAGACGGAGGGCCTCCGGCACCCGCGCGCCGTACCGCTGCTGCGCAGGGTCCTCCCGGACTTCATCGCCCACTACCAGGCCGAGTTGGAAGCCGAGCACATCGCCTGAACCCGGCCCCGGGGGGCCCGGGCGGCGCGGCGACGGCGGAGCGCCTCACCCCCGGGGGGAGGCCCTCCGCGCGTCACTCGGGGCGGCCCGCCCCCCGCCTCACGCGCCCAGCAGCTTGCGGACGCGCTCCGCGCCGACCGCCAGGAGCAGCGTCGGGAGGCGCGGGCCCGTGTCCCGGCCGACGAGCAGGCGGTACAGCAGGGCGAAGAAGTCGCGCTGGGCGGCCTTCAGCTCCGGGGTCGGCTTCGCCTCCGGGTCCAGCCCGGCCATGATCTTCGGCACGCCGTAGACGAGCGTCGTCAGGCCGTCCAGCGACCAGTGGTCGTCCAGGCGCTCCAGCAGGAGCCGCAGCGACTCGCGGCCCTCGTCGCCGAGGGAGACCAGCAGCTCCGTGTCCGGCTCGTCCCGCACGACGGTGCGGGCCTCGGCCGGGACGTGGGTGGTGATCCAGTTCTCCGCGCGGTCCAGCCGCGGCCGCACCTCGTCGAGCGACGACAGCGGGTTCGCCGGGTCCAGTTCGCCGAGGATGCGCAGGGTCTGCTCGTCGTGCCCGGCCGTGATGTCCACGACCGAGGCGAGCGTCCGGTAGGGCAGCGGGCGCGGTGTGCGCGGCAGTTCGCCGGCGGCCGTGCGCACGGCCCGCGAGTGCGCGGCGGCGTCGGCCGGCAGCGCCGTGCCGTCCGCGACCTTGGCCTCCAGCTTGTCCCACTCGTCGTAGAGCCGCTGGATCTCCTGGTCGAACGCGATCTTGAACGCCTGGTTCGGCCTGCGGCGCGCGTACAGCCAGCGCAGCAGCGGCGCCTCCATGATCTTCAGCGCGTCCGCCGGCGTGGGGACCCCGCCCTTGGAGGAGGACATCTTCGCCATGCCGGAGATGCCGACGAAGGCGTACATCGGGCCGATCGGCTGGACGCCGTCGAAGACCTCGCGGACGATCTGGCCGCCGACCACGAAGGAGGAGCCGGGCGACGAGTGGTCGACGCCGCTGGGCTCGAAGACCACGCCCTCGTACGCCCAGCGCATCGGCCAGTCGACCTTCCACACCAGCTTGCCGCGGTCGAACCCGCTCAGCAGGACGGTCTCGGAGAAGCCGCACGCGCAGCCGTACGCCAGCTCCGTCGTGTCGTCGTCGTACGACGTGACGGTCGTCAGGTCGCGCCCGCAGCGGCCGCAGTACGGCTTGTACGGGTAGTACCCGCCGGCGCCGCCCGAGCCGTCGTCCTCGCCGGCGGCGCCGGAGCCCTCGGCGGCCGCCAGCTCGGCCTCGTCGGCCGGCTTCTGCTGCGCCGCGGCCCTGGGCCGGCCGGTGGCCTTGTCCTTCGTCCGGTACCGGTCGAGGATCTCGTCGATCTTCGCGCGGTGCCTCATGGCGTGCAGGATCTGCGCGCGGTAGGCCCCGGAGGTGTACTGCTCCGTCTGGCTGATGCCGTCGAACTCCACGCCCAGCTCGGCGAGCGACTCGACCATGGCGGCCTTGAAGTGCTCCGCCCAGTTCGCGTGCGGGGAGCCGGCCGGGGCCGGGACGGACGTCAGCGGCTTGCCGATGTGCTCGGCCCAGGAGTCGTCGACGCCGGGGACGCCGGCCGGGACCTTGCGGTAGCGGTCGTAGTCGTCCCAGGAGATCAGGTGCCGGACCCGGTGCCCGCGGCGGCGGATCTCGTCGGCCACCAGGTGCGGGGTCATGACCTCGCGGAGGTTGCCGAGGTGGATGGGGCCGGACGGGGAGAGGCCGGAGGCGACGACGACCGGTTTGCCAGGCGCACGTCGCTCCGACTCGGCGATGACCTCGTCCGCGAAACGGGAGACCCAGTCGGTCTCGGTGCTGCTCTGAGCCACGATCGGCACGTCCTTGTGTGTTCTGTGCGGGTTTCGAAGGGCTGGTCCGGGGACGGCTGCGCCCCCGGGCCATTCTCCCAGACGGGACGGCCGGGCCGGAGGTTGTCCACAGGCCGGGCCGCCCGCCGGCCGGAGGCCGTCCACAGGCCGGGGAAGCCGGGGGAGGGAGACCGCTCGGCCGTGGGACACTTGACAACCGGAAAAGCACCATCCGGACACCCCACAAGACCCCGAACACGACCCCGACACAGGAACGGAAGCTCATGGCCTCGGTCCCTTCCCTCGCTTCGACCGTGCAGCAGCGCCTCGCGGACGCCCTCTCGGCAGCCCTGCCGGAGGCCGGCTCCGCCGACCCGCTGCTGCGACGAAGCGACCGGGCCGACTTCCAGGCCAACGGCATCCTGGCGCTCGCGAAGAAGCTCAAGGGCAACCCGCGCGAGCTGGCGGCGAAGGTCGTCGACGCGCTCCCGTCGGACGAGGTGCTGGAGGGCGTCGAGGTCTCCGGCCCCGGCTTCCTCAACATCACGCTCGGCGACTGGGCGATCGTGGAGACGCTGGCGGCCCGCGCCGCCGACGACCGCCTCGGCGTGCCGCGCGCGGAGCGGCCGGGCACCACCGTCATCGACTACGCCCAGCCCAACGTGGCGAAGGAGATGCACGTCGGCCACCTGCGGTCCGCCGTCATCGGCGACGCGGTGGTGCGGATCCTGGAGTTCACCGGCGAGAAGGTGGTCCGGCGCCACCACATCGGCGACTGGGGCACCCAGTTCGGCATGCTCGTCCAGTACCTGATCGAGCACCCGCACGAGCTGGACCACAGGGCGGACACGGGCGACGCCCAGGTCTCCGGCGAGGAGGCCATGTCGAACCTGAACCGGCTCTACAAGGCGTCGCGCGCGCTGTTCGACTCGGACGAGGAGTTCAAGGCGCGCTCCCGCGACCGGGTCGTCCTGCTCCAGTCCGGCGACCCGGAGACGCTGCGGCTGTGGCAGCGCTTCGTCGACGAGTCGAAGATCTACTTCTACTCGGTCTTCGACAAGCTGGACATGGAGATCCGCGACCAGGACGTGGTCGGCGAGTCGGGTTACAACGACATGCTGGACGAGACCTGCCGGCTCCTGGAGGAGTCGGGGGTCGCGGTCCGCTCGGAGGGCGCGCTGTGCGTGTTCTTCGACGACGTGAAGGGTCCGGACGGCCAGCCGGTCCCGCTGATCGTCCGCAAGTCGAACGGCGGCTACGGCTACGCGGCGACGGACCTGTCCGCCATCCGCGACCGGGTGCAGAAGCTCGGCGCGGACACCCTGCTGTACGTGGTGGACGCCCGGCAGTCGCTGCACTTCAAGATGGTCTTCGAGACGGCGCGCCGCGCGGGCTGGCTCGGCGACGGCGTGAAGGCCGTCCAGCTGGCGTTCGGCACGGTCCTCGGCAAGGACGGCAAGCCGTTCAAGACCCGCGAGGGCGAGACGGTCCGCCTCGTGGACCTGCTGGACGAGGCGGTCGAGCGCGCCTCGGCGGTCGTCCGGGAGAAGTCCGAGGGCCTCCCCGAGGGCGAGCGGCTCACCGAGGAGGAGATCGCCGAGCGCGGCGCCCAGGTCGGCATCGGCGCGATCAAGTACGCGGACCTGTCGACGTCCGCCTCCCGCGACTACAAGTTCGACCTGGACCAGATGGTCTCGCTCAACGGCGACACCTCGGTGTACCTCCAGTACGCGTACGCGCGCATCCGGTCGATCATCCGCAAGTCCGGCGACGCGCGGCCGGCCGCGCACCCGGAGCTGGGGCTGGCCCCGGCGGAGCGGGCGCTCGGCCTGCACCTGGACCAGTTCGGCGAGGTGCTCGCCGAGGTGGCCGCGGTGTACGAGCCGCACAAGCTCGCCGCCTACCTGTACCAGCTGGCGTCGCTGTACACGACGTTCTACGCGGAGTGCCCGGTCCTGAAGGCGCCGGCGCCGGAGCAGGTCGAGAACCGCCTGTTCCTGTGCGACCTGACGGCGCGCACCCTCCACCGGGGCATGGCGCTGCTGGGCATCCGCACGCCCGAGCGCCTCTGACCCCGGCGCGGCCGGCTCCCCCGGGGGCCGGCCGCGCCCACGTCGGGCCCGCCCACGTCGGGCCCGCTCGGGGCGGGCTCGCTCGGGGGGCCCGTCCCCTTTTCAGGCCGTCGGTTCCCGCCCCTGCCGGACCGTCACTCGTACTCGACGGGGAGCCATCCGCTGCCGCCCAGCGGGTACGCGTAGTGGGGCCGTCCCGCGGCCGCGCTCGTGGCGAAGGGGCGGCCGCGGTCGTCGATCAGCAGGGTGCCCCGCCGGTCCCCGCTGCTCCACTCGAGTTCGGCGTACCAGCGCACGGAGTGCCCCGCCGTGTGCGCCGTGACCCGCAGCATCTGCGGGTCGGTCGCGGAGACCTTGTACGGGAAGTCGGTCGCCGGGATCTCCCTGTCGCCCTGCTGCCCGGCGACGGGCACGACACGCGGTCGCGCCGCGTCCAGGTTGATGTCGAGGCTCATCGGCGTCATCTGGCCGCCGCAACCGTCGCCCATCAGGTACGTGGTCCACGGCAGCGGCGCGCCCTTCTCGACGATGCGCACGTGCAGCGCGTGGAGGACCACCACCTCTTCGCTCGTGCCCTGCACGGACAGTTCCATCATCATCCTGTCGGCCGGTGTCCCGCCCAGGGCGGTGACCCAGCCGCGCGCGTCCTGCGGCGACGGCGGCGGCGGAACCCGAGCGGGCGGGCGGTCCACCATGTACGACTGGTCGCACGGGTGCGGCCAGACGTGCGAGCGCACGTCCACGGTCAGCGGTACGCCGCTCCTCCTCCGCTTCGCCGTGTGCTCGCCCGGGCTCGCCGCCAGCGAAGGCGCGGTGGAGGTGCGGGACGCGGTGGCGGAGGGGCTTGAGGTGCCGGAGGGGCTCGAGGTGCCGGACGAGGGCGAGGACGACGGGGAGGCGGAGGAGGCCGCTCCGGTGGGGCGGACGGAGAGCGAGGGCCGGGCGGGTGCGGCGCGGTGCCCGTTGTCGACGGTGAGGTTGCCCCTGGCCGTACTGGAGTCCAGGGTTCCGGCGAGCACGGCGGAGGCGGTCAGCGCCACGACGGCGGCAGCGGCGACGGCGAGGACGACCCGCCGCCGTGACCGGTCGCCCGCAGGCCGTCGCGGAGCCGGCGGCGCGACGACGGTGAGGGGACCGGCATCGGTGTTCGCACCGGCACCCCCGCCCGTGCCGGTACCCCCGCCCGTATCGGTACCCCCGCCCGTGCCGGCCTCGGGGGCCTGCGGCGGCGCGGGATCGGCGTACGGGCCGGGCCCGGCGGAGGCCCCGTCCGTACCCGGGACGGGAGTCGGGGCGGCGGGAGACGGGGCGGCGGAGGTCGAGGCGGCAGGAATCGAGGCGGCGGGAGACGAGCCCGGCACCTCCGACGTACCCGGCCCGATCGTGCCCGGGATCCCGGCCGGGGCCGCCCCGCCGCCGCGCTCCTCTTCCGCGCCGGGCCCGTCACCCGCTGAGGGCGACCGTCCCGGCGCCGTTCGGCCGCGGCGCCGGGCCTCGTCGGCGACGATCCAGCGCCGGTGCAGCGCCACCGTCTCCTCCCGGGACGCCCCGCACAGTCGCGCGAGCCGCTCCAAGGGGGCGAACTCCGTCGGCACGGCGTCGCCGTTGCAGTAGCGGTGCAGCGTCGAGGTGCTCATGTGCGCCCGCTTGGCGAGTGCGCCGTAACTGAGGCCGGAACGCTCCTTGAGCGCCCGCAACTCCTTCGCGAAGTCTTCCGTTCCGCTCTCCACGCGGTCTCCCCTTCATCGAACCGTTCCAGGAACGCGTTCCAGGCACCCGACGAATCCGCAGGTCAGAGACGTCCCGGCATTCCAGCTTCCCTCATTGTCCCGCGCTGATTGCCCTGAGATCACGCCGCCCGGCACGGTGTGTCCAGCACAACGGAGACAGGAGCACCGATGCGGTCCCATCACCGCCTCGACTTCGCCGACGCCTGTGCCGTCGGCGTTCTGATCGTCTGCACGATGATCCTCATCGCACTGATCAGCCGTCACTGACCACACACCAACGGGGAGTACGAACCGCCATGCGCACCTTCCGCACCCGCACCACCGCCGCCGCCGCGACCGCCCTCCTGGCCGCGCTCCCGCTCACCGCCTGCCAGAGCGGCGGCTCCGACAACGCCGGCGCCGCGTCCGGCACCCCGGCCGTCACGGCCCCCGCCCCCGCCCCCGCGGGCGACGCCGTCCAGGTCCGTCAGACGAACGCGCCCAAGATCGTCCAGGCCGGCCAGACGAACGCGCCCAAGGCCGACAAGGGCGACACCCCCAGGGCCGGCAGGAGCATGTACCCCTCCACCGGGAACAGGCCCGGCGCCCTCTCCTCCTTCACCACCTGCACCGGTGACAACATGAGGATCGAAGTCGCCAAGCCGACCCGCCCGATCAACCACCTGCTGATCACCGCCACCAACACCGGTTCCCGCACCTGTCTCGCGTACGGGGCCCCGATCCTCCGTTTCGACGACGAGCAGGCGACGCCCGGCCTCCTGGAGGACAGCCGTCCCCAGGCCGTGGTCACCGTCCCGCCCGGCCGGTCCGCCTACGCGGCGGTCGTCCTGAGCGGCGAGCGCGCCCCGGAGGAGGCGAACGGCCGGATCACGGAGCGGCTCCAGGTCCTGTTCTCCCCGCGCAACGCACCCGGTTCGATCGGCTCGCCGGTCCGGGTGAAGCTCCCGGCGGACACGTACAAGACCGACGACGCGGCCACCACGTACTGGCAGCAGACCCTGGACGACGCCCTCGGCTTCTGAGCCGCCGAACGGTCCGGGAGGAGCACCGGGACGAGGGGCCGGAAGCCGGAGACCGAAGGAACGAAGGCCGAAGGAACGAAAACCGAAGGGAACGAAGCCCAGAGAAGCGAAGGCCGGAGGAACGAAGAAGCCGAGCGGCACTGGGCCGGCCAGGACGGAAGGGCCGGCGGGGAGGGAAGGGACGGTGGGCCGGCGGGGGTCGAGGGGGCGGCGCCGCACGGTGCCGCCCCCTCCCCCTCGTGCGGGCGTGCGGGAACCGGCTTCAGACCAGCGGACGCGACGGCTTCCCCCTCGCCTCGTCGATCTCCACGTGGGCCTTCTGCAGCAGCTGCGTGCCGATGTCCATCAGCGCGCGTGCGCCCGCGATCTCCTCGCCGACCCTCAGCTGACCGGGATCGGACGGATGGCGCTGGGCCTGTCCGTGCCCCCTCACCTCGGTCCCGTCTCCGAGCCGTACGAGCGCGGCGGCCCTGGTCCGGTCGCCGTCCTCCTGGAACTCCATGTCGACGTGCCATCCGACCAGCGTGTGCATGCGAACCACCTCCGGTGCCCCCCTTCAGTGCCTCCCTTCCAGGGTGCTCCGCCCCACCCCGCCCCGCCCGCTCGGGCGCCGGCCCCACCCCGGGGCCGTGGCGGCGGAAGGACGCATTCGCCTGCCGGGGAGGCGTCCCGTCGTCATACTCCTTCCAACGCGGCTGACTGAAGGGGGACTTGATGTCGACGGATCGTGCACCGGCCGACGGGGAGCGCGTGGACGAGCTGGTGGCGGAGTGGGTGGAGGCCACTCCGTCGACCAAGGCGGTCGTGTGCGGCGCGAGACGGATCGGCTACGGGGAACTGGGCCGCCTCGTGGACGCCGAGGCCGACCGCCTGAGGTCCGCGGGCCTGCCGGAGGGCGGGCTGGTCGCCGTCGCGCTGGACCGGTCGGTCGCCGCCCTCGTCGCCATGCTGGGCGTCCTCCGGGCCAAGGGCGCCTACCTGCCGCTCGACCCCGCCATGCCCGACGCGGAACTCCACCGCGTCCTGGAGGAGGCCGGTCCCCACGTCGTGCTCACCAGCGAGTCGTACCGGGCGAAGGTCGGCGGCCGGCCGGGCCGCCGGGTGGTGTGCGTGGACGCCGAAGCGGAACCGGGCGGGGGCGGGATACGCCCGCGCGGCGAGGTGGAGGCGCCGTCCACCGGCGGCGGCACCGCGTGCGTGTTCCTCACCGCCGGGACGACGGGGCGGCCCCGACTCGTCCGGGTCGGCCACCACGACCTCGCCGCCGCCCGGAACGCCTGGCAGCAGGTCCACGGCTTCGACGCCCGGGACCGCCACGTCCACACGGCCCCGCCCGAGTCCCCGGAGTTCACGGCGAACTGGGTGCGGGCCCTGTGCTCCGGCGGCACCCTCATCCTCCTCGCCGACGACGACCCCCCGGCCCCCGGCGCCCGGCTCGCGGCCCTGCGGCGGCTCCTCACCACCGAAGCGGCGACCGTACTGGCCTGCGGCGTGCCGACCGCACGGCTGCTGAGCACCCGGAGACCGTTCGGCAGCACGCGGCTGCGCCTGGTGACCGTCACGGGCGACGTCTGGTACCTCGACGAACAGCGCGCCCTGCGCGACGCGCTCGGTGGTGACGTGCGCGTCGTCAACGCCTACACCGTCACCGAGGCGTTCGGCGCGGGCACCTGCTTCGAGCTCCCGGCCGGCCGGGATCCGTCGGCGTACGGGGACGACCCGGTGTCGCTGGTCGGCGTCCCGCTGCCCGGTACCCGCCTCACCGTCGAAGGGCCCGGTCCCGGCCGGCGGGGGCCCATCCTCCTGAACGGCGTCCACACCGGTGACGAGGGGCGCGTCCGGGACGACGGCGTGCTGGAGTTCCTGGGCCGGCGGGGCTCCCACGCCGCCGCCGAACGTGCGCTCCACGGCCATCCGGACGTACGCGAGGGCCTGGTGGCCGAGGTGGAGACGGATCATCCGCGCAGGACCGCGCTCCTGGCCTACGCGGTCCCCGTCCCGGGCCGCTCGCTGGACCCGGCGGACGTGCACCGGTACCTGTGCTCCCGCCTCGGGTCCGGTGACGGACCGCGGCCGCACGCGGTGGTGCCGGTCAAGCACCTGCCCCGCACCCGGGCCGACAGGGTGGACCGCGGGAACCTCCCGCTGCCGGTCGGCACGGGCCCGCTCCTCGGCAAGAAGGGAGCGGCGGCGGAGAGCTTGGGGATCGGGTGCACGGTGCTCGCGGCCCTGGTCATCGTTCCGTTCTTCGCGGTGCTGGCCTGGGGGCTCACCGACGCCCTGTGGCCGTTCTCGACGGACCTGTCGGGCGTACCCGTCCCCTACTCCGACTACTTCCGCGGACTGTACTTCTGGGAGTACGTGTCCTTCGGCGCGGGAGTGGCCTTCCTGGTGGTGGGGCGGCCGGGTCTGGACCGGATCGGGCACGGGCGCGCGTTCACCACGGTGGCGCACCTGTCCGTGTCCTGGCTGCTGGCCGCCTGGTGGCCGCAGGACAACTCCTACCGGCTCGCCGACAAGACGGACTGGCACGCCCAGGCCGTCCTCGTCTACACCTTCAACGTGTCGCTCATGATCGCCGCGTTCGTGGTCGCGGCGTTCCTCGTCGTGCCCCCCGGGCGGCGAAGGCCGGGCTGGTGAACATGCCGCCCAGCGCGCCGTTGGCGAAGCGGACCAGCGCCTCGGCCTCGTCGAGCGCCTGACGCGACCGCGCGGCGAGGGCGACGCCGACGTACGGCGCCGGGTCCGCGCCCGCCGTGGGGATGGTGGTGAGCAGTACGGCGCCCAGGGCCGCGCACCGGCGGGCCAGGTCGTCGAGGTGTTCCAGCAGGGCCCGGCCGGGCAGCCGCGCGCCCAGGGGGAGGCAGTCCAGGGTGCGCACCAGGTGGCTGCCTCCCCGCACGCGGTCGAGCCGGGCCCGCAGGACGAAGGCGGCGGCGGGGCCGGTGAGCCGCAGGTTGATCTCGGTGGGGGCCGGCCGTCCGGCCGTGTCGGTGACGAAGTCCACGTCGTACCAGCCGCGGTAGCCCTCCGCCGAGAGTGCCTCGCCCACGGCCGTGCCGAACGCGGTGGCGGTCGCCGCCAGCGCGCCGGGCAGGACGCCCGGGCCGACGGTGACCCCCTGGTAGGCGGTCCCGGCGACCTCCATCAGCCCCGTGCCGACGGCGTGGACGCCCCCGTCCTCGGCGACCACCCCGTCAAACGTCGGGTTCCGGTACAGGTCGGCGCCGGGCACGTACTCCTCCACCAGCCACTCCACGCCGGGGGCCCGCCGGGCGGCGGCACGCGCGCCGCCGCCCGACAGCACGTCCTCGGGCGTGAGGACGAAGGTGGTCGAGCCGCCGACGCCGTACTCCCCCTTGACCACGCTCGTCAGCCCGGCGGACGCCCGGTGCGCCAGCGCCCGCGCCAGTTCGCGCCGGGAGCGGACCGGCTCCTGGGCGGGCAGCCGGATGCCCGGGTGGGCGGGTGCGAGCCGCGCGAAGAGCCGGTGGGAGGCGGCCTTCGACTCGTGGCCGAGCCGGAGGGGCGGCCCGGGGGCGAGCAGCTCGGACGCCTCGGTGCGCCCCCAGGGCAGCACCGGCAGGCCGGCGTCGCGGATCCGCCGCGCCAGCGCCGGCCGGTCCAGTACGGCCCGGGACAGGGCGCCGCCGGGGGCGTCGACGCAGTGCACCTCCACCTCGCCCCAGTCCAGCTGCCGCGCCAGGCCGCGCATCCAGGCCGCTTCGACGGCCAGCGGGAGCACCACCAGCGCCGGGTGCGGACCCGCGAAGGCCGCGAGGCAGGCGTAGTGCGGGGCGCCGCCCGCGGGCGCGGCGCCGGGGAACTGGGCGTGGTACTCCGCCACGTTGCCGAGGTGGACGGACCGCCCGCCCCCCGTCCACGCCCGCACCCAGGACGGATCGCCCCCGGCGGGCCACGCCTCCATCCGGACGAGCCGCCCGGGGGACGGCACCGGGTCGACCCGCCGCGCGCCCATCGCCAGGTAGAAGGGCTCCGCGTGCGGGTCGGCGGCGACGGTCACCCTCTCGCAGCCGATCCGCCCGGCCTCCGCGAGCACGTGCCGGTAGAGCAGGCGGCCCACCCCGTGGCCGATCGAGGGCGGGTCGACGAAGAGCATGCCGAGGTCCGCGCGGGGCGGCTCCCCGTCCAGCACGGCCACCCCCACGATCCGGCCCCCCGCCTCGGCCACCCGCACCCTGCGGCGGGCCGTGTCCGCGGGTGTGAGCCGCAACTCGTCGGCGCAGGCCGCCAGGTACGCGTCGTCGTACCCCCAGTGCGCCTTGGAGCGCAGTGCCAGGGCGCTGAGTTCGGCGGCCTCCTCCGGTCGTCCCGCTCGGACGCTCACCCCGTCGACGGTCATGGGGGGGATTGTTCCAGCGCGACGGCCGCCGCGGGGCGGTTTCGGGCGCCGCGCGGCCCCGGCCGGCCGCAGCTCCCCACGGGACGGCTCGGGAGGCCGCGCGGTCCGGCCGCCACGTGCCGGCGCGGACGCGGCGGTCAGCGCCCCAGCCGCCGCGCGACCTCGGTCGCCCAGTACGTGAGGACGATCCGCGCACCCGCCCGCCTGATGCCGGTCAGGGACTCCAGGATCGCCTGCTCCCGGTCGATCCAGCCCTTCTCCGCGGCGGCCTCGACCATCGCGTACTCGCCGCTGATCTGGTACGCCGCGACCGGCACGTCCACCGCGTCCGCGACCCTCGCCAGGACGTCCAGGTAGGGGCCCGCGGGCTTCACCATCACCATGTCGGCGCCCTCGTCGAGGTCGAGCGCCAGCTCGCGCATCGACTCGCGGACGTTCGCCGGGTCCTGCTGGTACGTCCTGCGGTCGCCGCGCAGCGAGGAGCCGACGGCCTCGCGGAACGGGCCGTAGAAGGCGGAGGCGTACTTGGCGGTGTACGCCAGGATCGCCACGTCCTGCCTGTCGATGGCGTCCAGCGCGTCCCGGACCACGCCGACCTGGCCGTCCATCATGCCGCTGGGGCCCACCACGTGGACGCCCGCCTCGGCCTGGACCTGCGCCATCTCGGCGTACCGCTCCAGCGTGGCGTCGTTGTCGACGCGCCCCTCGGCGTCGAGGACGCCGCAGTGGCCGTGGTCGGTGTACTCGTCGAGGCACAGGTCCGACATGATCGCCAGGTCGTCGCCGACCTCGGCGCGCACGTCCCGGACGGCGAGCTGGAGGATGCCGTCCGGATCGGTCCCGGCCGTGCCGGTGGCGTCCTTCTTCGACTCCTCCGGCACGCCGAACAGCATGATCCCCGACAGGCCCGCCTCGGCCGCCTCCACCGCGGCCTTCCGCAGCGTGTCCCGCGTGTGCTGCACGACCCCCGGCATGGCCCGGATCGGCACCGGCTCGGTGACGCCCTCGCGGACGAAGGCGGGCAGGACCAGGTCGGCGGGGTGCAGGCGGGTCTCCGCGACCATCCGCCGCACGGTGGGCGTGGTGCGCAGCCGACGCGGCCGCGCCCCGGGGAAGGATCCGTACGCAGTCATGCCCTCACGCTACGCCCGCCCCGCCGGTGCCTTTGCCGACGCCCGGTCGGCGCCGCCCCGCGCCCCTCGACCGGCCGTGCCGCACGCCGCGGCCCCGTGCGGAAAGCCCCGGACCGGTGGCCCGGGGCTCGTTGGTGCCGGTCTCGCGTACCGGTCCGGCGTACCGGTGCCGTCGTCAGCGGGTCTGCGCCCACACCGCCAGCAGACCCACCACGGCCGTGCCGGCTCCGTAGCACGCGCCCCGGAGGAACTCGTCGGCCGCGACGAGCCGACGCCGCGAGAGCCACCGCGCGGCCCGGCACGTCGCCCTGCCGCAGCGCGCCTCACCGGTGGACGGCCGCCGTCCGGCGGCCCCCCGACCGCCCGGGGAGGGCGTCTCCTCCGGCGTCTTCTCCGTGGAGCGCCCTGACCGGGCGCGCCGTACTCTCATGGCGGTTACACCTGCCTTTCCTCGTCGGGGTTCTCCCCGGGAGGGCCGCGGTGCGCCCTCCCGGGCCGCGGTCGGGCCGCGGGGCCGCGCCCGGCGTTCCGCCGGGATCACGGGGGAGCGGTGGTCACGGTCCGGCGGGGGCCGGGACCGGGTGGGCCTCCTGCGCGGGGCGGAGCAGCCGGAAGGTGACCCGGCCCCCGGCGTCGATCCGGGCGCCGTGCACGGCGGGCTCGGGCAGGCTGTTGTAGTGGAAGTGAGTGCTGAAGTAGTACGCACCGGTGTCCGGGACGACGACGATGTCGCCGACGTCCAGGAGGGGCAGCGCGCGGTCGCGCGCCAGCAGGTCGCCGGCGAAGCAGCACGGTCCCGCGACGTCCTGCGGCACGGGCCGGCCGTGCTTGGCCCGGCCGTCGGGGCCGTGGGCCTCGATCCGCAGGGGCCACGCGTCGGGGGCGAACACCGTCCGCGTGGCGACCTGCGCGCCGGCGTGGGTGATCGCGACGGGGCGCCCGCCGACGGTCTTGGTGTACTCGACGAAGGTGGCGATGAACCCGTTCTTGGCCATCACGGAACGCCCGAACTCGGTGACGATCTCGTAGCCGCCCGAGAAGAGCGCGGGGGCGTGCTCGCGCAGGTGCTCCACGTAGGTGTCGAAACCGGGCCTCGTCTCGTCGTCGTCGAAGTTGACCGGCAGCCCTCCCCCGATGTCGATGCCGGTGACCTGCCGGCGGCCGAGGTGCGCGTTGACCTCCTCGGCGAACTCCACCGCCTTCGCGACGCCCCGGGCGATCAGGTCCAGGGGGCAGCCCTGCGAGCCGACGTGGGTGTGCACCCGGGTGAGCCACGGGCGGTCCCGGTAGGTTCGGAGCAGCCGCCGCCGGTTCCCCTCGTCCCCGAGGGGGATGCCGAACTTCGAGGTCGCGGTGGCCGTGCTCATGGCGGTGATCGAGCCGGCGCCGATCTGGGGGTTGACGCGCACGCCGATCCGCGAGTCGGACCCCCGGGCCGCCAGGATCTCGTCCAACCGGGTGATCTCCTGGAAGCTGTCCGCGTTCACCGCGACCCCCAGGCTCAGCGCCCAGGCCAGTTCGGCCCGGCTCTTGGCCGGGGAGTCGAACACGATGTGCGCGGGGTCGAAGCCCGCCTCCAGCGCCCCGGCGAGCTCTCCGGCGCTGGCGACCTCGCAGCCCATGCCGCTCCGGCGCAGTTCCTCCAGCACGGGGACCAGGCAGTTCGCCTTGGCCGCGAAGGCGTGCAGGACCCGGGAGGAGGCGGGGAACGCGCCGTGCAGGGACGCGACGGTCTCGTTGACGGCGTCGAGGTCGACGAACCCGGCCAGTACGGCCGTATCCGGTCGCAGGAGCCCCTGCCGCACCGCCGCCCGCAGGATCCGCTCGCGCCGGTCGGCCTTGACGGAACCACTCATCGTGCACCCTCCCTGAACCGGTGACCCGCCGCCCGCTATCGCCGCGGGCGCACCACCAGGGTTCCGCCGGAGGGGTGCGGGCGTCTTCGTCGGGAGTTCCGGAGTTCCACGGCGCCGTTCTCACCCCCCGGCGGAACCCCGTACGGGGCTCGGCCCGCGTCGTTCCCCGGCACGAGGAGGGCCCCGTTCCTTCGTACCACCGCCCGAACGCTCACGCCTTCCGGCGTCCGCGGTCCAGGAGGCGCAGCTGCACCTGGGCGAGGAGGCGGGCGTCCGGGTCGTGGAGGTCGAGCCCGGACACCTCGGTGAGCCGGGTGATCCGGTGCCGGAGGCTGTTCGCGTGCACTCCCAGCGCCCGGGCCGTGTCCGGTACGCGGCCGAAGTGGTCGAGGTACGCCCGCAGGGTGCGCACCAGGGCGCTCCCGCCGTGTTCGGCGTCGTACGCCACCAGCCGCGCCACCGGCGTGTCCGGTTCCAAGCCGTGTCCCGCCAGCGTGTCCAGCATCTGGTTCAGGGCTATCGTCTCGGCCACCTCGCCGGCGGAGGCGACGGCGCGGGACTCCCCCGCCGAGAGCAGGGCCCGTAAGGCCAGGACCGCCGACCGGCGGGACCCGGGCAGTTCCGCCAGGGTTTCCACCACCGTGCCCAGGCCGATCCTCGTCCCCGGTCCGAACACGTCGGTCAGCTGCCGGACCAGCGACCCGCCCAGGCGCGCGACCTGCTCGACGGCCCGCCGCGCCTCCCCGCGCAACCCGCCCACCACGACCAGGACCTCCTGCTCGACCGGCACCACCACCGACGTGAGGTCGTACGCCGCGCAGCCCACCGTCAGCAGGGCGTACAGCTTCCCGGTCTCCTCCCCCTTGCAGGAGGGGCCGGGCCGCACCGCCAGGACGGCGCAGTGCCCGCGGGCGGGGATCCCGGTGCGCTCGGCCAGCACGTCGGCGGACCCCCGCCCGTCGAGGAGCGCGCGGGCCGTGTCCTCGACCAGCCGGGCCTGCGTACGGTGCGACCGGTACTGGAGCAGGTGCGCGGCGGCCACCCGGGCCGCCGACCGCAGGGTGTCGGAGGCGTGCGGCGGGAGGTCACCGCCGGCGGCCGCCACCCAGATCGACCCCAGGATCTCCCCGCCCGCCCGGACGGCCACCACCAGCCGTTCGGGGTTCTCCCCGTGCGCCGGCCGGTGGATGACGTCCTCCGAGCCCCACAGCCTGCGGAAGAACCCGGCCTCGCGCATGGCGGCCACACGCCACTCCGGGACCCGGCGGTTGAGGATCGTCAGCCGGCGCACCTCGTCCACGCCCTCCTTCGTGGAGGAGTACGCCAGGACCCGGGACTCCACGTCCTCGATGGTCACCGCGCCGCCGACCAGGACCGCCACCGCGTCGGCCAGCCCGTTCAGGTCGCCCGGGCTCACGCCCGCCACGACCGGGTCGGCGGAGACCCCGCACAGGACCAGGCCGGCCCGCAGGGCGCTGACCAGCTCGATCCAGCCGCACCAGGCGGTCCGCAGGAGCACCGCCGTACCGGAGTCCTCGGCCGCCGCCCGCAGCGCGTCGGGGGCCCGTCCCGGCCGGCCCGGTCCGAAGACCACCGCGGCCGCTCCCGCGGCGTCGCGCACCACGTCGACGGCGGCGGCCGACTGCGGATCGACGCCCACCGCGAGCAGCAGCCGCCCCCGCTGCGGCCCCGGCTCCATCGGGTCAAGCACCGCGATCCCCTCGACCACCACCCCCAGGCCGCGTGGGACCAGGAGCGGCTCCAGCGCACCGGCCCCCATGGCCGACAGCAGCCTCTCCAGCGTCGGCCCCTCCCCGTCCCCGCCCGTCCGCCCCACCGCCGTGTCCAGCGCCATCGGGCCCCCCTCGTGTCGGCGCGTCGCGTGACGGCGAGTGTAGGAGCGGAGGTGACCGCAACACGAGGGTTCGCACGAATGTCCGCCGCCCGGCCGCCGTCGGGCTTCCGGCCCCGCCGGATGGCGGCCCCCGGCGGTGCGCACCGCGGGCGGGACGGACCGCCGCCGCCCGGTCCGGCGCCGTCCGGCACGCCCCCGCGGTCAGCGGGCCGGCCGGCCGTCCACCGGTGAACCTCGTGTCGGATACCCGCCAGCGCGGAGCGCACGGACCCGGGAGCCTGGACGCATGACCCTGACACCGCCCGCGACCTTCCGCGTCCACCCGATTCCGGCCGGGGAGCTGGACGACGTACGCGCCGACGGGACCGACGCGTCGGGCAACCGCGCCGAGCGCCTCACCGCCGGGGGCGGAGAGCCCCTCCGGTGCTGTCTGCGCGACGCCGCGCCCGGCGACGAACTGCTGCTCTTCGCCTACCGGCTGCCGCTTCCCGACGGCCCCTACCGCGAGACCGGCCCCGTGTTCGTCCACGCCGAACCCTGCGCGGGCCCGGCCGGCACCACCGTCCACCCGCCGGACTGGCGCGGACGGCCCCAGGTGCTGCGGGCGTACGACGGGCGCGGCCGGATCCACGACGCGACCACGACGCACGACGGCCGGGACCCGGAGAAGGCGATCACCGAACTGCTCGCGCAGCCCGGCGTCGTGTGCGTCCACAGCCGCAACGTCGCCTGGGGCTGCTACATGTTCGCCGTCACCCGCCCGGAGTGAGACCGGGGCCGCCGTCCGGAACCGGGCCGGGGCGGCCGTCCGGGAGCGGGCCGGGACGGCCGGGTCAGCCGGGACCGGGTTCGTCGTGCGGGACCGGGTTCGTCGGGAACGTCAGCGCCCCGGCGAAGCCGAGATCGAGATCGAGACCGAGACCGAGGTCGGTGACGGCGCCGTGCGCTCCGGCGCGGACGAGCAACACGGCGCCACGCGTCCCCCACCAGATCGCTCACACCCCACCAACGACCCAGAACCTAAACCGTTTCGGATCAATAAGGAAGCTAACGCACCTTCACGTTACGGGCTCACTGGACCATCTGCGCTGCGTCGTTTCTGCGGGCCTTCTTCCTCCAGCGCATCTGGCGGAGGAGTCCCGGGCCGTACGACAACACGCCCGGATTCAAGGTCGATTCTGCGGTCGAGCGGGGAGCCCGACTTTTCATCGTCCCGTAGGACCAGCCGTCGTTCCTTCTCTTCTGAGACGTGCCGGTGAGTGGGTGAGAAAAGAGCGTGCAGCTCGCCCATCATTCCGGCCGTTGACGCGGCACCAATACCGGCCTTACGGCGCCGCCAGTAGATCCAGCCGCGCCGCTCCATCCACAAAAGAACTTGATCAGCCAGCGCCAAAGCCGCTACAGCCACGAGAACCCAAACCGCGTATTTCATCGAAAATCACCGCAATCATGTAGCCGACGATCCAGGGTCACCTGACCACCGGTACATCGAAACATGCCTGTCGGAGTGGCGGTTGGCGAGCCGGCCCCCGACAGCCAGGTCCCGCGCGTCGCCGTCGATGCGGGCCGGCAGCCGGCGGACCGTGGTCCCTGCGGGCAGGACCCGCCTGGGCGGAAGCGGATCGGGGTCGGCACCGACCTGTTCCAGCACATACCCCGGGGCATCGGCGATCCATTCGCCGGCCGCCAGCAGCGAGGTCGCACCGGCCGGCACCGCGCACGCGGTGGGAGTGAGCACGGCGGCCAAGCGGTGGCGCACCCCGCGCGGATCACGCGGGTCCGGTACCCCTGTCAGCCGCTCCAGTGGGCCCGGGACCTCCTCGGGTCCGACCTGCGGATTCTCGCGTAGTCGGTCAAGGGCAGGCGGGATCAGAGATGACGCGTCGGCAGGCACGGTCTTCCACTTGGATCACGGGGCGTAGAGAACTCCATGATCTCGGAAACCGTGCCTGTCACGTTCCCAGGGCACAGCCGCTGAGCTGGCAGTCCGCCACGAACCGGGCGTCACGCGGCTACGCCGAAGCCCTGCTCCAATTGGCAACCTTCTCACGACCAGACAAGTCGACCTTCGGTGAACCGACAGACCGGGGAGCTTCCATCGGCGATCCTCGTCAGTGTCTCCGCCACGGAGTCGAAATACTGGGCCATCGATTCGTACTCGCCCGTAACCGTGACCTCACCCACGAACCAGGTGCCGACGCGCCCGTCCCGCAGATCGATGAACTTTCCCGTCCAGCCGTCCTGATCCGACAGGAACGGGACCCATTCGTTACGCCAGAACGGGTGGTCCGGCTGGCCTGGAGGGTCGAATCCGCAGGACGTGGAGCGGTTCGCGTAGAGCTTCTCCATCGCCCGGATGCCCAGAAAGAAGCTCCCCTCGTCGGGAAACCCGTCGAAGCCGCAACATGCCACACAGTCGTCGACGTCTTCCTCCGGCAGATCCAGATTGTTCTGCAACAGCCACGTCCGCAGGTCCCCATGCAGGGAGACACCCATCCGTTCCTCGGCTGCCGCGAGCATCTCCTCCGTAGCGGGCCCTGGCAGATCCGCGTGATCGGCCGGCGCGTGCTCCCGAAGAAGACTCATCACACGCGACCAACTCTCAGCCACACTCATCGCCCTCTGCCCGCTGCCCTCCCTATAGGGATGTCTCCGTCCGACTACGCCACTGCGGAGGTTGGGAAGTACCGGCCGGAAAGCCTTCCAGGGATGGTACTTCGAGCATGCGTCCCATCCCTCCTCCCCACGACCGTCTTCCGCCCCGAAGCGCAGGGCCGGTCCCTCAGCGAAGTGACCGCCCGCGACTTTCCATAGACAACCCACTGTGCCTGGCGGGCCCAGCCGAAGAGCTTTTAGGACCCAAGCGAGGACCACGGCGTCACCCTGGAGTGGCGAAGCTGAAAGCGCCCAGTGATGCCGCGGTGGCAGTGCCGGGGTAGACGTAGCCGCGCTTGTCGTAGCGGGCCACTGCTCTGACATGGTTGAGCCGGTTGATCGCCCGTTCGACGGTATTGCGTTTCTTGTACCGCTCTTCGCCGAAGTCGGGTGGCCTTCCGCCCCGTGAGCCCTTGCGCAGGCGGGCGGCCCGGTTGTCGATCTTTCCCGGAATCCTGTGCCGGATGCTTCGGCGGCAGGCAGTCGCGGCACGGGGCATTGCCGTAAGCCTTGTCCGCCGCGAGGCTGTCGAACTCCGTGCGCGCTCCGCCCGGCCCGATCCACGGAACGCGGATCTTCTCCAGTACAGGCTTGAACTGCGTGCAGTTCCCGCTCAGGGGAGCCGGGTGGTGAACCCGCCCCGCGAGCGGCCCGGGCCCTCGCCCCCACACCGCCTCCACCAGGCGGGCGATGAGGCTCTGCCGCGGGGTTTCGCCTTGGTGTTCTGTCACCGGCTCCCCCTTTGAGGCGGGTGACGGCGGCAGTTCAGTGCGAGCGCCGGCGGCACGCTGATGCGCCCACGCGGCAGCGAAGTCGAGCGAAACGTCCCAGTAGATCTCCCAGACGCGTCGATCTCGGCCTGGACTTGCCGGTGCAGGCGTTCCCAGGTTCCCTCGGCCGGCCACAGGCGGTGGCGTTCATCGACGGTCTTCCCTGGCCTGAATCGTTCGGGCAGGTCCCGCCATCGAGCACCGGTCCGCACCTGGTGCAGAACCCCGTGCGCCGGGCGCCCGGCCCGGCTCCGCAGTCGCCGCCGGGCGCCGCACGGGGTGCGGTGCGACGCCCGGTGACCGCCGGGGTCAGGAGTTGTGCCTGATGGTCCGCCGGATCCAGCCCGCGTACGCGGGCGCACTGGTGTAGAGGCCCGGCCCGGCCGAGCACGGAACACCGGGGGTACCCGGGCCCGAGGTCACTCCGATGAGTTCCCACCGCCCGTGCCGGCCCTTCTGGAGCTGCGGCCCGCCGGAGTCCCCGAAGCACGCCATGGCCGCGGGCACGCGGCTGACCGTGCACAGCCGGGTCCGGTCGGCGTATCCCGGAGCGCACTCGGTCTCGGCGCCCCGGCGCGTCCGGAGTTCCCTCAGCCGCTCCGGGAAACTCAGTCCGGTGTCGGAGGTGGTGCCGAATCCCAGGATCCGGGTCGGCGTGCCGGGCCGTCCGACCCGTTCCGCGATCCGGACGGGCTTCTCGGAGACGGGGCGGTCCAGGCGGACCAGGGCGATGTCGTCCCTGTTGGCGGCCTTCCCGTCACCGTTCAGGTAACCGGGGTGGACGAAGGTCCGCTCGATGGCCCGGACGGTCCCCCCCGACTTCCGGTCCGTGCTGCCGATCCGGACGAGGCCGTCCAGCCGGAGCCCCTCGCCCCGCAGGCAGTGGGCCGCCGTCAGCACCCACTGCGGATCGATCAGGGAGGCTCCGCAGTTGCCGTCGTACAGCCCCTGCTCGGGCGCCGACTCCGGGATCACCGCCATGAACGGGTAGCGCTCCGTCGGCTCGGTCCCGTTGACGATGGCTCCGGCGCTGCCGGCCACCAGCGTGGCGCACATTGCCACCGCGATCGCGCCGACCGCGGCCGTGCGGGCCGCCCGGCGGCGGACCGGCTTCATGCTGGACATCCGGGGTTCCCTTCCTTCGTGCACCTTGTGGTTCAACCCTGTTTGTTCCGGTGCCGGCCGGGCCATCCGGCCGGCATCCGGAGACGGCGGGGACGTTCCCCCGCCGGTTGCGGTGGAGGACCCCCGGACCAAGACGGTGGGAGGCCTCAGCGCGGTCCGCGCCGCGGCGCACGAGGATTACCCCATCGGCTCGTCGGCTCGGAAAACCGCCGCACACGAGGGGGATCACCATGCACGGGTACGGGAAACCGATCGGCCGGCGAGGGCTGCTCGCGCTCACGGCGGCGCTCGCCGCCACGGCGGTGGCCGCTCCGGCGGCTTCCGCGGCCCCGCCCCCACCCCTCTCACCCGGCGCACCCCCCGCGCCTCCCACAGGCGTCGTACGCTCCCTGGAGCGGGCCGCGCACCCGCTGCGCTCCACGGAGCCCGGCGGTTCGACGGCGGACCTGCGGGCGCTGGACGCCATGGTCGGGGGCGCCGAAGTGGTGGGCCTCGGCGAGGCCACGCACGGTTCGCACGAGTTCTTCGCCATGAAGCACCGTGTCTTCCGGTACCTCGTCGAGGAACGCGGCTTCACCACCTTCGCCCTGGAGATGAGCTGGTCGGCCGGGCTCAGGATCGACGAGTACCTCCAGGGCGGCCCCGGCGATCCGCGGCGGATCGCACGGGAGACGCTGGCCGGAACCCCTTGGGAGCGCGAGGAGTTCGTCCGTCTGATCGGCTGGATGCGCGGCCACAACAGCCGCCACCCCGACCGCCGGGTCCACTTCATGGGCGACGACCTCGGGGGGCCGAAACTCGGCGACCACATCTTCGAACGGGTCCTGTCGTCCGTCGCCACGGCCAGGCCGGAGGCACTGCCCCGGCTCAGGGAGCTGTACGCGGGGCTGCGCCCCTTCGACGACATCTTCGCCCACCTGCGCAAGCCGCTCCCGGAACGCGAGGAGAACGCCGCGCGGGCCCGGGAGGCCCTCGACCTGGTCGCCGGGCACCGGAACGCCGGTGGCGAGGACTACGCGTGGACCGTGCAGCACGCCCGGAACATCGCGCAGACCTTCGCCTTCGCCACCGTCGACCTCGCGGACCCGGCCTCGGTCACGGCCGCGGAGCGGCTGCGCGACCAGGCCATGGCCGACAACGTGCTGTGGTGGCGGCGCCGGACCGGCCACAGGATGCTGCTGTCCGCCCACAACGGCCACGTCGGCTACCTGTCCACCCATCCGGACATGTACCCGCGTACCCAGGGCGCCGTGCTGCGCGACCGCCTGGGCCGCGACTACGCGGCGATCGGGTTCACCTTCGCCGGCGGCTCCTTCCTCACCAAGGACACCTCCCTCGACGGCGACTGGAAACCGATCACCGTTCCGGCGGCGCGCCCCGGCATGCACGAGCACACCCTGGACCGGGTCGGGTACCGGGACTTCTACGTGGACCTGCGGACGGCACCCGCCGGGGCCCGGGCCTGGCTCGACCGGCCCCGGCCGGTCTACGACGCCGGCTCGACCTTCACCCCCGACCCCCTGCCCACCCTCGCGGTCGGCCGGGCCTACGACGTCCTCGTCCACCTCAACCGGGTCCGGGCGGCCGACGAGCTCTGAACCCCACCCAACGGCGGCGGACACGCCACCCGTGACGGGTTCCCGCCGCGCGGGGACCGCGCACGTCGCCGCCCCGGTCCGTCCGGCCGGGTCAGCCGGGACCGGGTTCGTCGTGGACGGTCAGTGCTCCGGCCAGGTCGAGGTCGGTGACGGCGCCGTGCGCTCCGGCGCGGACGAGCAGCACGGCGCCACGCGCCCGCGCCGGATCACCCGCACACCGCCGACGGCCCACGGGCCGAACCGCTTCGGATCAATAGGTACGGGTACTCAGGGTCGCTCCCCGATGCGCCGTTAGTGTGACGCAGGAGTACTGCTGGGGCGTGGGAGAGACCCGCTGTGGAGGGGCGCCGATGTCGTGGGACGAGTGGGAGCACCTCAAGACCGAAGCTGCCGAGCGCCGGGCAACTGGGATGCAGCTCAACCAGTTGCCGGCTCTGGACCCGTCCGGTGGCGGGGACGGCAGTTCCTCCGGAGCGCTGAGGACCCAGAGGAAGGCATGGAGCCAGGCGGGTGAGGGCGTCAACGGCCTGAAGTCCGACATCGGCGAGGGCCTGAAGAAGCTGGAGGCCGGGCAGTCGGGCGTGGGGGACACGTCCGGGTGCCAGTCGGCGGCGGCGCAGAAGGAGTTGTACGACTCCTGGAAGGCGTACGTCGGCAAGTTGAGCGGCCGCTGCGGCACGGTGGGCGGACTGCTGGAACGGGCCGGGCACGATCTGGTGATGACCGACAAGGCGATCGAGGAGGAGTTCGCGAAGGTCAAGGCGCAGTACCAGGACACCGAGGCCGTCGGCGGCCAGGCGAAGGGCCGGTGACCGACGGCCATGGACCTGACCACGCTGAAGAAGTTCAAGCCCACCGCGTACGAGGATGCCGCCGACGGCTACCGCGCCACCGGTGAGACGGCCGGCAAGGCCAAGGACGCGATCGACATCCGGATCTCCTCCGGCATGCGCGCGCAGCTCGAAGGCGAGGCGGCGACCGCTGCCCTGAACGAGCTGAAGGAACTGTCGAAGAACTTCCACTACGTGCAGACCGAGTGCGGGCTGGCGAGCACCGCGCTCAACGGCTTCGCGCACGACATGGCCGCGGCCAAGCGGAAGCTGGAGGCGGCCCTGGCGGACGCGCAGGCCGCCGGCTGCACGGTGCACCCCGACGGCTCGGTCGGCTTCCCGGCCGACGGCCAGGCGGTCGACGGCAAGGCCCCGGAGGGCGGCACCGTCAAGGGCACGGGCGGCCCGGCCTCCCCGACGGCCGACGCGCTCTACCGCCAGGCGGCCAACGCGCACCCGAACCCGAACTACGGCAAGGCGCTGGAGTTCGCGAACCGGATCGCCGACGCGGTGAAGGAGGCCGCGGACGCGGACGCGAAATGGGCCCCGAAGCTCCGCGCGCTCAAGGCCGACGACGACCTGACCGTCTCCGACCGCGACTGGACGGACACGCAGTCCGACGCGGACGGTGTCCGCGACGCGGGCAAGGGCTACCTCGACTCCCTCCCGCACCCCCCGAAGGACGGCAGCCCCAAGGACAACGCGGCCTGGTGGAGAGGACTGACGCCCGAGGAGCAGTCCGCGTACCTGTCGCTGAACGCGGCGCAGGTCGGCGCGATGGACGGGCTGCCCTCCGCCGTCCGCGACGAGGCCAACCGCGTCGTCTTCGACCAGAAGTACGCGCAGTACCGGCTGGAGCTGGCCTCGATCCCGAAACCGCCCGCCAACGAGTGGACCTGGATCACCGCGGGCAGGTTCCCGGTCAAGGTGCACACCGACGAGTGGATGGACTGGCAGAGGCAGTACGGCGAGCGCTACGAGCACCTCACCAAGTCCCTCAAGGGCATGGACAGCATCCAGAAGCGCTTCGACCGGACGGAGACGGGCCCCGGGGGTCTGCCCGAGGCGTACCTCCTGGGGTTCAGCGCGGAGGGCAACGGCCGGGCAATCATCGCCAACGGGAACCCGGACACAGCCGACCACCAGGCGGTCTACGTGCCGGGAACGACGTCGAACCTGAGCAACATAGAGGGCAACGTCGACCGGATGATCAGCACGTGGCGCGTGGCCGACAGCGAGGCCGACGGCAGGAGCGTGTCCACGATCACCTGGCTCGGGTACGACGCCCCGCAGGACATCTACAAGGACGCGCCGTTCAGGCACTACGCGGATGACGGCGCACCCGCCTTCAACCGGTTCCTCGACGGCCTGGAGGAGTCGCACACCGGAGGCTCGGGGACCCACCGGACCGTGATCGGCCACTCCTACGGCACGACCCTCGTGGGTTCCGCCGCCGATCACGGCACGCTCAACGCGGACGACGTGATCACCGCGGGCAGCCCCGGGGTGACGGTGGCCAGGGCCGAGGACCTGGACGTGCCCCGGGGGCACGTCTGGAACCAGGAGGCGGATGGGGACATCGTCCCCGACATCGGCCGCTGGGGACACGGCGGTCATGAACGGGGAAGCTACTGGGTGATCCCCAGCGACGAGTGGTTCGGCGCCCATCAGATGGCCACGGACACCGAAGGCCACAGCGGGTACTGGGACGAAGGCTCCCAGAGCCTGCGGAACCAGGGCCTGGTGGTGGCGGGGAAGTACGACGACGTGAAGCTCAAGTAGCACCACCCCCGGGGTGTGGTCCCGGCGGTCCCGGCGGCCCGACCACCCCGTGCTCCGAACCGACCGAAGCGAGGCATCTCGGATTGAAGGCCAAACTGGGCGCGTCGGCGCTCCTCATCTCCATCGCCCTGACACCCCTCACTGGATGCGGCATGAACGAAGACAAGAGCACCGTCCCCTCCGCGGGCACCAGCACGTCCCGGGCCGCGGCCGACGAGATCAAGAAGCTGTCCAGCGAGATCTACGATCTCGTCGGCGTCAAGGGGAAGGCGTCCGACGCGAACCCCGGGGTCATGGACTGCGCGGGAAGGGATCGGGAGAAGTACTTCCGGGTGTTCCACTCGTGGAGCTTCTATCCCGCCTCACCCGGCCAGCTGGACGAGGCGATGGAGCGGCTCAAGGCGGAGTTGCCGAAGAACGGCTGGAAGATCTCCGAGTACGGCCCGGACACCAGCAAGAACGGGAACCTGTCGCTGACGGCCGACAACGACGCGAAGAAGACGAGCGTCAACGTGTCCCAGCGCGCCAAGAACGACCCTCCCAAGCTCAGTCTGATGCTCGTGTCCGGCTGCTACGAGATCCCGGCCGGCCAGGAGATCGAACGCTTCTGAGCCCGGGGAAGCCGGTCCGCCGGGACCGGTCCGTGCCCCGGTGAAGAACCGGTACGGCGCGTACGGGCCCGGCGGCGGGCCGTGGACGCGGTCTTCTCCGTGGTGCGGACCGACTCCCCCAGTCGACGACACCCCCGCTCCTGGCGTTGAAGGACGTTCCCACGTCGCGGTTGCTCGTGATCGCGGGCCGTGCGGGTGCGTTCAAGGAGCCGGCGGGCGGGTTCGGTCGAGGAGTTGGCGGGCGAGTTCGGTGAGGGGGTGGTCGGGGCCGTAGAGGCGCTCGCGGTCGGCCAGCACCCTCTCGAAGAGGGCGGTGGCCGCGTCGATGTCGCCGGCGAGCTGGTGGGCGTAGCCGAGGTTGCTGCGGACGGTGATCGTCTCGGAGTGGTCCGGCCCGTAGACCCGTTCGTAATCGGCGACGGCCTGGTGGTAGAGGTCGATGGCTGTTTCCAGGTCGCCCGTGTCGCGGTGGCAGCCGGCCAGGTTGGCGCGGGCGTTGATGGTGTGCGGGTGGTCGGGGCCGTGGAGGCGCTGCATGTCCGTCAGGTTCTGCCGGTGCAGGTCCCGCGCTCGTGCCGGCTCGCCCCGCAGGGCGTGGAGGTAGGCGAGGTTGGCGCGGGCGACGAGGGTGTCGGGGTGGTCGGGGCCGTGGACGCGCTCGTGGTCGGCCAGGTTCCGCTGGTGCAGGGGGGTGGCCGTCTCCAGGTCACCGGCGGCCCGGTGGGCGCTGGCGAGGAAGCTGCGGGCCGCGAGCGTGTCCGGGTGGTCGGACCCTTGGAGCCGGGTGCGGATGTCCACCGCGTGCCGGGCGCACTCCACGGCCGCACCCGTGTGGCCGTCGCCCTGCAGGAACGCCGAGGCGGCCACGAGCAGGCCGGCGGTGTGCAGGTCCTCCTCCTCGGCCGGGGTCCGGTCGGTCAGGGCCAGCAGGTGCGGTAGGAGCTCGCGCCACCGGGGCCACCCGGAGACGTCGAACAGCGGGTTCTCCGGTAGCGCCCGCTCCAGCAGCCGGGTGGCGCGTTCGCGGGCGGTGGCGATGGCCCGGACGGTGCGGTGCGGGTCGGCGGGGTCGGGGAGGCGTGCCACGGCCTGGACCAGGCGGTGCACGGTCACGGTCTGCCGGGTCAGGGTGATCATGCTGTAGCTGTGGAGGAGGGCCAGGGCTTCGTCGACGGCCCACGGGTCCTCCCCCAGGTGCGTGTGGAGGTCCTCGAGGACGTCGCGCGGTAGCGGGACGGGAGCGAGCCAGGCGAACAGCCGCAACAGGTCCCCGGCCAGGGGCTGCTGGTCCGTTATCGCTTGGAGCGACAGTTGCCAGATCCGGGCGACGGTGCGCTGGTCGTCCGCTTCCTGGCCGCCCGTCGAGGCGGCGGCGAACATGCGGGCCGGGTAGCGGCGGAGGCGGTCGAGGTAGGCGGCCGGGCTGATGGCGGTGGACTCGATGTAGGCGGCGGCCTGCTCCAGGGCCAGGGGCAGGTGCCCCAGCTCGTCGGCGAGGCGGGCGAGGTCCCGCTCGTCGTCGGGCCCGCCGGGTCCGTCGGGTTCGATGATGCGCGTGAGCAACTCCACTGCGGCGTCGGGGGGCAGCGTGTCCAGCGGGAGGGGCTGGGCCAGTCGGCGCCAGCCGGTGGCCCGTCGGCTGGTGATGACGTACCGCCCCGTGGCCATGCCCAGCACCGGGGCCAGGTCACGTGGGGAGGCGGCGTCGTCGAGTACGAGGAGCCAGTCCCGGTGGGCCTGTAGCCAGCTCAGGGCCCACTCGGCGCGCTCGGTGCTGGTCGCGGTGGCCAGGTGGTGGGGGTCGAGCCGGACGGCTAGGTCGGCGAGCCCCCGGACGATGTTGGAAGCGGAGTCCGCGCTGATCCACCACACCGGGTTGAACCGGTACCGGTGCCGGTGGGCGAACTGCAGGGCCAGGGCGCTCTTGCCCGTCCCGCCCAGGCCGTGCACGACCGGGGGCGCCGTCGGACCGGCCTCGTCCATGGCGGCTTCCAGACGGGCCAGGGGCTCGGTCCGGTCGACGAAGTTCGGGTTCGCCGGTAGTGGCAGGTTGGTGGTTCCCCGCGGCGCCGGAACGTCGGCGGGCCGCCGGACGGCGTCAGCCGGCAGGTGGACGGTGCGGGCGTCGATCGTGACGTGGTCGCCGGTGGACACGATGCCGCTGTTGGTGCCGACGGCCACCGCCCGTCGGCCGGAGGCCTCGACGTGGGGCCCCTCGTTCACCGCTGGATGGTGGCACCGTCGCCGGTGCTGATGACACCGTTGTTCGTCTCCACCGCGACGGAGCCGTCCCCGGAGGCGGTGAAGGACCGGGCCGGCAGCAGTCGGGCCAGTTCCGCGGCCAGCTCGGAGTCCTGCCGCAGGATGCGACGCACCTGGACGCGCAGGGCGGCCTGGGCGTCCTCGTCCTGCGGGTCCTCGGCGACCTCGTCGATGGCTTGTTCCAGCCCTTCCCGGCTCTCCTCCCGACTCCACAGTCGCTGCACGATGCGCTGGCCCAGGGACACCGTCGCGTCGGCGGCCGTGTCGGTGGTCCGGACGAGCACGGCGCTCCCGTAGGCGGTGACGGCGGCGGTGACGTACGGCACCAGTTCGTTGGCGACGGTCAAGGCGTCCACAACATTCCCCCTCTGTCGGTTCCCCAGCATGCTAAGGCCGCCTGTGACGCGGTGGCCTGACGGCCCGCCACCTGACGGCCTGACGGCCGGGAGAGTCGGAAATCGGTTGGCGGCGATGGCGAAATGTCTCCTATTGAGTCGACCAGACGTAGATCCGGGTGGTTCCGGGCTCTGTGTCGAGCAGCATCGTTGCCGCCCCTCCAAGCGGCCGCCTCGGCGAGAGAATCATTTCCTCCCGGTTCGGAAACCGGAGCCAGTGCGGTGATTCACGCGCTGCGACGAGTCCCTACCCGTCACCCCGAAAGTGAAGGGAAGACCCCTTCGCCGCTCCTCCGTCAGGAGGGCCGCCGGCTTCGGGGCGGGCTCGCCACACCTGGTGAAGACCTGCCGTGTCGTGCCTCGACGAAGCGCGTCGTCGAGACGACGCGGCGCGGGGGTCAGTACTCGCCGTCGAGGGCGGAGGCCGATTCCGCGCGGAAACACGCCGAGACGACCTTGAAGTGGAGCATGGTCTGCTCGCCCCCGTCCTTGTATGCGGTGACGTGCAAGGCGAACTGCTCGCGCGTGTTCTCGGCGTAGATCTCGGGGTCCTGGTTCTTGCTGGGGACCTTGCCGTCTTCGGTGATCTTCCATCCGTTCCGGCCGAGCGCCTTGCGCAGGTTCCGCATGCCGGTGTCGACCTGGTCGTCGGTCAGGCCGTACACCGACCAGGGGTGCGAGGTGGAGAACAGGTCGTCGCCGTACTCGTCGCAGCGCGAAATGCTCGGACCGGGCTCGGTGACCTCGCCCTTGACCCCGGTCATCTCGAACAGGCGGCTGGAGACCTCCTTCGCCTTCGCACGTGCCGGACCGGGATCGATCCGCACCGGCGTGTAGTCGAGTTCCTTCGTGTTCGAACACCCCGCAGTCAGCGTCGGCAGCGATGCGATGACGACCGCGAGGGCCAGTGCCCGTACACCGGAGACAGCGCGGCGACCGACCGCGCCTCGTATGTCAGCCACGCCGTACCCCGCCGTACTGTCCGGCGACCGCGTCGGCCTGGTTCTCGATGCTCAACGAGGGATCTTTCCAGTAGTCGGTGTGGCTCTCGGAGTCGTTCTTGTGCGATGCCGACGCCGGGAGCCGGGGGCCAGGAACCAGGGAATCACGTGGCCACGGCCCCCCGAGGGGACGCCGGCCGTCGGCGTCGGTCAGCTCCGCAGCCAGATCCGCAGCGGGCCGATCGTCTCGAACCCGTGGCGGATGGCGGCGTCCAGGTCCTCGCCGTGCTCGTAGCCGACCACGGGCAGGTCGGGGAACAGTCCGTGCACCGCGTTCAGCACCGCCGGCCAGACCGCGTCACCGCCGCCCTCCCGCGCGAAGACGTTGGAGATCCCGACCACCTGCTCGCTGCGGGTCGCCACCGCCCCGGCGACCACGTGGCCGTCGGCGGAGCGACCGGCGAGCACGAAGGTGGCCGGATCCTCGAGCAACTCGGGCCGGAACAGGTCCTCGTCGCCCGCCCCGCCGTCCCAGGCGAGCGCCCAGGCCCGCAGCGCCTCGGGGCTGCGAACAGCGTCCCAGGCCGGGTCCGGAGCGGCGGCCGGAGCGCCCGCCGGGCGGTGGATCCACTGCGCGTCGAACAGCACCCGGAAGCCCGCCCGCGCCAGGTCGAGGTCGGCGAAGCTGTCCTTGACGCAGGCGCCGGGCGCCCCGGTGTCGATCCGGGCCAGCAGCGCGGCCCCATCGGCACCCGGCACCAGCGTCACCGCGTCGGGGTAGTACAGCGGCGTCCGGACCGGAGCGGACCACGCCTGCCGACCGAACTCGCCGCCCACGCCGTGCGATCGGCTCATCACCGCGCACCACTCCGCGTTGTTGCGGGCAGCCGCCTCGACCAGGAACCGCTTCGTCTCCGTCACGAGTGTGGATCCTGGCCCGTCCGGGCCCGTGCCGTCGAACGGTTTTGGCGCGGCCGCGGGGCGAACGCTCCGTCCTCTCCCACCGGCTGCCGGGGAACCACGTGACCGCGAGCTCTCTGGGGACCACGTGACCGCAGCCCCGGAGGCCCACGTGACCGTCGGCGGCCGTTGCCGTTTCCCGGGTGTCGTGTCGGTACCGGTCACCCCGGCGCCTTCGGCGTGAAGCGACCGTTCTCCGCCTTCGAGCAAGCCGGAGCCCGGTCCGCCGCGGGAATTCGACGGGCGATGGCGGTGGTCCCGGTCACGGCCCGGCCGCCCGAGGTGCCGTCGCGGAGCCGCCGTCGCGGCGAGGGCCGACGCGGCGAGGGCCGACGCGGAGGTGGTGGGCGCGCCAGAAGCTCAACACCCAGGCGGACGGCAACTGCAAGTGGAGCATGGCGAATCCCGCTGCGACGAACGCGTCGTCGACCGGCAGTGGCCCGCACCTCCCGCCCGCACCCCCTGGTTCCGGTTCGCAGACCCCGGCACCGGCCCGACCACTCGGCCGCTCATGCCCCCTCGCCCCCTCGCCCCACGCCCTCGGTCGCCCCTGCTCTCACGCCCTCGACCGCCCCTGCTCCCACACCTTCAGGCACCCGCGGCGAGCGGCAGGCGGTACGCGGTCACCAGCAGCGCGTCGGCGGCGCGCGGCCCCCTTCCCCCGGGCAGTACGTCGACGGTGACCCGCGCGAACCCCGCCCGGTCGAGCAAGTCGCTCCACACCCGCCCCCGGAGCACCCAGCGCCGCATCGTGGCCGCCCCACCGCCCGGCGTCCTCGCCGGAACGTCGACGGGCCGCACGTCGGACCGTGCGGGCGTACCGCCGAGGTGGTGGCCGAGGGTGGAGAACACCAGCCGCCCGCCGGGCCGCAGCGCGGCGGCCGCCGCCGGCAGCAGCTCGCGCGGTTCGGTGAAGTCCACCGCGCCGAAGACGCTGTACAGCACGTCGTACGCCCCCGGCCGTGCGCGCAGGTGGCCCACCGCGTCGGACCGCACGATGCGCAACCGGGGAGCGAGGCGCCCGTACAGGTCGACGGCCATGGCGTACTGGGCGGGCGACGCGTCGACCGCGTCGACCCGGGCGGGCCGGTGCCGGTCCGCCAGGTGGGCGGCGTGCCGGGCGGCCCCCGCCCCGAGGTCGCCGACGCACGCCCCGGCCAGGTCGCCGAGGACTTCGGGGCCCGGCCCGCCGTCCTGGCCCCAGTTCCAGCGGAAGTCGTCGGGCACGGCCCGGTCGGCGGCGTGGCGAACACGGCCGTAGTGGTGCCAGAGGTCTGCGGTACGGGTGGTCACCCCCGTGATCCTCGCGGGCGCGGCCGACCCGCGGGACGGTTCACGGGGATCCCACCCGGTCGGTTCGGGACCCCGGGCGCGCCTCCGGGCGCCGTGAGCGCGTACGCGGCCGTTCGCGGGACGTCGTCACGGGGCGGTCGGGTCCGGTTCGGCCCGGACGGTCTTGCACGGGGACGGGCCGTGGCGGACGCCCCAGCGGTCCGCCAGCTCCTCGACCAGCAGCAGCCCGTACCCGGACTCGCCCAGGACCTCCGCCACCAACCGCCCTCGAACAGGCGGCAGTTCGCCCCGCGTATCGGTGACCTCCACGCACAGCGTCCCCGACGCGGCGGCGGAGAGGGTCGGGCGGAAGTCCCGGCCCGGTACGCGGGCGGGGGCGGCGTGCCGATTCCGGGACCGCTCGCCGGGGCCCTCCGTTCGTACCGGGACCCCGCCGAAGGCTCCGGGTCACACCAGATCAGTAGGCGGTCAGGTAGACCCGGGCGCGACCGCCCGCCATGTCGTCGACATGGGCTTCGATGCCCTGGACGTGCCCTCGCCGGGAGTCGCCGACGCAGGGCGGGCAGGCGCTGGCCGTACGTACGCCTTTGACGTCCTGGGGCGACGTAAGGCCCAAGTGCTCGAACCCGTCGCCACTCAGCGACGAGGGCGCTCCATCGGTTTTCAGAGGGTGGTCGGGCCGCAGGTCGTCGACCACCGCCTCGGCGGTCTTCGAATCGGTGACGAACGACAGCAGATAGACGTGTTCCTGCGGCTGGACCCGCACGGCGCCCCTCACCTCCGTCGCACCCTCAGGTACTCGGACTCGCAAGAACGCGGCGGCCTCAGCCGCGTCAGCACCCTTTTTCCAATAGGGATACTCCGTCCGAGCAAGGTGTTTGGGCTGCGTCGACGCACAGGCGGTGAGCAGCAGCCCGCCGAACCCGACGGCGACCGAACCCACCACCAGACGCCTCACGGAGCCGTAGGAAAAATTCACCGGTTCTCCTCCTCGCCACGGGAGACATCGCCGCGCGTGCCTTCACGGCCAGGATCACCGGGCGTGACGGCCGGGACCGTGTGACCGCTGAGGTCGTGAGTGTAGTTGGAGCTACTACCTCGCATATCGAATTCCCGGGCAAGCCCGACCATGTGAAGCCTCCCCATGTCCTCGTCCTCGATGGTGACCCCTCCGGGAAATTGTGTTGACTTACCCTTGTCCCAGTTGTAGCGATCCCATACGTTGACCTGGTACTCGAGCGACACTTCAGGTTCCCCTCCAGCAGCACCAGGCGTGACGGTAATCATTCCGGAAACATTCTGGGCATGAGAGCCGATCGCGTGAAACCATTCATCACTCTGTAGCACCCGATGCTTTGCTTCACTTTCGACCGGAATCACCACCACCTTATCCCCTCCGGCTTTCTTGAACTCATCCAGCGCCTTTTCCCGCCAGGCGTCCTGGTTTCCCACCAAGTGCATCCGCTCGATGTCCGAGCGGAATTGCGTGTCATCGTGCAGCATCCGGTCGACATCCAATTCCAGGGTTTCACCGGTCCCGCCCAGGTAGTGCAGCATGTTGCGAGAGGCTCCGGTCTCCCCGATGAAGTCCCCCGCTGCTGCGATGGCTACGGCTTGGGAATGAAGCCACACGTCATGCGCTGTCACGTCTTCGAGGTTGAACGGTCCTGAACCGACGTCCGGCGCCTTCCACTGATGCAGAGGGGCGGTGACACCCGCTGCCCGGAGCTCGTCGCCACGATCCCGCAGCAGGATGCCGCGGGTGACCGGCTCGAGATCGCGCCACCACTGGGCGATGGCCTTCCTGCCCTTGGGCATGTTGGCGGCCTTGCCTGCCTCCTCCAAAGAGGAGTAGGGGATGCCGACGGGATTTCTGTTGAATCCGTGGGTCGTCCCGTCCAGGACATCGGAATCACGGACGATGGCGTCCAGGGCGAAGCGGAGGCCGTCGTCGGCGTCGCTGACCGCCTTGACCGCTTCCTCGATGCGATGAACCCATTGGTTCACCTTTTCACGGGAGTTTTCTAGAAAGCCTGGATCGTGCAGGTAAGCGGTACGCTCCCCCTGACTCAGCCGGTCCACGCCGAAGGTCACAACCCCCCGATCGGAAACCCGCATGCCGTCCTTGACCGCAGCGTCCCTGACCGCCTCCAACCTGCCGCGGAGATCAACGAGCTGTGTATGGGCCTGCCGTAAGAGGGAGGAAACAGCTTCCGCTTCCTTCTGCGCACCCCGCAGTTCCTCAAGTGTCACACCGAACCGTTTGCTCGCCGCCTGGGAGCTGATCCCTATCCAGAGTTCACCTGCCGAGATGTTACGGACATCCCTCTGGTAGAGATCACCCAAAATCCTGAACTTGCCAGCCATCTCGCTCCACTTGTCAGCGGCTGCGGTCAGCTTGGACAGGTCGGTGGTCATCACTTCGTGATAGGTCGGCATGGATCCCCCGATCCGGTCGGCCGCTTGGTCAGCAGTCATCGAGCCGGGAGGCCCGGTTGAGCCGCCCAGCAGTGTCGAGGTCGCTGCCCCGCAAATCGATACTGGTTTTGATCAGGGCCGCCTTCTCGTCCGCGAGACGATCGAGTAGTGTCTTGACCTGCTTTTCCCAAGTTCGCTGCGCCTTCTTCAGCGCGCTGGATGAGTCCCAGCCGCTTCCGTCCCTGGCACCGAATTCTTTGATCGCCGCGTTCATGCTTTCGGCCGCACACTTGCCGTCTCGCACCACGCCCGGCACCAGGACCTCTTGGATTGCCTTCGCCGCCGATTTCTTCGCTCGTGGGCTGGAAGCCAGGTCCGGCCCACTGCAGTCGCCGCCTGCTCCTCCCGAGGCGGCCTGGTTCAGCTGTATCCGAGTGGCCTCACGAGTAGCCGTCTCGGCTTTCAAACGCTCCCACTCTTCCCAGGCCATGAATCCCCCTCCGGGTCGTCCCCGTGGACAACATACGGGGCGGGCTGTGCGAGTAGAAGCCGATGACCGGTCGGTGCCCCCCGGCCGACCGGCGGGACGGTTCACGGGGATCCCACCCGGTCGGTTCGGGACCCCGGGCGCGCCTCCGGGCGCCGTGAGCGCGTACGCGGCCGTTCGCGGGACGTCGTCACGGGGCGGTCGGGTCCGGTTCGGCCCGGACGGTCTTGCACGGGGACGGGCCGTGGCGGACGCCCCAGCGGTCCGCCAGCTCCTCGACCAGCAGCAGCCCGTACCCGGACTCGCCCAGGACCTCCGCCACCAACCGCCCTCGAACAGGCGGCAGTTCGCCCCGCGTATCGGTGACCTCCACGCACAGCGTCCCCGACGCGGCGGCGGAGAGGGTCGGGCGGAAGTCCCGGCCCGGTACGCGGGCGGGGGCGGCGTGCCGATTCCGGGACCGCTCGCCGGGGCCCTCCGTTCGTACCGGGGTGACGGGAGGCCCAACTGCTCGGACCCGCCGCCGCCCGGCGGCGAGGGCGCTCCGTCTACTTTCAGAGGGTGGTCGGGCCGCAGGTCGTCGACCGCCGCCCCGGTGGTGGCCGAGTCGGTGACGAACGGCGGCAGACATGCGCTGTCACGTTCCCGAAGCCCGCACCGCCTCCGGAGGCACCGGGCCCCCGCGGTTCGTACCGCCCGGTACCGGATCGCGGTGCCTCCCACCCATGGGGATGGGTCCGCAGGCGTCCGTGCGCGTCCGCCGGTACGTGCCGGTTCCGCCACACGGTCGGGCGTTCGCCGTCGCCGTCCGACGCCGGGGCGACGGGTTCCCACAGTCCGTGACGCCGTCCCGTTCGATTCGGGGAAGGGGAGGCTTCGGAGCAACCTTCCGTCCCCTCCGCCGGTCGAAGTACGAGAACGGCAGGAGGGCGAGTCGAGGGGGAGCGCCGTGCGCGGTCATTTCAAGAAGAGACGCAGGGTGCTGACGGGCGTCTTCGTGGCGCTCGCGGCCACCGGTTACGTCCTGGTGTCCTCCGCTCCGGCGTACCAGAGCGTGGACCGGGCCACGAAGGGCTACATGCTGACCCCGGCCGACTCCATCGGTCAGTACCGGAAGTTCTGGGAATACCTGCAGGACCTTTCCACCAGGGAGTGCGAGGGGGCGCCGTCGGACGCGGACTGCTACATCGCACGCACCGAGGTGGGGCGTCCGGTCAGGGAGGAGGCGATCGGCGTCAAAGATCCCGCCATCGTGCGGACCCAGTACCGGTACGGAGGCAGAACACTGCTGGTCGACGGTTTCTGGGGCACGATCGACGATCCGGTCACCACGCTCGACAACTTCTTCGACGCGATCGACGACGACGAGCAGGAGTTCAGGGGCGAGCTGGTCGGTCCCCGCGAGCGGTTCGGCCCCACCGGCTTCCGCGGCGCCCTGCTGGAGTGCCAGAACGCCGACCTCCAGCGCATGGGCTCGGTGAAGGCACGCTCCACCCCGACCATGCGCGTCCCGATCTGCGTCTTGGCCGACCACAGCATCGTGGCCGCCGTGGCGGTCGTCGACTCCCGCCAGGTCCGCGACGACTCCCCCGGCCTGACCCGCTCCCAGGTGGCCCGTCTGGCCGCCGACCTCTACGCCTCGTCGCGCACCAAGTACTGGCACGGCGTCTGCACCTGGTCGTACTGCAACGGAAAACGAAACGAGTGGATGGACGACTGATGACCGGCCGACCGTTCCACCGGTTTTCCACGGCATCGGCCGGTACCCGGTAGCCCTGGGCGCAGGACGGCTCGTCGACGAGCTTCGCGGTTTCGGGTCCCACGACCGGAGGGAACCCGCTCCTCGTGTCGCCGGACACCGGCGGGCCGACCAGTCGGTGTGGCCTCGGGGCCGGGACCGGCGCGACGACCGGGGCTTCGGCACCTGCCTCGTCCCGGCCCCCGGCCGGCGACCGGGATCGGCTCCCGGAGGACCACCGGCTCACACCGACGCCGTGAGTCGTACCGGGAGGCACTTCCCAAGGCGCGTGCGGCCGAAGGACGCCTGCCGTCATCACGGGGCGGCCGGGTCCAGTTCGGCCCAGACGGTCTTGCACGGGGCCGGGCCGTGCCGGACGCCCCACCGGTCCGCCAGCTCCTCAACCAGCAGCAGCCCGTACCCGCACTCGCCCAGGACCTCCGCCGCCAACCGCCCGCGGACGGGCGTCAGTTCGCCCCGCGTGTCGGTGACCTCCACGCATAGCGTCCCCGACGCGGCGGCGGAGAGGGTCAGGCGGAAGTCCCGGCCCGGTACGCGGCCGTGCAGCACGGCGTTCGCCGCCAGCTCGGCCACGACCAGCCGGGCCGGGTCCGGCGGAAGTCCCCAGTCCTGCAACTGCTGGGCCGCGAGCAGCCGGGCGAGGCGCGCGCCGCGGCGGGTGGCGGAGAACCGCATGGAGAACCGGCGCGGCGCGTCGGGAGCCGCCGGCTCGGCGGGGGCTCCGCTGGTGGAGGTGATTCGGTGATTCACGTCACCCAGCGTGTCCGCGCCTGCCTAGCCTGTGAAGCAGGACCGGCCGGGCGAAGGTCGGCTGTCCGCACGGCGCCCGTTTCCGTCCGGGCGGTACGGGGTGTCCGGGCGGGGGCGTACGGAGTTGAACCGGGAAGGGCTCGACGGGAGGGCGGGACATGAGCGACTGGGACGCGGGACCGGAGGACGAGGAGGCCGGGGCGGTCATCAAGGCCGTGGCCCGCCAACTCAAGCTCTGGCGCGAGGCGGCCGGGCTGACGCAGGCGGAGTTCGGCGCGGCCATCGGGTACGGGGAGGAGCTGGTCTCCTCGGTGGAACGCGGGCGGCGCATCCCCCGACCCGAGTACCTGGACGCGGCGGACCGGGTACTTGAGGCGGGCGGCCGGGTCGTGGCGATGGGGCGGGACCTGGCGGAGACCCGGTACCCGAAGAAGGTACGGGACCTGAAGAGGTTGGAGGCGGACGCGGTCGAGTTGTGCGCCTATAACAACTCTGTCGTTCACGGACTGCTGCAGACTGAGGAGTACGTGCGGGCGTCGATGTCCACACGACGACCTCCGTTCAACCAGGACGAACTTGAGCGGCAAGTGGCTGCCCGCTTGGCACGCCAAGACGTTCTCGACGAGTCGTCACCGTTGAAGGTCTTCAGCTTCGTGCAATGCGAGTCGACCCTACGTCGTCCCATCGGTGGCAGGATGGTGCTTCGCAGGCAGCTCGAACGCCTGTTGGAAGTAGCTCAGTTCAGGCACGTGGACTTGCAGGTTCTGCCACTGGGCCGCGAGGACAACGCAGGCCTGGCCGGTTCTTTCCGGCTACTGCGGCTGCGGGATGGGAGCACCGTGGGACACAACGAGGCGCAACTCATCAGTCGCGTGATCACCAATCCGAGAGAGGTCCAGGTGCTGGACATCCGTTACGGCGCGATCCGGGCGCAAGCTCTCAGTCCACGGGAGTCACTGACCTTTATCGAGAAGATCCTGGGAGAGTCATGATCCACAAGACCGCCGCTGGAGTAGGCACCAAGTCGGAGTGGATAAAGAGCAGCTACAGCTCAGACGACGGCCCGTCCTGCATCGAAGTCGCTTGGTTCAAGAGCAGCTACAGCACCCCCGACGGTCCCGACTGCGTCGAGGTGGCGACCGTCCCCGACCGGATCCTCGTACGGGACTCCAAGAACCCCGCCGGTCCCCGCCTCGCCCTCACCCCCGCCACCTGGGCGGCCTTCCTGCCGTACGCCTCCGGGCACTGACACGGCGAACGGGCGTGGCCCGCACCCGAGTTCACGGGCGCGGGCCACGTCCGCGATCAGTCAGCCGCCGGGGCCGCCTCCTCCGCCGGGTCGCCGCTCCGCGCCTGCTGCAAGGTCTCCGCGATCGCGGCGAACTCGGCCAACGCGGCCTGGAGGTCCTCCACTATCTCAGCGGCCAGCACCTCGGGGGCGGGCAGGTTGTCCGCGTCGTCCAGGCTGGGGTCGCGGAGCCAGGTGATGTCGAGGTTGGCCTTGTCGCGGGCGGTCAGTTCCTCGTACGTGTACGCCTTGAAGCGCTCGGTCTCGACGCGCTTGGAGCGGTCCTCGCCGGGGCGGTAGCACTGCACGAAGTCTTCGAGGTGGGCCCGGGTGAGCGGGTTCTGCTTGAGGGTGAAGTGCTGGGCCGTGCGGAAGTCGTAGACCCACAGCTTCTCGGTCCACGGCTGGTTGGGACGGGCCGGCCTGCGCTCGAAGAAGAGGACGTTGGCCTTGACGCCGCCCGCGTAGAAGATGCCGGTGGGCAGGCGCAGCAGCGTGTGGACGTCGTACTCCTTCAGCAGGCGGCGGCGGATGGTCTCGCCCGCGCCGCCCTCGAAGAGGACGTTGTCGGGGACGACGACCGCCGCCCGGCCGTGGATCTCCAGCAGCGAGGCGATGTGCTGCATGAAGTTGAGCTGCTTGTTGGTCGTGGTGACCCAGAAGTCGCGGCGTTCGTACGCGATGGCCTCGCGGGCCGCCGAACCGTCGTCGCCGTAGACGGTGATGGACGACTTCTTGCCGAAGGGCGGGTTGGCCAGGACCAGGCTCGCGCGCTTGTCGGGCGGGGCGGCGAGGGCGTCCCGGGTGCGGACGAGGGCCTTGCCGGTGGGCTGGCCGATGCCGTGGAGGAAGAGGTTCATCGCGGCGAGGCGGGCGGTGTTCCTGACCAGCTCGGTGCCCCAGATGCCGCCGCTGCTGAGGTGCTCGCGCTGCTCGGGGGTGAGGCGGTTGCCGTACTCCTGGAGGATGTATTCGGCGGCGGACAGCAGGAAGCCGCCGGTGCCGCAGGCGGGGTCGGTGATCGTGTCGTCCGGGGTGGGGCGGACGCAGTCGACGATGGCCTGGATCAGCGGGCGGGGCGTGAAGTACTGGCCCGCGCCGGACTTGATGTCCTCCGCGCCCCGGGAGAGCAGTTCCTCGTAGGCGTCGCCCTTGATGTCGGTCTTCTGGCCCGACCAGCTCTCCTTGTCGATCAGGTCCTTGACGAGGCGCTTGAGCTTCGCGGGGTCGTGGATGCGGTTCCTCGCCCCGTTGAAGATCAGGTGGAAGGTGGTGCCGGGTATCTGGGCGCCGAGGTCTTCGAGGAGCTGGGTGTAGGCGGCTTCGAGCTTGGCGCCGTCGTTGTTCAGCAGCTCGGGCCAGCCACGGCCCTCCCAGACCGTGCCCTCGGGCATGATCTGCTCGCGGAACATCGGGGGGCGGGACTGCGCCTCGTGCGCCATCTTGAGGAAGACGAGGAGCGTCAACTGCTCCACGTAGTCGATGGTGGAGACGCCGTCGTCGCGCAGGACGTGGCAGTAGCTCCAGAGCTTGTCGACGAGCCGACGGGCCTCGGTCGTGGTCACGAGGGCATCTCCAGGTCAAGGGTGGGCTGGGTGGCGGTGGCGAGGGCCGGGCCGTCGGCCCGGGGCAACGGGGGCGCGTCCGCTGCGGGTGCGTTCTTTCGCTGGGCGGGGGCCCGGCGCGGGCTGCGGCGCTTGGACTTGGCGGCCCCGGCCGCCTCCCGCTCCGCACGAATGCGGTCGAGCAGCGCGGCGGCGGGTTCGTCGGCGGGGTCCTGGGGGACGAGCCGTCCCGCGAAGGCTTCGGCGAGGAGGGAGCGACGGAGGGCGACGGCGCGAGCGAGAGCAGTTTGTTGTGCGGCCTCTGCGGCGAGTTGCTTCGTACGCCATTGCTGCACCGCTTCGAGGAGTTCGTCCTGCTCTTCCAGCGAAGGGACCGGAATCTTCACTGACTTGACCTTGGCAGTGCTCAGCGTATGCAGCCCACTGGTGGAACTTGCGACCTTTTTCAATTGCCGAGTAACGCTTGGAGAATTCCATGCAAGCTCCAGGAAATCAGCGCGCATCTCCGCTCCTGGTCGAACCCGAATCAAGTGATTCTGATGCACGCAGTCCTCGATCTCCCCTCGCCACAATGCAGCGCGGCCAATCTGATCAGGACTTCCGTTCCCTTCCACCACAAGCAAATCGCCGACTTCGAGTCGGTAGCGCTCAAGTTCACCCTTGAATAGTTCAATTTCGTGAATATCATCAAGCGCAAGACGCCCGCGAGGCACGTTCGCTACTCGCAGGAAAGGAAACGCGTTCTCCAGCGGCCGGCGTTTGGCCTGCTTTTGAATTCCGCCCTGAACTACAGCCACTTCATCAGTACGCTTCCACTGGATCGGACGCCGCACATGCCGAGACAGGGTCCCCTCGGTCATTTGATGCAGGATAGAACTCCAAAGCTGCCTGGACCGCGTTCGACTCTGCTCTACCGATTGGACCGCCGCATCAAGCCGAGATAACTGCTCTTCGAGCGCGGCGACGATACGCCGCTGCTCCTCCAGCGGTGGTACTGGAACAGGAAGCCTCGCCAAAGCTTCTTTGTTGATTTTAGGCAGGACAGACCGACCTTGATGTTTGGCGGCAAATTCAGTGAATGCCGGACTGCGCAACCACAGAGCCAAGTAACCGCAATCCAACTCAGTAGAGACTGGATACATGTCCGCGCTACACAATCCATCGAATCTCGGCACAACAACTTTGGCAAGGTATGGCCGGATTTTCGAGTAAAGGATACACCCCTCAGGGAAGTAGTGTTTCGGGCTTTTCACACCATCCTCGGCCACTGTCGAGTAGGGCAGCAGGCGTCCCGTCTCTGACTCGATATGGTTCGGCGCAATATGCGGCAGGTCTGGGAAATCGTGAGGCGACACAAGATTGCTGGCTACATGGGCCACGTCTGCGAACGACGCCCAGGCCCAGCCCTCCGGCAACTTCCAAGGCTCGCTGTTCTCCAAATTCACGCGCCCAACTCCCGTCCCAGTTCATCCAGAATTTCAGCCGCACGATCCGGCCCGAACTCCCTCAGGAATCCGTCCACGCCCCCGCGCTCGTTGAAGGGCAAACCCTTCAAATGCGCGGGTTCGATCGCGGCGTCGGTGGCGATCACGTCGACCATGCGGTCCAGCCACCACGTCTGCTCCTCGGTGAAAACGGCTCCCGCCTGCTCCTGGCGGGCCCGCCACGCGGCGTACCGCTCCTCCACCAGCGCCCGGTAGGGCCGTACCTCCTCGTCCAGGCCCAGCTCGAACCGCAGCAGCCCGATCAGGTCGACCACGCCCGCCGATCCGCCCGGGTGCCGGGCGGCCTTGCCGAGCTGCACGTACGCGTCGTACAGCCGCGCCGGGGTCCACTGGAACGGGGGGCGTTCGATCTTCCGGGCCAGGTCCTTCAGCCGCCGGTAGACCTCCTTGGGGTCCCTGCGGTCGCGGAAGGCGATCTCGAACGCGGTGGTCTCGTCCCGGTGTTCGTCCAGGTACTGCTTCCAGGAGGTGACGCGCCGCATGGCCAGTTCGTCCGGCGTGATGCCGCGCACCTCCCGCACCTCGTCCACGCTCACCTCGTCTATGACGATGTCGTGGGCCCGGCGCATGGACATCAGCCGGTCGCGCAGTTCGCGGTTGGCGGCGATCGGCTTCAGCGCGTCCAGCATGTTCCGGCGTACCCGCTCCTCGCCGCCGATCCGCCGGGCCCGTTCCTGCTGGTCGGGGTCGACGGACCGGACCAGGCCGCCGACGATCTCCCGCAGCGGCAGGCCCGCGAGTTCCGCGACCTCCTCGCGCTCCTCGGCGGTGAGCTGCTGGTCGAGCCGGGCCAGGCGGCCCGCCAGGGTGGCGATCTCGTCCTCGGTCATGGCCAGGCCGGCCGTCTTGGCCATCAGCCGCTCCAGCGGGATCTTCCGCTCGGAGATCCGGTTGAGGGGGCGGGCGTCCACGCGGGGCGAGTCCGTCACCCCGACCGCGTCGACGATCACGAACCGCTCCTTGACCTCCGCGTCCGGGGTGACGGCCTGGAACTCCGCCGGGTCGACCGTCCGCGAACCGCGCCCCTTCATCTGCTCGAAGTACGCCCAGCTCTTCACGTCCCGCAGGAAGAAGACGCACTCCAGCGGCGGGATGTCGGTCCCGGTGGCGATCATGTCGACGGTGACCGCGATGCGCAGCTCGGGGCTGTTGCGGAACGCCTTGATCAGCTCCGCGGGCCGCTTCGCCGCGTGGGTGATCTTCTGGCAGAAGTCGTCGCTCTCGCCGAAGACCTGGCGGACCATCCCCACGATCTCGTCGGCGTGGTTGTCGTCCACGGCGAAGACCAGCGTCTTGGGCACGTGGGTGCGCGCCCGCCGGGCCTCCCCCTCCCCCACCGGGGGGAAGATGTCGGTGAACAGGTGCTCGCGGAACGTCTCCAGCACCAGCTTCAGCTGTCCCTTGCTGATGACCTGCCGGCCGAGCTGGGACGCCTTCCACTCCAGGTCCTCCTCCAGCTCCTGGTACCGCTCGCGGCGCGTCCTGCGCTCCCGCATCGGGACGACCGTCTCCGCCGGGATGGTCCCGCCGTTCTCGCCCAGTTCGGTGCGGATGCGGAAGACGTCGAAGTCGACGTTGACGCGGTCGGCGACGGCCTGCTCGTACGGGTACTCGCTGACCAGGTTCTGGAAGAAGAAGCCGAAGGTCTGCTTGACGGGGGTGGCGGTCAGGCCGACCAGGTGGGCGTCGAAGTACTCCAGGACCGCGCGCCACTTGCCGTAGATGGAGCGGTGGCACTCGTCGACGACGACGAGGTCGAAGGCCTCCGGCGGCAGGTCCGGGTTGTAGCCGACCTGGACGGGCTCCTTCACCAGGTCGTACCGGTCGAGGGCCGCGTCCTCCTTGTCGGCGCTCGGCACGTCGCGGCCGGTCAGCGCCATCCACAGGCGCTGCACGGTGGAGACCACCACGTGCGCGGAGCCCAGCACGGTGTCCCCGGCGAGGCGCTGCACCACGTACAGCTCGGTGAACTTGCGGCCGTCGTCGGGGGTGTCGAAGTTCTCGAACTCGGTGGCGGCCTGGCCGCCGAGGTTGTTGCGGTCGACCAGGAACAGGACGCGCCGGGCGCCGGCGTGCCTCAGGAGCCGGTAGGTCTCGCTGACCACCGTGTACGTCTTGCCGGCGCCGGTCGCCATCTGGATCAGGGCGCGCGGGTCGTCCTTGGCGAGGGAGCGCTCCAGGCCGGTGATGGCCGTGAGCTGCGCGGGGCGCAGGGGCGCGGGGTCGAGGAAGGTCCCCGGCAGGCGGCGCAGCCGGGCGCGCAGCGTGGGCGCGGCCGGATCGGCCTCGGCCTCCTCGATCCAGCGGGCGACGGTCTCCGGCCGGTGCACGGCGAAGACCTCGCGGGTGCGCGGGGACGGGTCGAGCGCGTTGTGGAAGCGGACGGTGTTGCCGTCGGCGACGTACCGGAAGGGCAGGCTGGCGCGCCAGGCGCTGAGTTGCTGGCTGCGGGTGAGGCCGGTGGCGTAGCGGGCGGCCTGCCGCATGGCGGCCTCCAGGTCGGCGCCCTCCCGCTTGGCCTCCACGACGCCGACCAGGCGCTGGTCGACGTAGAGGAGGTAGTCGGCGCGGCCGACGGCGGTGGAGACCTCCCGAACGGCGACGCCCCGCCCCGCGAAGAGGTTCTTGGCGCCGTCGTCCTGGACGGTCCAGCCCGCCAGCTCCAGCATCCGGTCCAGCTCGGCCCTCACCTGCGCCTCGCTCATCGGCGGGCGGGCGGCCTTCTGCGCGTACGCGATGAACTCGTCGCGCCGCGAGGCCCCGTCCAGCGGACGGGCGGCCGAGCGGGACTCCACGTCGGGGGCCGCCAGCTCGGTGAGCTTCTCGCTCAGCTCGGCTATCAGGTCGTGCAGCGCGGCCCGTTCGGCCTCGGCGCGGGCCAGCTCCGCCTCGGCCTGCTCGCGGGCGGCCCGCTCGCGCTCCAGGCGGCTCTGCCTGCCGTCGTAGCGGAGGCGGGCCTCCTCCAGTCTGCGGCGGTAGGCGTCGAGTTCGGTGCGCAGCTGCTCCAGCTCGCGCAGGTCGGCGGCGGTCGCCGGGGCGGGCGCGGCGGAGGGCGGCGCGGGCGCCAGGAACACCCGGTGCGCGGTGTCGGACGGGTCCGAGGCGCGGTGGAGCCAGTCGCCGAGGCGGAAGCACGTCTCCACGCAGCGCAGCGCCTCGCGGACGTTGGCGTAGTACTCGTGGACCGCCCGGTTGCCCGTCTCGCGGATCGCCTCGAACCAGGCGCGCACCTGCGGGACCAGGACCTCGGCCCGGACGAGGGCGTTGATCCGGTCGACCTGCCGGTTGCCCGGGACGGTGACGCCGAGGAGGGTGACCAGGTGCCGGGCCATGACCTCGCCGAAGAGGCGGGCCTTCACCATGGCCGCGTGCGGGTCGGTGTGGACGTACGACTCGGCGGAGCAGCCGAGCGTCACCAGTAAGGGCTCGTGGCGCAGCAGGTGGCCGAAGTTGGACGAGCCCGCCGCCAGGCGCGCGACCTGCTCGTCGTACTCCCCCGGACGGTTCCCCGTCGTACCGTTCACCGTGTTCTCCCCCCACCGGATACAGCGTCCACGTCCCGAGCAAAGCCTTGCAGCGTACATGAACTGGCGTGTGACGGTGGGGGTTTGGGGAAGATCGGCCGCCCCCGGTGGCCCGATCCGGGGCGGGCGGGGGTTCCGCGGCCCGGGCGGCCTGGAGGGTCCGGACGGTCCGGACGGCTTGGAGGGTTTGGAGGGGCTGGAGGGGCTGGAGGGCTTGAAGGGCCTGGGCGGTCTGCCGTACGCCGCCCGCCGCGCCACCGTCCGCCACTCCGTCGCGGTCAACGCAGGTTGACGACCGGAAGGGAAGTCAACTAAAGTTGACGCATGACCGGAGTGGACATCTCATCGATCACCGACAACGCCGATCCGATCGAAGCGCTGCGCGAGGCGGCCGCGCTGCGCCGCCGCCTGGAGGGTCAGGAGGAGATCCTGGTGTACCGGGCGCGGGCGGCGGGGGTGACGTGGATGCGGATCGCGGAGGCGCTGGGGGTCTCGAAGCAGGCCGTGCACAAGAAGTACGGCGGCCGGCGCCTGTTCGGCCGGGCGGAGGCGTGACGGCCGTGGCCCCGTCCCTCGACGACCTGGTACGGCGGACGGCGGAGCGGCTCGGCGCCCGGCAGCGCGGCGCCGTCGCGGTGGGTGCCGTGCGGGGCGGGCGGTCCGCGCTGCACGGCGCGGACCCCGGCACGCTGTTCGAGATCGGTTCCGTCACCAAGACGTTCACCGCCCTGACCCTGGCCCGGCTCGCCGTGCGCGGCACCGTGGGGCTGGACCAGCCGCTCCGCGACCTGCTGCCCCGCGACATCACGCCCCCCGAACGCGGCGGCGAGGCCGTCAGGCTGGTCCACCTGGCCTGCCACACCTCCGGCCTGCCCCGGCTGCCCAAGGGCCTCCTGCCGCGCGGCCTGTTCCGGCCCGACCCCTACGCAGGCTGCACGGGCGAGTTCCTGCTGGACGGACTGCGGCGCACCCGCCTGCGGTCGGTGCCCGGCACCCGCTTCCGCTACTCCAACCTCGGCGCCGGCCTGCTCGGGCTCGTCCTGGCACGCCACGCCGGAACCGACTACGACACCCTCGTCCAGGACGAGGTCTGCCGGCCCCTCGGCATGACCGACACCCGCGTGGCCCTCGACCCCGGACGCGCCGCACGCCTGGCCCCCGGCCACTCCCGCACCGGCCACCCCCGCCCGCCCTGGCAGCTGGCCGCCCTCGCCGGCGCCGGCGGCCTGCACTCCACCGTGCCCGACCTGCTCGCACTGGCCCGGGCCCAGATCGACCCCGTACCCGGAGAGCTCGGCGAGGCCGTCGCCCTCACCCGCACCACCGCCCACCGCGTCGACGGCAGGATGACCGTCCACCCCGGCTGGGTCTCGGTCGACCTGCCCCACGTCCGCCACCGGGTCCTGTTCCACAACGGCGGCACCGGCGGCTACCGCAGTCTGCTGGCCGTGGCCCCCGAACGCCGGGCGGCGGTCGTCGTCCTGAGCGCCAACGCCCGGCCCGTGGACCGCCCGGGCCTCGACCTGCTCGCGCGGATCGTCGACTCCGGGCCCGACTCCGGGCCCGACCCTGACCCCGTTCCGGCCGCCACCGGCGCCTGACCGGAGGGCCGCCCCGGACCGCGTACGGGCCGCCGTGCGACGCGTACGGGCCGCCACGTGGCGCGTACGGCTCGCCGCATGACGCGTACGGGCCGCCGCATGACGCGTACAGGCCGCCGCGTGACGCGTACGGCCCGCCGGTGCAGGCGGCAGGCCCCGCCCCGCCGGGCGTGCCGCGTGCCGCGGCGGGGCCCGGAGCGCCGTTCAACCCCTCGGAACCGCCCGGCGGCGCTTGGCGTAGGCGACGGCCAGCACGCCCAGCAGCGGCCCCCACAGGACCAGCGGCGCGTAGCAGAGGTAGAACCACGCGGCCTCCCAGCCCCCGGCCTTGCCCGGGTAGTCGGACGGCACCTCGTCGCCCCGGATCGTCACGTCCATGACCTCGGTGACCGGGACCGCCACGGTCCACAGGAGGGTGAGGACCACGGCTCCGGCGGCGGCGGGTACGACGGCCGCTCCCACCGGGACCCGGCGGCCGCGCAGGAAGGGGACCCAGCGCGGGAACACCTCGCCCCAGCGGGCGACCAGCCCGACCGCGGTGAACGCGAGGACCTCGGACACCACCGACAGGAAGACGATGTACACCCGCTCGCCGGGCGAGACCCCGTGGGAGAACACGGCGGGGAGCCGCCAGACGCTGGACGGCAGGACCGTGAGCGGCACGGCGTACGCGATGAGCCGCGTACACCGGGACACCCCGTCGACGGGCCGGTGGGCCGCCTGCCACGCGGCGCGGAACCGCCCCGGGCGGGCGGGGGCCGGTCCCTCCGTGCGAAAGGTCGTCCGCATACGTGCTCCTCGGCTCCGGCGGGCCGCCGGCCGGCCCCCTCCACACGAAGGTCGCAGGTGGAGGGGCGGCCGGGCATCGGCCCGCGGGCCACCCGGCTCCGCCGCGCGGCCGACCCCGCGGTGCTACCGCGGGAGGACCCCGCCCCGGAGCGGCG